>JAPLLL010000007.1 GCA_026387595.1 Candidatus Omnitrophota bacterium
AGGTAGCGTTTGACGTTGCTTCCAACCCGGAGTTTTTGCGGGAGGGCCAGGCGATCGGCGATTTCATGAAACCGGACAGGATCGTGATAGGCGTTGAATCAAAGAAGGCAAAAGAGCTTTTGCTGGATCTGTACAGGCCGCTGGGCGCGCCTATCGTGGTTACTGATATAAAAAGCGCCGAGATAATAAAGCACGCCTCGAACTCGTTTTTGGCGGCGAAGATATCGTTTATAAACGCAATAAGCAATGTTTGCGAAAAGGCATGCGCGGACATACAAAAAGTAGCGGCGGCAATGGGCCTTGACAAACGCATTGGGAAAAGTTTCCTGAACGCCGGTATAGGCTACGGCGGATTTTGTTTTCCCAAGGATGTGTCCGCGTTTATAAGGATATCGGAAAAGCTCGGGTATGATTTCGGCCTCCTCAAGGAAGTGGAGCGCATAAACGAATACCAGAAAAGGCTTTTTGTAAAAAAAATAGAAGACAGCCTCTGGATCGTGAAAGGAAAACAGATCGGCCTTCTGGGCCTCGCATTTAAGCCCAATACGGATGACATAAGATTCGCCCCGGCCCTCGAGATAATCGAGGCGCTTATTTCCGAAGGCGCGAAGATAAAGGCTTTTGACCCGCACGCAATGGGGAAAGCCAAAAAAACCCTGAAAGGCGTAAAATTCTGCAGGGATGCGTATGACGCGGCTGATGGGTCGGATTGCCTGGTGATCGCAACGGAATGGAACGAGTTTAAAGAACTTGACCTAAAAAAGGTAAAGAAGCTGCTGAAACAGCCGCTGATCATCGACGGGCGGAATATATATGACCCGGAGGCAATGAAAAAGGCAGGGTTTAAGTACATTTGTATGGGCAGGAAATAACGAAGGCACGACCGAGATTGACAGTCGGGACTGGTTCCAACCCAAATAATACACAGAAGCTAAGGAACCTGTCCCACAGAGTGATGAAACTGAGTAGCGACCTAAAAGAATGGTTGCAATAAATAATCGTGGAGAAATTATGATAGAAGGTGTGAAAATTAAGAAATTAAAGATTATTCCGGATGAACGCGGCCGCCTCATGGAAATATTGCGCAAGGATGAGGATATTTTTGTAAAATTCGGCCAGGTTTATATGACGACCGCATATCCTGGCGTGGTAAAGGCGTGGCATTATCACAAAAAGCAGACGGATAATTTTACGTGCGTGGCAGGCAGGATGCGGCTGGGGCTGTATGACGCAAGGCCGAACTCAAAAACGTTTAAGGCAGTTGAGGAGTTTATTGTGAGTTCGGATGAAAACCCGATACTGGTTCAGATCCCGCCTTTAGTTTATCACGGCTTTAAATGCGTAGGCGATAAAGAAGCGATCGTGATAAATACCGTCACGCATCCGTATGATCCGAAAAAGCCGGACGAATACAGGATAGACGCTTATGATAATGATATCCCGTACGATTGGAGGAAACCATGAACCCAGCCCCTCCTAAATTTTACTATGTATATATGCTAAGGAGCCCACAAACGAAATGGCTATATACTGGATGCACGTCAGACCTAAAAAAACGTTTGGCTGAACATAATTCAGGAAAAAATTATTCAACAAAGAAATATTTACCTGTTGAATTGGTATATTATGAAGCGTATAGCTCTAAAAAGGATGCCTTTGAACGAGAAAATATGTTAAAACAACATGGCAGCAGTGTACAAAAACTTAAAAATAGACTTAAATGGACCTTAAAACCATTACTGAAAGAAGGAGGGGCTGGGTGAAAGGCATAGTATTGGCAGGAGGCTTGGGGAAACGGCTATACCCGTTGACAAAAATCACCAATAAACATCTTCTCCCTATTTATAATAAACCGATGATCTATTATCCGATAGAAACGCTTGTTGATGCCGGCATTAAAGAAATTGTTGTCGTAACAGGTGGCAATCACGCAGGCGAATTCTTAAGGCTTCTTGGGAACGGCCAGGAATTCGGTCTGAACCACCTTCATTACGCATATCAAGAGGGCGAAGGCGGGATCGCGGACGCGCTAAAATTGGCGGAACACCTTGTAGGTGACGATAAACTTGTAGTTATCCTTGGCGACAACATTATTGAAAAGAGCATAAGAAAACAGGTTGAGCGGTTTAAAAAACAAAGGCAGGGCGCGCGCATCCTGCTTAAAAAGGTAAGCGACCCGCAGCGTTTCGGCGTAGCCGAGATAAAAAATGGCAAGGTTGTTTCGATAGAAGAAAAGCCAAAGAAACCAAAATCCGATTATATCGTTACCGGCATCTATATGTATGACAGCAAGGTCTTTGACATTGCGCGTTCGCTTAAACCTTCGGGCAGGGGAGAGCTGGAGATAACCGACGTGAATAACGCCTATATTAAAAAAGGCCAGCTCACGTATGATTTCCTGGACGGCTGGTGGACCGATTCAGGCACGGTTGATTCGCTTTTGAAAGCGAATAATCTGGTTGCAAGGCTTAAGGGCGGGAAAAAGAAATAGATGATACCGATCGTAGATTTAAAAGGGCAATATCTAAGCGTAAAAAAAGAAGTAATGGAAGCTGTCGAAAAGGCCCTGGATAGCGGCCAGTTTGTAATGGGCGCGGAAGTCAAAAAGTTTGAAGAAGAAGCCGCGCAGTATACCAAAAGCAAATATGCCGTTTCCGTCGGGAACGGATCGGATGCATTACTTTTGGCTTTAAATGCCTATGGAATAAAATCAGGTGATAGCGTTATTACGCCGGCATTTACATATTACGCCACTGCGGGCGCCATAGCGCGGTGCGGGGCAAAACCGGTTTTCTGCGATATTGACCCGAGGACGTATAATATCTCGCCTGAGAAATTGGAGGGGGTTCTTAGGGTCTTAGGGACAAAGGGTCATAGGGTTAAAGCGGTTATTCCTGTTCATCTCTACGGGCAGATGGCGGAGATGGACGATATCCTGGCTATTGCGAAAAAGTACAATTTAAAAGTGATCGAGGATGCGGCGCAGGCGTTCGGCGCAAGCGACAAGGGTAGGAAGGCCGGCAGCATCGGCGATAGCGGCTGTTTTAGTTTTTATCCCGGCAAGAATTTAGGTGCTTACGGCGATGCCGGCTTGGTCGTAACTAACGACAGCCAAACGGCTGGTTTAGTGAAGATCTACCGCAATCAGGGCGAGAAAAAGAAATACCAGCATTCGGTCATAGGCCATAACAGCCGCATGGATACTATTCAGGCCGCGGTATTAAGCGTAAAGCTTAAATATATCGACGGGTGGAATAAAAAAAGGCAGCAATTAGCGGGGTTTTACGATAAGGAGCTGCGCAGTGCAGGCGTCATTACGCCGTTTGTCGCAAAGGATAAATTTCATATCTATCATTTATACGTGCTCCGGTTCAAGGATAAAGGCCAAAAAGACCGCATTGAAAAGAGCCTTAACGAGAAAGGCGTTGACGCAAGGACCTATTATCCTGTGCCGCTGCACCTGCAGGAGTGCTTTGAATACCTGGGATATAAAAAAGGTGATTTTCCCGAAGCAGAAAAGGCGTGCGGCGAGACGCTCGCAATACCTATGTATCCTGAACTAAAACAGGAAGAGCAGGAATTTATCGTGAAGACAATAAAGGAAGGGCTAAAATGAAACTATTAGTTACCGGCGGGTGCGGTTTTATAGGCTCAAATTTTATCAGGTATATCCTGAAAAAACATCCGGGCTATAAAATCGTGAACCTTGACAACATTAAAGACCTGGAGAAAAAAAATAATTATAGATTTGTCAAAGGGGATATCTGCGACGAAAAAATAGTTTTAAAATTGTCAAAGGGTGCGGATGCAGTGATAAATTTTGCGGCCGAAACCCACGTTGACAGATCCATTAAGGACCCTGCAAGCTTTGTAAAGACCAATGTTTACGGCGTATATTCTATTCTTGAGGCGGTCAGGAGGAACAGCATTAAACGGTTTGTTCAAATATCAACTGACGAAGTTTATGGCAGTATTTCCGTCGGAGAATTCAAGGAACCGGATCCGCTCAGGCCCAACAGCCAGTATGCTGCCAGCAAGGAAGGCGCAGATCTTTTATGCAGGTCGTATTTTGTGACCTATAAAATGCAGGTTGTTATTACGAGGAGTTCCAATAATTTCGGGCCGTATCAATACCCGGAAAAAGTGATCCCGCTTTTTGTTACGAATGCGCTGGAAAACAGGAAGCTGCCGGTTTACGCGGACGGCTTAAATGTGAGGGATTGGCTGTACGTAGAAGATAATTGCAGCGCCATAGACCTGGTTTTGCATAAAGGCCTTGCCGGTGAAGTTTATAATATCGGCGGCGGCAACGAACTCACGAACATGGCGCTTACTTACGCGATCCTGGGCCTGATGAGAAAACCCAAGAGCCTTATAAAATTCGTAAAGGACAGGCCCGGCCATGACAAACGATACGGCCTTGACTGCGGAAAAATAAAAAAAGAACTGGGCTGGGCACCGCGGCGCGGATTCAGGGCCGCCCTGAAGGAAACAGTTGAGTGGTATGAAGAAAATACAGAATGGTGGAAAAAACTTAAAGGATAAAATGGAAAATATATTGAAAAAGAAGATCCAGGAAAAGGAAGCAAAGATAGGTATTATAGGCCTTGGTTACGTAGGGCTTCCGCTTGCGGTTGAATTTGCCAAAAAGGGCTTTGATGTCGTCGGGATAGATGTGGATAAGACAAAGGTCGCCTCGCTTAAACAGAAACGAAGCTATATCCTGGATGTTACCAGCGAGGATGTGAGGGCCGTTGTCAGCGCCGGGCTTTTTTACGCGACAACCGATTACGGCGCGATAAAAAAGCTGGATGCGGTCATAATTTGTGTTCCCACCCCGTTAAGGAAAACAAAAGAACCCGATATTTCATACATTATATCAGCTGCGGAACAGATCGCAGCCAATAGCAAAAAAGGCCAGCTGGTTATCCTTGAAAGCACTACATATCCGGGCACTACAGAGGAGGTGGTGCTGCCGATCCTGGGGAAAAGCGGCATGAATATAGACAAGGATTTTTTTCTCGCCTTCTCTCCGGAAAGAGTTGACCCGGGCAATTTAAAGTTCAAGACAAGGGATATACCCAAGATCGTGGGCGGCGTAACAAAAAAATCGTCTGATCTTGCGAAAACCTTGTATAGCCAGGTTATGAAAGAAGTCCTGACGGTTTCATCCAGCAAGGCAGCCGAAATGGTAAAGCTGCTTGAAAATACGTTCCGCAGCGTTAACATCGGCCTTGTCAACGAGATAGCCCTTATGTCGAATAAGCTTGGCATTAATGTCTGGGAAGTCATTGACGCCGCAAAGACGAAGCCGTTCGGATTCATGCCGTTTTATCCCGGGCCGGGCCTGGGCGGACACTGTATCCCCATTGATCCCCTGTATCTTTCCTGGAAAGCGCGCGCGTATGGTTTTGAGGCGAGATTTATTGAACTTGCCGATATGGTGAATTCCTACATGCCGGAATATGTAGTAAAACGCATTGGCGAGATCCTTAATGGATTTAAAAAATCTCTTTTAGGTTCTAAGGTTCTGATCGTGGGGGTTACGTATAAACGGGACGTAAACGATATGCGGGAATCGCCGGCAATGGAGATCATAAGAGACCTGATGAAGAAAGGGGTTACAGTGTCGTATTTCGATCCATACGCGCCCAGGATAAATATTGACGGGAAAACGCTTTATTCAACAAAATGGAAACCGGCGATATTCAAAAAAGAGGACTGCGTAGTTATAATTACTGATCACTCGTCAATAGACTATGAAGAAATTTTAAAGAATTCCAAAATGGTGTTTGACACAAGAAATATCTATAAAAACATTGAGGCAAAAAACCTGGTGAGGCTATGAACCCCGCACCTTCTGTATATTCAAAATGTATTACGTATACCTTCTGAGAAGTGAGAAGAACGATAGTTTTTATATTGGATATACAAAAGATATCAATCGGCGATTTAAAGAGCATAATACAGGGTCGGTTGAATATACGAGGAAATATATGCCATGGGAATTAATTTACTATGAAAGCTTTATTTCGTTGGAAGATGCTAAAATACGTGAAAAAACTTTGAAGCATTTTGGAAAAGGATTTACACAATTGAAGATTAGACTCAAGAAGAGTTTGAATAAGAAAGAAGGTGCGGGGTGAAAAAAACGTATCTGGTTACGGGCGGGGCGGGATTTATAGGGTCAAATATCGTGGATGAGTTGGTCAGACGCGGGCAACGTGTTAAAGTGGTTGACAGTTTCATTACCGGCCGCCGCGAAAATCTTAAACACCTTTCAGGCAAGATAGAATTGGTAAAAGGCGACATCAGGGATCTGAACCTTATGGTTAAGATCACCAAAGGGATAGACTATGTAATACACCAGGCTGCGTTCAGGTCTGTGCCAAAATCCGTCGAGGACCCGACGCTTTGTACCGAGACAAACGTTAATGGGACGCTCAATGTCTTGATCGCGGCGCATAAAGCGAAAGTTAAACGCGTAGTATACGCGTCCAGCAGCTCTGTCTACGGCGATGTTATTAAATTTCCCCAAAGGGAAGAGGATGATTTGTTCCCGCTTTCGCCGTATGGCGCGTCAAAATTGGCCGGCGAGCATTATTGCAAAGTTTACACGGCCACGTGCGGGCTTGAGACGGTAGGCTTAAGGTATTTCAACGTTTTCGGGCCCAGGCAAAATCCTGAATCGAAATATTCGGCCGTGATCCCGATATTTATTTACAAAATGGTAAGGGGCCAGCGGCCCGTTGTTGACGGAGACGGAAAACAATCGCGCGATTTTACCTATGTTGCGAATGTTGTAGAAGCTAATCTGCGGGCAATAGTTGCAAAAGGCGCTTCAGGGCAGGTCATTAATGTCGGATGCGGCGGCAGTTATTCTGTATTAGATATCATAACAGCGCTGAATAAATTCATCGGAAAAGATATAAAACCGGTTTTCGGGCCGGCCAGAAAGGGCGATGCCAGGAAAACCAAAGCGGATATCAGCAGGCTAAAAAAGTATCTCGGCATAACACCTAAGGTGGGTTTTGAAGACGGACTTAAGAAGACCCTGGCCTGGTTTGCCTGATGCATGTATCCGATATAATTTTTCTTGACTAATCCCGCCTAAATATTATAATATATCTCTCGCTTCTATTGGTAATATCATAATATAATACCACCATGAGATCAAAAACCATACTAATAACCGGCGGCGCAGGTTTTATCGGTTCTTACCTTTGCGAGTTTCTTTTGCAAAAAGGGTTTAAGGTTATATGTATGGATAACCTTATAACAGGCAGCCTCTCTAATGTCTCTCACCTTTTTAAGCATCCTAAATTTGAATTTGTCAAACATAATGTTTCGCGCTATATAACGATAAAAGGAAATATTTATTGTGTGCTCCATTTTGCCTCGCCCGCAAGCCCGGTAGACTATCTAAAGTTTCCAATACAAACAGCCAAGGCAAAAGGCGCCAGGTTCCTTTTGGCCTCTACAAGCGAGGTATACGGAGATCCGCTAATACATCCGCAGCCCGAATCATACTGGGGCAATGTAAACCCCGTAGGGCCAAGAGGAGTATATGATGAGGCAAAACGGTTTGCAGAAGCGATAACAATGGCTTACCACAGGGTCCATAAGATAGATACCAAGATAGTCCGTATTTTTAATACCTACGGCCCAAGGATGCGGAAAGAAGACGGCAGGGCAATACCAAATTTTGTAAGCAAGGCCCTTAAAAATAAACCTATTACCGTATACGGGAAGGGCCGACAGACCAGGCGTTTCTGCTATGTTACTGACCTGGTAGACGGGCTATATAGGCTTATGAACTCTAGCATTAACGAACCCGTGAATATCGGAAACCCGAATGAAATGACCATTCTGAAACTTGCTAAAGAGATTATAAAAATTTCAGAGAGTAAAAGCAAGATCGTATATAAACCGCTTCCTCAGGATGATCCCAAAACGCGTCAGCCGGATATAAAAAAGGCAAGCGCGCTTTTAAAGTGGAAACCGAAAGTAGGCCTGGAAGAAGGGCTGACCGAAACTATAAATTATTTTAGAAAGATCTCTGGTTAAAATGCAGATCATGAGTAAGCTTTTTTTAATCCTCCTAATTATTGCTATATTTAATCTAAACCTGTTTTTAAACCCGGCCTTGTCTTATTCTTCCGCAGATGTACCTGTAGGGCACTGGTCCTATGAAGTGCTTGAAAAGCTTTCAATAGGAGGGCTTATGAGCACCTCCGGCCTGGATGTCAAGCCGATGTCAAGGGTCCAGATGGCCTATAAGATAAAAGAGGCCATGGACAATGTTGAAGACGAAAACCTGCCGCTGCACCTTGCCCTTGACAGGGATTACATAGAATATCTTCAGAAGATGCTATACAGGCTTATGGATGAATTCCGACAGGAGCTTGTGCTGGTGGGGGCAACGGCAGCCCAGCTGAAAAGCTCAGATGAGGCCACTGTTTTGGATAAATATATCAAAATGAACGCCGGCTCTCCCGTTAAGACAGAACACCGTTACGCGAAGGTAGGTTCGCGCAAAGATACGTTGCTGGAAAACGAAAACGGCCTAAGGCTCCGGGACGGTTATAACTTGAGGGTCAGGGCATATCCCTGGGCCACGATACACGACATGGCTACATTAAGCGCCACTCCCGAATTCAGGCTTACGGATTCTGGCAATCAGCTGTTTTTTGAAGAACTTGCGGCTAAATTCTCTGTTTCTAATTTAGAATTAACGGCGGGCAGGAGCGCCATGTGGTGGGGGCCGGGTTATCACGGTTCCATGCTGCTTAGTAATAACGCCAAACCGTTAGACCTTGTAAGGTTCCAGACGATCAAAAATTTCAGGCTGCCCTGGGGTTTAGAAAAAATAGGCTCTTTCGGCGTGGATTTTTTCGTAAGCCAGCTTGAAAAAGACAGGACCGTTCAAAAGCCGAAATTCGGGGGGTTGCGCCTGGAGTATTCACCCCTGCGCTGCCTGACATTGAGCGCAAACCGCACGGCCATTTTTGGCGGCAAAGGCAGGCCTAAGCTTCATTTCCATGATTATATGCGTATATTTACCGGAACGAACGACTTGAATCAGGATACTGATAAAAATAACGCTGACCAGCTTGCATCATTCGGTGCGCGCCTTGCAATTCCGCTGAGGCCGGAAGCGCGTATCGCGTCAGGTGTAGAGCTTTACGGAGAATGGGCCGGCGAAGATAAATTTGCCCCCTGGGAAAATGAATCGCCGGGCTTTTTAACCGGCATGTTTTTGACAGATGTTTTAAATAATGACGGAACCGATCTCAGGGTTGAATATGCAAAGAATAAATCCGGCTGGTACAACCACGGGATATACGATGCAGCAGGTACCGGCACGGCTTATACCTACAAAGGCGAGATCATCGGGCACCATATGGGCGGAGATGCCGACGATCTGTTTTTAAGGCTTTCAAAGGAGGTGCCTTTTTTGACCACTCCATTTTTTAATTTTGTAAAGGTCGGCGCACAGCTGGATCTGGAAAGGCACGGGATAAGCCTGGATGTTACGGAGAAACGGACGCAGATCGTAGCTGATATCACATGGTGCCATTTTGATGCCGTTCTATTCGCGCTAAGGTACGAGTTTGAGGATTACAGGGATTTTGGTTATGAATCCGGCAAAAGATCCCAGAATAATATTTTT
This sequence comes from Candidatus Omnitrophota bacterium, assembly GCA_026387595.1. Classification (GTDB taxonomy): domain Bacteria; phylum Omnitrophota; class Gorgyraeia; order JABMQH01; family JABMQH01; genus JAPLLL01. The sequence goes on from JAPLLL010000007.1 coordinate 9,674, forward strand.
TTGACAGAGGTGGATTTTAAATTTTAATGTCCCTCGCCTTGCATGAGAGACTCAAAGGCTCGGGATCAATTTCAGAATGTAAACGATAGAAATTGGGAGGAATGATGAAAAAAAAGATTTTGGTTTTCAGCGTAATATGTTCTTTTTTGTTCTCTCAGCCATTGTCGCTGCTGGCCCAACAAAATGATATAAACGAGATAAGCGCCCAGCTGGAAGAGACAACAAAAAATCTGGAAAAGCTTAGCAACGGGGAAGAGGCGTATAGGAAGTTTACGTGTCCCGCCTGTGAACGGCAGTTTGAAATAGGAGTGGACCCCAACGACATAGAGTTAAAAAAAGGTATCAAGAAAGTAATCTGCCCCTATGACGGCACGGAATTTTACCCCCAGATCGCCGGCACTACTGAGCAGGAACTGCAATATGAGACGATCCGCTGCCCGAACTGTGGCCGGGAATTCAAAAGTTATATAGACGTAAAGGCGCTATTATCGGGCCAGTCCCAGGTGCTGACCTGCCCTTATGACAAACGTAAATTCTATTTCAAGGCAGAGGGTTTCAGGCCGGCGATATTGGCATGGGCAAATCTGCAGACCGTGATATGCCCCGCCGACAATAGGACTTTTAAGGCATATGTAGACCCTACGAATCTTAAAGAATTAACCTGCCCCTATGATGGGACAAAATTTTTCCCCACCCCTGAGCTGATTATTCCTCAACAAGGCATGGCGTCCGGTTTAAGTAGTAGCGGTATCGGTTCCGCCATGAAACAAACTACCTCAGGCAACGGCTTAGGAGATGCGGCGTTGCCAACAATGGTTTCCCAGGTAACCGGCATTGCGCAACGGTTTGCGCCTGAAGAGAAACCTTCACGGATTGAGCAAATGTTCTCGGAACACATCCCCCTAAGCGTTTCAACAGCAATGAAACAATTCGGGTATGACATGTTTAAACCAGTTGAAAAAATAAGCCAAGAGAAAGAACAAAAAGACCAGGGGGCACAGGCAACCGGTGAAAGCGGGAATAAGCTATTAAATGTTCTGCTCGGCACGGGTCAGCAGGATAAAATGTCGGTTGCGGGAGGAGGTAGCGAAGGCGGACTTTCTATATTCTCCACGCCCGCGGAAATACCCGTAATAAACGACTATATACTTGGCCCGGGCGATATGCTAAAGGTCTCTGTCTGGGGGCAGATACAGGAGGTTTTCCCGCTTACCATTGATTCTGAAGGTAAGGTGCTGCTTCCAAAGGTTGGCCCATTATATCTATGGGGCGTAAAATTCAGCGACGCCGAGAAACTGATCAAAGAGAATCTGCTTAAGGCGTATACAAATATCGAGGTCAGCGTTTCTATGGGCAGGCTGCGCGGTATAAAAGTTTTTGTATTGGGAGAGTCCCAAAAACCGGGCGCCTACACAATAAGTGCTTTATCAAATACGTTCCACGCCCTCTATGCCGCCGGCGGGCCGTCTAAAATAGGCTCGATGCGCAATATTAAACTTGTGCGGAAAGGCTCGGCCGATATGCCGGTTGATCTTTACAATATACTGCTCAAGGGGGATAACAGCCAGGACTATAAACTTGAGTCGGGCGATACAATATTTATACCCCCGATAGGCGACGTAGTCGGCGTAGCCGGTAACGTAAAGCGCCCTGCCATCTACGAACTTAAAGACAAGATCAAATTGAGCGACATGATAGATATGGCAGGCGGTTTTTCTTCAGTGAGTTATTTACAGCGGATCCAACTTGAAAGGATACAGGAACACCTGAGAAAAGTAGTTGTGGATCTGGAGTTTAAATCCCTCTCCGATTTAAAAAATTCCGACAATAATCTTGAATTACAGGACGGAGATTTAATCCTGATATTCCCGATTACGCCTATTCGGTATAATTTCGTGTCGATTTCCGGAAACATCCTGAGGCCGGGTGATTACGAGCTTAAGCAAGGCATGCGGCTTAAGGACCTCATAGATAAGGCCGGCGGAATATTGCCTGGCACATACCTGAAGCGCGCCGAGGTCTCCAGGTTCAAGGGCGACCAGACAAGGGAGATAATGCCTATCAGCCTGATGGACCTTATGGACAACAGGGAAGAGGCCAATATAACGCTTAAGGAATGGGATACGGTCACGATATATTCGAGAAAAGAGGTTATGCCTAATCTTTTCGTGGCTATTGACGGTGCTGTCAATAATCCTGGCAAATACGAACTCACGGAAAATATGAAAGCAAGCGACCTGGTATTCAGGGCGGGCGGGTTAAAAAGCAGCGCGCTTTTATCGAATGCCGAACTATTCAGAAGCTTTGCCGATTCCGGCCCCAAGGTGTTCAATGTTGATTTAGGCCAGGTGATGTCAAAGGACATAGAGCAGGCCACTAAAAACGATGTAGTCCTGGAAGAAGGGGACCATTTATTCGTGCGCGAAGACACCACAAAAGGCGAGCAGTTTATAATTACCGTATCCGGTGAGTTTAAGTACCCCGGCAAATATGCTGTTGAAAAAGGCGCAAAACTCAGCGCGGTCATTAAAAGGGCGGGAGGTTTTACGGACAAGGCATTTTTGGACGGTTGTATTTTCACAAGGGAAAGCGTAAGGGTCGCGCAACAAAGAATGCTGAAGACCTACATAGAATCAGAACAAAAGGCTTTGCTGCAGGAGCAGTCTTCGATGGCGGTAGGGCTTACACCGGCCCAGGCGGACTCAAGGAACAAGCTGATTGAATACAGAAAAAATCTTATGCAGCAGCTGGAGTCGGTAGATATGCCTGGACGGGTGTTAATCAGGCTTAGTGGTATGAACAAATTTGAAAACAGTGAATATGACATCACTATCGAAGACGGGGATACTTTATCTATCCCTATCTACCCCTCAACCGTCCAGGTGCTTTGGAACGTCTACGGGGCCGGCGTGGTTACATTCAGCGAAGGCAAAGGTATAGATTATTATATACAGAGAACAGGCGGGGTTACAAAATATGCCGATGTAAACAGGATCTTCATCATCAGGGCAAACGGAGAAACGATAAGCAGCTTTGTAAGGGCCGTAAAGGTAAAAAGAGGAGATGCTATCATTGTTCCGGAAGAGTTCAAATACAGAACGGTACCGGGACTTGTATTCAAAGATTTCGTGCAAGTTCTATATCAAGCTACATTGGGCGCTGCTGTTACTATTGCAGCGATAAATACAATGTAAGCCTCTTTTAAATAGTATAATATTTCGACTAGATCGAAAGGCATTGACGCAAAAAGGGTTTGATATTATAATGGTGTTCAATGATTGAACAAAACAATAAGCCCAAAGAAGAAGCTTTCTATATCATCAGGCATCTGGAAGAGAACCCAGCCGCTACACAACGTACAGTTTCGGACAAATTAGGCATTTCACTAGGTAAAACCAACTACCTTATAAAAGAACTTATCAAAAAAGGTTTCATAGAAGCCCAGAATTTCACTTATAATTCCGGAAAGCTGCAGAAGGTCCAGTATCTACTTACAAAAGCGGGGCTCGAAGAGAAATGGCGCCTTGCGAATTATTTCATGCAGATAAAAGAAGCCGAATATAACGTTATGAAGCAGGAGCTGTCCAAACAGCATAATAATAAGGTTATATGAACGCATATATGATATACCCGTGCCAGGGGAACATGACCAGTTTTAATCATGGTCTAGCATCCCTGATAGCGGTATTAAAACAACGCGGCCACCGCGTGCACCTGATGCTCGTGGATGATTATACCGGCCCGCGTCGGATATTAAAAGACATAACAGATTTTAAGGCCGACCTGGTCGGTTTTTCCTGTGCGTCTAATTACTGGCAGTACGTAAAGACCTTGTCGCGGAAGATGCGTTCCGTTACGGGCCTAAAAAATATGCCGATATTCGTAGGCGCGCCCCACGCAATATCATGCCCCTCCTCCCTGGCCGAAAGCCCTGATATAGACGGTTTTTGCGTAAGCGAAGCAGGGATTTTACGGATACTGCCGGCTTTTATTTCAGGGATCGAAAGGGTAGCGTAATAAAAAATGATATCGGTATGTTAATAGATGACCTTGACGGACTGCCGTTCCCGGACAGGCAGGAGTATCCGCAGGCGGTGTTCCATAACTATGCCAATTTTATGTTTTCTAGAGGATGCCCGTATTCCTGCAGCTATTGCTGCAATTCCACATATCACCGGATATTCAGAGGAAAAGGAAATATGATACGGCACAGGAGCGTATCAAAAGCTATCGAAGAAATAAGATTATTTCTCGGTAAATATAAATCTAAGATGTTAAGTTTTGACGACGACTGTTTCAATAAAAAACCGCAGTGGTTCAGGGAATTTTGCGCCGAGTACAAAAATAATATCGGTATTCCGTATACATGTAACACGAGGCCTGAATTATTGGACAGTGAAACCGCGAGGATGCTGAAGGGGTCGGGATGCAGGAAGATTAATATAGGCATTGAATCCGGGGACGAGACACTGAGGAGGACGGTCCTTAACCGCAACATGCGGGACGAGCAGATCATAGCGGCTTTTAATTACGCGAAAGAAGCCGGGCTCGAGACGATGTCTTTTAACATGATAGGTTTCCCGGGCGAGACTAAAGAAAGCATTCAAAGTACCGTAAACCTGAATAAATTGATCAAGCCGACCTACGCGCAGGTATCCGTATTTTATCCGTACGCGGGTACTCCGCTCGGAGAGCTTTGCAGGGAAAAAGGGTACATTGAAAAAGAAAGCAGCCTGTTCAGCTATATCGGACAGGGTGTTTCGGCGCTTAACCTACCGGGCCTTTCGAAAAAAGAGATAAAGGATATGTTCTTGACGTTCGACCTTCAGATATCAGGCGCCCCGGGCGGTTTTAAGAAGGCGTATATCGCAAAAAAACTCAAATACGCTATTTTTTCGCTTTACAGCCGCCTTCCGTATTTTTTGAAAGATTTCCTGAAACATGCGCGTGCATGTGCGGACGCGCATTCCATTTTGTAAAGAAAGGGGAGGGGATTTATGAATTATGAAATAAACATTTTTCATTACGTGGATATTTATAAGAAAGAGTGGAAGCGAATAGGATTTGTGATGCTGATAGTTTTATTTGTCACTATCTTTGTAGGTATCCTTCAACCGACGGCGTATAGGTCTACCGCTATTATATTGTCGCCGAAAGCAGGTGGACAGACCGGCGGCGTGGGGCAGTATTTAAGTTTTCTAAATATTGGTGCAGGCAGCGGTTCTGACGATGTCGTTTTTTCAATGTTAAAGAGCGCGCGCATGAGGCGGGATATAAACGAATATTTTAACCTTAAAGAGAATCCCAAGTTCTGGTGGATTTTGGATACATATATCGTAACTGGCGGCTTTGCCGTAGAGGTAAAGGGACCCGATCCGGAGATGACAGAGAAAATAGCTAACTTTGCCATAACAAATTTAGACAAAATAAACGCAGAACTTCAGGTCACGGCGCAGCGCCCTATGGCCAAGGTCCTTGACCCGGCCGTTAAAGGTGCTCCTATGTCAAAAAATATCTTCAAAAGGGCTATTGCCGTTACCCTTATTGTTTTCATGGTTTATTTTCTTTTTATATTTTTCAGGGAATATCTTGCCCAGTTAAAAAGCACGAGAAAAATAAACAGTATATGATAGAACCAAAACCCTGCATTAAAAAGCTGTTTAGGATCCCGCCCTCAAGTTTAGGACGGGCGGGCAAAATATTCAGGCTGGATAGAAATGAACACACTACACCTTTTCCCGCAAGCCACATGAAGAGGATATGGAAAAATATGGATCCGGATGAAATTGTAGCCTATCCGGAATTGGAACCGTTTTATAAGAAGCTTTCAAAATGGCTTGGCGTAGACAGACAGGAGGTGCTTATAAGCAGCGGCTCGGATACGGCTATAAAAGCGGTATTTGAAGTTTATGTGGAAGAAGGCGATGAGGTAGTGATGTTTCCGCCTACCTATGAGATGTATGCTGTGTATTGTGGCATGTTCGGGGCGGCAAAAAAAGAGGTTTTTTACAATGCAGATTTTACATTACCGCTAAAAAGAGTTATTGAAGCTATAAATTCTAAGACAAAACTTATAATCATTGCGAACCCAAATCATCCAGGGACATGTTTTGAAGAATCGCAGCTCCTTGAGGTTCTTAAAACCGCGCGCAATAACCATGCGCTGGTGCTTATAGATGAAGCCTATTATCATTTTTGTAATTTAACTATGCTTCCTCATATCTATAAATTTGATAATCTCGTTATCGTTCGGACATTTTCCAAGGCATTTGGTATAGCCTCTTTAAGAGTCGGCTATACAGTAAGTAATAAAAGTGTGATTACAGATTTATATAAGGTTAAGCTTACGCATGAGATAACAGCCATATCTGCAAAATTTGGGGAATATCTTCTGGATAACCCTGGTATTATGACGAATTATGTTGCAGACGTAAAAAGGGGGATCAAGTATCTTTCATCTGAGTTTAAAAAAATGGGATTCTATGTTCCAGATACCAGCGCGAATTTTTTATATGCGCGTCTTCCTGCGGGTATCGACTCGAAAAAAATAATCGCGCGCTTAAAAGAAAAAAATTTTTATATAAAGGGGCCGTTTGCCGTGGTTCCTATAAACGGGTGCATAAGGATTACGGCAGGACCCGTAAAACAAATGTATGTTTTTATGCGGGCATTTAAAACGATCTATGAAAAAGAGAACCAGTCGCAATCTAAAGTATAAAACAAAAGAGCTGATGGATTTTTTCAGCGTTAACCGGCAACGATGGGAAGAATTTTACCCTTCTGAAAGGCGGGCTTTTCAGATAATAGCGCTTAAAGACAGATCATTAGGTGATATCCTGGATGTGGGGTGCGCCTGCGGCGGGCTTGGCGCGGCATTAGAAGAAATTTTTACGTTTAAATCATATACCGGTATTGATATCAATGATAACGTTATCGAATGGGCCAGGAAACACCGGAAATTATCCGTGCCAGCCAAATTTATTGCTGATGACGTATTAAATTATAATCTGGAAAAAAAATATCATCTGGTAGTTTCTTTAAGTTGTGCCGATTGGAATGTAGAGACAAAAAGAATTATTAAATACTGCTGGGCCAGGGTCAAGCCCGGAGGGCATTTTGTGATTTCGCTCAGGCTTACGACAGGCAAGAGCATCTGCGATATAGGCAAGAGTTTTCAGTACATAAATTTTTCGGGTAAAAAGCAACATCCGGAAATAGCCAATTATGTGGTGTTTAACTTTAAGGACGCCTTAGGGGTATTCCGCGCCTTATCCCCGCGACCGGAATTAATAGGCGCATACGGATATTATGGCAGGCCTTCCGTTTCAGCGGTGACGGCGTATAAAGAACTTGTATTTGCAGTATTTTATATAAAAAAACAGGCAAAAGGATTTCGTAAAACAAAGGGTATAAGGTGTGAATTTGATTTGCCCTTGGCCATATTTAAATGAAGAAAATAATTAAAAAAGTAGCAGAATTTTTGATATCCATAGCGCTTAAGCCATGCGCGATTATGTGGTTTTGGTATTTGCGCTGGTTCAGGCACAATAGGATGCTAAGTGCGCTTAATAATAAAGAAATAGGCAGCCCGTCCGTTATTTATTTGCCATTTGCCTATCTATACAATTTGCTGCTTTTTGCCAGGCGAAGCTGGGCAACAAATTTTACAAAATACGCCCTTAAAAAATACAGCGCATTTTTAAAAAGGCACTACACAAAAGGCGGGCTGGGGTATTTTAATTACGAACAACTCTCACCGGAAGATTGTATTAAGGTATATCAAGGATTGACAGGCAGGATCTCTTATTATCTGGATCACAACCCGACGCTTTTAGAATATAAAAATGGGGATACCTTTCTTGATGCCGGGTGCGGCAAAGGGCAGAATATTAAAGCACTAGTCAGCCGTTATCCCAACTCTTCAATTAAAGGGTTTGATGTCAGCGAAGAAGCATTAAAAATAGTTCAAACAGCTTTAAAAGATAACAATAAAATCTCGGCAGAAGTGGGCAGCGTGGTTGATTTTAAATATCTTGCCTCATACCCCGCGGGAGCTTTTGATCATCTTATTGTATCGCATGTTTTTGCTTTTTTGATTGGCCCAAGCGTTGAGGAAACAAGAAAAATTAGGCAGATGGTTATAGATCATCTAGTAAGGGTTGCCGCCAAAACGTTATTGATAATGGACGGCGATATCTTATCGGGAAATGATACCCCGGAGGTGACCTTAAGGAATCATTAATACCGTATTTTTCGAAGCATCTTTCGCGAGGCGAGGTGTATGCCATGTTTTCGCCAGAGAATGAGGGTATAATTTTTAAATCGACAAACCAAAAACAAAGGGGGGTACAATGAGATATTGCAGTAAATGTCTTATGCCGGATACGAGACCGGGGATTACTTTTGCTGATGGTGTTTGTGCTCCATGTATTAATTATAGTAAACAGATGACAACTGACTGGAATAGGCGCAGGAAGGAATTAGCAGAAATTTGTGATAAATATCGCGGCTGCAATGGCAATAGTTATGATTGCGCGATCGCAATTTCAGGAGGAAAGGACTCGCACTTTCAGGTATATGTAATGAAGGAACTGATGAAAATGAACCCTATTTTATTGGCTGTAGGCAATATCGACTGGACTGAGACAGGCAGGAGGAATCTCGAAAATATTTCCGATGTTTTTAACTGCGACGTTATCGCTCTGAATCCAAATTGGCATGTTACCAGGATTATGGCTAAGAAAGCCTTCATGAAATTGGGTTCGCCTACTTGGTATGCGGATGCGCTGATATACGCATATCCATATCGTATGGCAATGAAACTGGGATTAAAGTTACTGGTCTACGGCGAAAATGTAAATTATATGTACGGCGGCAAATACAATAAAGAAACCCCATCTGCGATGCTGCAGCCATTAAATGATGTGGTTAAGCCCATCGATTTTAACATTTGGTGTGAGGATGGAGACCTGACGCCAAAAGACCTAGAATCCGCAAGGCAGCCCGATATTAAAGAGTGCGAGACCTTTGGCCTTGAGTCTATTTACATTAGTTATTTTATGCCATGGGACTCGTACCATAATTATGAGGTTGCCAAGCGCTGGGGATTCAAGCACCTTGGGCATGAGTATGCCCGGGAAGGCACTATTGAGCAATTCAATCAGATAGATTCAATAGGGTATCTATTAAACCAATATCTTAAGTATCCTAAATATGGCCACGCTTCAGCAACTGAAATGGCTTCGCGCTGGATACGAGTTGGTTTAAAAACACGCGACGAGATGATCCCTTATGTGAAGCAGTATGATAAAAATCTAGACCAGGGGATTGTGGATACATTCCGCAGTTTTACCGGTATGCCGGTAAGGGAATTCTGGCAGGTCATGGACAAATGGTATAACCGGGAACTTTTTGAACAGGATAGGGATGGTGTATGGCACGAAAAATTTGAAGTTGGAGTGGGGTTAATGAAGAAATGAACGAAATCCAGATCGGTGGCCGGAAGATCGGACAGGCATACGCTCCTTTAGTTATAGCCGAGATAGGTATTAACCACGAAGGTAATTTTGATAAAGCTATAAAAATGGTTGATGATGCTTATTCGGTAGGTTGTGAATGCGTAAAGTTCCAGTGCCATGTTGTTGATGATGAAATGATTCCAGCGGCCCGCTCTGTAATTCCGGGAAACGCCACAGAGAGTATCTGGGATATTATGGCAAGGTGCTCTTTAGCGGAAGAAGAAGAGTGCGCCCTGAAAGCTCATGTTGAATCCCGGGGGATGATATATTTAAACACACCCTTTTCGCGCGCAGCCGCTGAAAGACTTGAAAAAATGGGCGTAGTGGCTTACAAGATCGGGTCGGGGGAATGCAACAACTATCCCTTGGTCCAGCACATAGCTTCTTATCGCAAGCCGGTTGTATTGAGCACAGGCATGAATGATGTGGATACAATTTCTCCAGCTGTAGCGATCTTAAGAAAAGAAAAAATTCCTTTTGCGCTTATGCACTGCACCTCCGTTTATCCTACTCCTTACGATAAGGTAAGACTCGGGGCCTTGTCTACGTTGGCAAAAGCTTTCCCGGAAGCGGTGATCGGTTTAAGCGATCACTCTATGGGTATTTATACCTGCCTGGCCGCAGTAGCCTTAGGCGCCAGCATTTTAGAAAAACATTTTACTTCCGATAAAGCTTGGCCGGGACCGGATACGCCTATCTCGATCAACCCGGACGAATTAAAAGAATTGATATACGGTTCAACGGCCATTCACAAAGCACTGGGCAATGGGAAAACCATACTTACCGAAGAACAGCCAACCATTGATTTTGCCTATGCCTGTGTTGTGGCTATACGCGATATCAAGGCAGGCGAATTATTTAATGCCGATAATATCTGGGTAAAACGTCCCGGAACAGGTCCGATAAAGGCAGATCATTATTACACACTTTTCAATAAGAAGGCCAAGGTTGGTATTAAAAAAAATACACAAATAAGATGGGATTGGATTGACAAAGAATAAAGGGTGAATTGACACCATGCAAGATAGGAACAGGATTGCGAAAGAAGCCCGGGCATTTGACAAGCAGACATTAGAAAGGGTTAGCCATGGTCATATTCCCGATCTGCGACAGGCAAAATTTTGCCGATATTTTTATAATAGCCCGTGGAGGGATCCCGCATATGTAAAGCTGGATTTCGGGGAGCAGTTTGAATTAATTAATAGTGCCATTAAGAAATATTCAGCGAGACGAAAAACAAACATTAATATTTTGGAGGTGGGTTGTGGGCCGGGTTACCTTTCCCTAGAGCTTGCAAGGACAGGTTATCATGTAACGGGCATCGATATCTCAGCGGAATGTATTAGAATTGCAAAGAAGTTTGCCGATAGTGACCCCTGGAAGCATAAAAGAGCCAGTCTTCAGTACCTTAACGGTGATTTTTTGAGGGTTTCAGATATTTTGCAAAAAAGCACTTACGATGTTGTTATTTTTTTGGGCACGCTGCATCATTTTAAGGATCAGCGGTTTACGTTAAAGAACCCCCGCGGTATCGTTATTGTCCATGAGCCTACAAGAGATAGGGTTACTGAAGGAAACGCTGCTTTTATGCACTTAGTGCAATTGTTGCTTTCCGTAGGAAAAGGGTATTATCGCAACTTGAGTTTTCCTTCTAGCCTATCTGAATGTAAAAAGATGGTGCGGGATGTCTTGAGGGCAAGTAGATATGAGGACGCCCATGGTAAAAAGGTCCAGTCCGTCAATGATAATGAATCCGGCCATCTGGAAATGTACACAGCCCTAAAAAGAAACTTTAAAGAACTTGTTTACCAGGAAAGATATGCGTTTTTTCATGAGATAATAGGAGGATTACGTTTTGGTAGGCGTAAGAACGCTATCCTGGCAAGGTATCTTCGCGATATGGATCATTATTTGTGTGAACTAGGCGTTCTTCAAGCCACAGAATACTTCTTTGTTGGTCGCAAAATAGTAACACTTAAAAATGGGAAATAATAGAGGATGCGCTTGATTAAAAAAGTCCTTTTTCTTACTTCTACCCGCGCTGATTTTGGTAAATTGAAGCCTTTAATGAGAGCCCTCGAACAGGAAGAAGGCTTTGAGGTACATATTTTCGTAACAGGCATGCATATGTTTCCTAAATATGGCAGCACTTGGGATGAGGTCAGAAAATGCGGTTTTAAAAATATACAATATTACATCAATCAAAGGTCCAACGATTCTATGGATGTTATCCTTGCCAATACGGTTAATGGCATGGGAAACACTTTAAAGCTATTAAAACCCGATATGATTGTAGTTCACGGAGACCGAGTTGAGGCTCTGGCCGGAGCAATTTCGGGCGCGTTAAATAATTTTCTTGTTGCCCACATAGAAGGTGGTGAGGTTTCGGGAACTATTGACGAATCTATTCGTCATTCTGTTTCAAAATTAGCGCACGTGCATTTTGTGGCTAATGGTGAGGCCAAGAAAAGGCTGATGCGTATGGGTGAAGATACCTCCAATATTTATATTATCGGTTCACCAGATATAGACCTGATGATTTCCGAATCTCTTCCTGCGTTAGAGGAAGCTAAAAGATACTATGATGTCCCATTCGAAAAAGAATACGCTTTATTTGTTTATCACCCCATTACAACCAATCTTCATAATTTATTTAATGATTTCCGCCAGGTTATGGATGCAATTCATGACTCCAAAAAGGATTATATCATGGTATATCCTAACAATGATCCAGGGTGCGATATAATAATTGAAGAGTTAGAACTCCGCAGGAACAATCCTCATTTTAGGATTTTTCCTTCGTTGCGTTTCGAATATTTTTTGGTTTTTCTTAAAAACTGTGAGTTTATCATTGGCAACTCTAGCGCAGGAATAAGGGAGGCGCCTATATATTCTGTGCCATCCATTAACATCGGCAACAGACAGAATAATCGATTTTTGTATAAGACTATAATTAATGTCCGTGAAAACAAAGCGGAAATCTTAAAAACAATCGAGCAGATTCGTGCGCTCAAAAAGGGCTCTTCATACCATTTTGGCGATGGTAAGAGCGCTGAATGCTTTATTAAAATACTAAAAAAACCTGATATCTGGAATATAACGGTTCAGAAATATTTTATAGATAACGAATAAAGGTTTATCAATTTTATGCACAAAAATAAAAAAATTTTATGTTTAATTCCTGCCAGAGATGGCAGTAAAGGCATTCCAAAGAAAAATATAAAACCGTTAATGGGAAAGCCCTTAATTGCCTGGACAATTGGACAGGCAAAAAAGAGTAAATATATTGACAGGATAATTGTTTCAACAGACAGCGAAGAGATAGCTGGAATCTCCAGAAGATATGGGGCCCAAACGCCGTTTTTAAGACCCGAGGGGCTATCGAGAGATAGCAGCACAGGGATGGACGTTATTTTGCATGCGATAGGGTGGATGGAAAAGAACGATAAAACTTATGATTTGTTAATATATCTTCAGCCCACCTCTCCGCTTAGAACTTCTAAAGACATTGATAACGCGATAGAATTGTTATTTTTAAAAAAGGCCCAGTCCATTATTTCGGTCTGTGAAGCGGAGCATCACCCTTATCTGATGAACATTTTGCCTAAGGATAAATGCATGAAAGGGTTTATTAAAAAAGGTCATGTGAACAAAAATAGACAAGAGTTAGCGCCGTTTTACAGATTGAATGGTGCAATTTTTTTAAGTCGCTGGGACTATATAAAACAACGGAAGAGTTTTTTTGGGAAGAAGGCTTTCGCCTATGTAATGCCGGCAGAAAGTTCAATAGATATAGACAAAAGGATTGATTTTAAATTTGCCGAGTTTATGTTTATGGACAATGGGAAAAAAAGTGATTAAGAAAATAATATTTATTGTAGAAAGATCATTTGATTTTCGAGATTACCAACGATATGGGATTGACCTTTTGCGGAGCAACGGATTTGACGTGGAGGTCTGGGATTTAACGCCAGCGTTGCATCCTCATATGCCGCAAACTAGTACAGATTCAGAAATGTTTAATCACGATAAGGCGGTCATATTCAAAAATAAGGAGGACGCATTTGGCAGGATATCAAATTTGTCAAAAACCGATTTTGTTGTAAACTGTGTAGGTTATCGTTTTTATAGTCTAGGGGTTTACAGGGCGTTATTTAAATCAGGTTCACGTTACGCGTTCGAAGTTATGAATTCCATACCGGTACCTGTGGTTAAAAAAAATATGCTAAATATAACATTAAGGAGGATGCTTAGCTACCGGCGCATAACGCCATGGCAGAATTTATTTATGGAGTTACCCTTTAAATTCCTTGGCGTGAAGCCAGCGGATCTGCTTTTTGTCGGAGGAGAGAAATATCATGCCTATAGATATCCCGTATCAAAAAGTACGGAAATTCTGTGGGGCCATGCATTAGATTATGATCTTTTTTTAAGTGCAAAAGATAAGACTTGTAGTGAAAAGCCTATAGCAGTATTTCTAGATCAGTTTCTTCCGTTTCATTCCGATTATATCAGAGAAAAGCAGCGCCCCCCCATGACTCCGTATAAGTATTATGGTATCCTTAACGATTTTTTTGACCGTTTAGAAACAAAGACAGGCCTCGAAGTAGTAATAGCGGCTCATCCAAGGTCACATTACGAGGATATGCCCGATTATTTTCATGGACGTAATTGCGTTAAAGGGAAAACGATAGAACTTGTCAGGGGGTCTCAATTAGTTATCAACCATTGCACCACTGCTGTTAATTTTGCCAATCTTTTTTATAAACCATTAATTTTTATCACGTGCAAGGCTTTGAGTAATACCTATGAGGACATTTGGACTAGGGTGTTTGCCGAGTGGCACGGAAAGAAGCCAGTTTTTATGGAAGATAAAAATATTGATTTTAAAAAGGAGTTAAAAGTAAGCAAGGCCCATTATGCTAATTATCGAAAAGCATATATAAAAACAGAAGGCAGCGAAGATTTGCCATTTTGGCAGATTGTTTCCAATAGGTTGAAAAAAGGGATTTAATACTTAATGGAGGTGACATGGCAATTTTTAATAACAAGGTTATCCTTATAGCAGGAGGAACCGGTTCGTTCGGCAAAAAATTTGTAGAAACCATCCTAAACAGGTATAAACCCAAAAAGGTCATAATCTACAGCAGGGACGAGTTTAAACAGCACGAGATGCAGCATCAGTTTAAGGATCACAGGAACATCAGATTTTTTATAGGCGATGTAAGGGACAAAGACAGGCTGAGGATGGCCTTTCAGGAGGTTGATTTTGTCGTGCACGCCGCCGCCTTAAAACAGGTCCCGGCCATGGAATACAATCCTGCCGAGGCCGTCAAGACAAATACCTTAGGCGCCATGAACGTTATCGATGCGGCGCCACCAAATTATGCGCGGACAAATTATTTATCGCGGGCAATTCCTATTCCGGGAAGGCAAATACGAGATTCAGCGTTGTAAGGTACGGGAATGTATTGGATAGCAGGGGCAGCGTAGTGCCTTTTTTTCGCCAAAAGGCAAAAGAAGGCGTCATCCCTGTCACAGACATAAGGATGACGCGCTTTTTGATCACGTTAGGGCAAACGGTGGATTTTGTTATCAACTGTTTCAAATTAATGCGCGGCGGAGAGCTTTTTGTGCCGAAAATTCCCAGCGTAAAGGTTGTTGATATCGCGAAGGCCATAGGAGGGCCCCGGTGCAGAATAAAAATAATCGGTATAAGGCCCGGAGAGAAGCTCCACGAAGTCCTGGTCTCCGAGGACGATGCCAGAAACGTTTTGGAGCTTAAAGATTGTTATATGCTTAAGCCGAGCTTTCCGTGGTGGGATAAGAAAGCGCATTTTAACGGTAAAAAAGTGCCGGATGGCTTCAGGTACTCAAGCGATACAAATAAGGATTGGCTCAGGGGTGATAGGTTAAAAAAGGTTCTAACCTCGGTTAAATGAAAAATATTCCATACGCGAGACAGTGCATATATCCTGAAGATATCAGGGCGGTCACAGATGCGCTGAATTCAGATTATATCACTCAGGGGCCGAAGGTTGCCGAGTTTGAAGATAAGGTTGCTTCCTATTGCGGAGCAAGATACGCGGTTTCAGTCAACTCGGGCACTTCTGCGCTTCACGCCGCCTGTTTTGCGGCAGGCATAAGCAGCAAAGACGAGGTCATTACGCCGGCAATCAGTTTTGCCGCGTCGTCAAATTGCGTTCTATATTGCGGGGGGATACCTAAATTTGCGGATGTCCTCGAAGACACAATAACAATAGACCCCGCATCAGCAAAGAAACTGATAACAAAAAAGACGAAGGCGATCATCCCAGTAGATTTTGCCGGGCACCCAGCTGAATTGGATGAGATAAAAAAAATAGCTGCCAGGAATGGTCTCATAGTTATCGAAGACGCGGCGCACGCTCTCGGCGCTGAATACAAGGGTTCAAAGGTGGGTTGCGGCAAATACTCTGATATGACGATATTAAGCTTCCATGCCGTTAAACATATTACTACGGGTGAAGGGGGCATGGTATTAACTAACAGAAAAGACATTTATGAAAAATTGGTCATGTTCAGGAACCATGGCATTACCCGGGATAAGGTGAAACTAATAAATAAAAATAAGCCGGCATGGTTTTATGAAATGCAGTTTTTAGGCTTTAATTACCGCCTTACCGATATCCAGTGCGCCTTGGGGCTTAGCCAGATGGATAAACTAAATAGTTTTATAAAAAGGCGCAAAGAGATAGTTAAATTTTATAAACAGGAATTTGATAGCATGGAGAAGGTAATGTGCCTGAATGAAAGAGGATATGCGGCATCAAGCTGGCATATCTTTCCGATACAAATAATGATAGCCAAACGCAGAGACGAAATTTTTAACGCACTTCGGTCAAAAGGCATAGGCGTAAACCTTCATTATATACCCATATATCTGCAGCCTTATTACAAAAAATTGGGCTATAAAAACGGGTTATGTCCACGGGCAGAGAAATATTATGAGCGAACAATAACGTTGCCGCTCTATCCCCAACTGTCCAGGGGAGATCTAAAAAGAATAGTTAATGCTACGAAAAAAATAATAGATGCCCTATGAAAAGTTTTTTAGTTAAAGATTTATTATTGGAGTTAAGTTCAAAAAATTGCACAGAGTTACAAAAGAGCCCGGAATATCTTGAATGGGTCGGCCCCAATATAGCGGATATGGCCAACGAATTTGTTCTGAAGCACAAGCTGACGGACTCATATTTTATAAAGAGGATAAACTCCGCTTTTAAAACAAATCGTTTTGAAACGTTGTTAAAACGATGGCTTGTTACCTATCTTTGGGATTTTTTAAGCATGTTAGATGATTTTGTGGTGTATGGCCTGGCATTAAATAGAGAATTAATTTTAGAAGATTTGCCCTTAAATAGATTTGGCGTTGAAAAGTATTGTTCGAAATTTGGCGTCAAGATAGATATAAAATGGACACAGCAGTCAAACGTCGCGCAAAGGGCCTTTAGCATCATTTTGAAATGCTTAAGCATGGTCTGGTTTAGTGTAAACAATGGGTTCAGGGCGCCGAGGAGTAGGAAGAAATATAAAGTCATGCGAGAAGCGGTATGGGGGCTATACGATGTAGGCGGCTATTTTTTCCATGATGATTTTTTCGTTGATGGCGCAAAGATTAAAAAGGAGGATCTTCTTTTATTTTCAAGGGGTATTCCCTGGGAACCAGGGCGTTTCAAAGGATACCAGGATGCGCAAAAATCACCGTATAAGCATTTTGACCCTTCTTCTTTATCAATAGGGATTAGTTCATTCTGTTTGAGGATAATACCCAAGTATATAATCTCTGGCTCTATCGCTATATTTAAAGAGATACGTTCTAGCCACTTTTCATTGCATTGGAGCGTTTATTTGTGCTTTATTCATAATGCGCTTCCTTATGAAAAGATATTTTCTCATTTCGAGATAACATCCGAGCTGGGGCACAATTATTTTTCCGTAGGGCATATCCCGGAAGCGATAGTATGCGAAAACCATGGCACTAAATATTATCTCATGCATTGGTCTGATCACTCGATACCTATAAACAAATTTTTGATTTCGTTTCTTGGCTGCGATAAATTTCTGTCATGGGGCAGGGCCCATACGAAGGATGCCGGGCTGGACAGCGCTTGTTTGCTGTCTACAGGGTACGTGTTTAAAAAATTTATTAAAGAAACCGCTTCTAAGCGGGATCAGATATTACGTGAAATGGGCATAACGGCGGAAAGGAAGATAATAACCTTTTTTGACGAAAGCTTTGGCGGCAGGTGCAAAATGACGGGCGAGAACTATGTTATGTTTTGGGAAACCATTCTGAAGTTTACCGAAAATAATAAGGATAATGTCGTTTTTGTTAAAACGAAATGGCTGTCGAGAGCTGATCATTTACCGAATGTCTTGAAGCAGAGATTCATTGATATAAAAAATAAACTGGCGGCTATGGCAGATGTCCATATCATTGATTCTTTCAGATGGTCTTTCATTGACTATATTGGCATATCCGATGTAGTGATTACTCAAGGCATGACCAGCTCATCTACAATAGCGATAATTTGCGGGATCCCTGGGTTGTATCTGGACCAGGCGCAGTATGATCACCCTTTTTCAAAAGCTTTAAAGGGCAAGGTTGTCTTTGATGAGCCGCGAGAATTATTATCCATGATAGAAAAGATATTAGCGGGGTTAGCCAACCCTTTTAATTATATCCCGGAGGTTATGTTAAGGACCTTTGATGAATATCCGGATGACCGGGGTATCGACCTATTCCGTGACGTTTTGGTGGGCATGCCCCAAAAACGTGTCGGGATTATCGTCCAGGCGAGAATGGGGTCTACGCGGCTACCGGGGAAGGCGTTGAAAACCATATCCGGGAAGCCCATGCTGGAGATTTTAGTAAACAGGCTAAAGCGGTGCAAGAACACGAATCTGTTGATCGTTGCCACTACAGTAAATAAAAACGATGATGCTATTGAATTATTAGCCAACGATTTGGGGGTGGAGTGCTTTAGGGGGGATGAGGAGGATGTACTAAGCAGGTACCACGGCGCCGCAAAAAGATATGGCCTGGATGTTATTGTAAGGGTTACTTCCGATTGCCCCTTAATGGATCCGTCGCTTGTGGATGCGTTGGTTATGTATTATACCGATAATATACCGGTTGATTATGTTTCGAATACGCTCGAGAGGACATATCCCCGCGGGTTTGATATTGAGGTCTTTAGTTCCAAGGCCCTGGAGGATGCTGACAGGAAAGCCTCTAAACGTTACCAGAGGGAGCACGTTACGCCTTTTATTTACGAGAATATGAAATGTTTGAACTATGCCTCCGAAAAGAATGCTGCAAAATACAGGGTTACCGTGGATACGATCGAGGACCTTAAGTTGGTCGCCTCTGTATTTGACCTATTAAAAGGATGTGAAGGCTTCGGGTACCGGCAGGTTATAGATTTGCTTGATTCAAAGCCTGAACTGGCAGAGATGAACAAGCATGTGGAACAGAAAAAAGTCGCAATATGAACGTCTTGATACTTACCGAAGGAGGGAAAGATATAGGGTTTGGCCATATAACGAGGTGCACGGGCCTTTATCAAGGGATTAAAAAAATCATCCCGCGCGCGACGATTGAATTTATAATTTATGGCGATAAGGAAGCAACAAGGTTTTTAGAAATGCACGAGAAATATGCCAAAAACATCAATTGGCATGAAAAAAAAAAAAAAATGTTTGAGGCGACAGCGAATTCCGATGTTGTGATTATCGATTCCTATTTGGCAAAGAAGTCTGTTTATGACAAGATTTCCAAGATAACCAAAGGTCGCCTGTTAATGATAGATGATTACAAAAGACTGGATTACCCGAGGGGAATAGTTGTTAACCCTTCTATTTGCGGCGGCAGGTTTAATTATTCAAAAAAAACAGGTACAACGTACTTGCATGGCAGGGATTATATAATATTGCGAAAGGAGTTCTGGCGGGTTCCGAAAAAAGATATAAACGAGAAAGTTAAGAGTGTGCTTGTAACACTTGGTGGTATGAAGCGGGCCCAAATAGCCGAACGCATAATTGAAAACCTCAAAAAGAAAATGGATCTTAAATTTTTGATTGTTGAGCCCTATAATTATCGTTTAAGCGCGGGGCAAATGGTTGGTTTGATGTCAAGAGCGGATATCTGTATTTCCGGAGGCGGGCAGACGACTTATGAGCTGGCAAGGTGCGGCGTGCCAGCGGTTGGAATTTGTTTTGCGGATAACCAAACATTAAATCTTCAGGAAGGTAAAAAGGCGGCTTTTCTGGAACCTGTCGGCCGGTATGACAAAAAAGGACTATTTCAAAATGTAAAAAAAGTGCTGGAAGGATTAGATTTTAGAAAACGAATTATGATGAGTCAGGCCGGGCAGAACGTTGTCGACGGACAGGGAGCCATAAGGGTAATAAAGGAATTAGTGCGGCAAATGGGGTCTTAATAGGGAGCAGGATACATTCCGGCTTGTCAGAAAGATAAAATGAGCAATTCATGGATGGCGCGAAACAAAGAGTTTTGGAAAAACCAGGCGAAGGAGCACAAGGCCGATATAGAGGCAGTAAATTTTGATCCCCTTCAAGAAGAGCTTGAGCTTCATTTTCTACGGCAGTTTATCGGAGAAAACGAAGCCGTTCTTGACGTAGGATGCGGTAATGGGAGAACATTAATGGATTTCGCAGTGGCTAAAAAAAATTCTATGTTCTATGGGATAGATTATACAGATGAGATGATAGCAATTGCAAATGAACGTAAAATTTCACAAAAAATAGATAACGTCAATTTCCAAACAGGGGATGCTTCCTCGGATAACCTAGGCAATATGTTTAAGATTGAATTTGACAAGATTATCTCGAAGCGGCTTTTAATAAATTTAAAAGGGGAAAATAAGTATAAGGCTGTTAAGAATATCCATTCTATGCTTAAGAAAAAGGGCACGTATATAATGGTAGAGTGTTTTGTGGAGCCATTAGCGAGCATAAATACCATTCGTAAAACCTTAGGCCTTGAGGAAATAAAGGTAAAGCATTTTAATGAATATCTTAATTACGGTTTTCTGGATGAGATAAAAGGATTGTTTAAGATAGCGAAGCAGATTGATTTTGAAAGCTTGTATTATTTTACTTCAAGGATATATAATGCCTGCCTATCAAAGGGAGAAAAACTAGATTATCATGCCCCTGTAAATGAGATGGCTGTTCAGCTTATCAAAAGCGGGGTTAACGGTATGCCGGGTTATTCTCCAGAGATAATTTTTCTTTTAGAAAAGGTTTAAGGGTTAAAATTTATTTTTAAAACTGTAAAAATGGAAAAAGAGAAAATAAAGATAGGGAAAAGGCTGATAGGCGAAAAGGAACCGGCATTTATCGTAGCCGAGTTATCGGCGAATCATGCCCAGAATTTTAATTTGGCCGTCAAGACGATCAGGATGGCTAAAGAAATGGGCGCGGATGCCATAAAGCTTCAGACATACACCCCTGACACCATGACTATAGACGCTGCCAATAAATACTTTGTGATAAGGCATCCCAAATGGGGAGGCCAGACGTTATATAAGCTGTATAAGAAGGCATACACCCCCTGGGCCTGGTTTAAAAGGTTAAAAAAGGTGGCGGATGATGAGGGGATCGTATTTTTTTCAACCGCTTTTGACCGATCTGCTGTAGATCTTTTGGAAGGACTAAATGTTCCCATACACAAAGTGGCGTCTTTTGAATTGACCGACCTGCCGTTGATAGAATATATGGCGAAGACCGGGAAACCGCTTATACTATCCACTGGCATGGCAACTATCAAGGAGATCAATGACGCGGTCAAAACCGCAAAAAACGCGGGGGCGGGAGAAATAGCGCTGCTTAAATGCGTGAGCAGTTATCCGGCAAAACCCAAAGATATGCATCTGCGAACAATACTTGATATGACAAAACGGTTTGGCTGCGTCGTCGGGCTCTCCGATCATACGTTAGGGGTAGGTGTTTCAATCGCGGCAGTTTCAATCGGTGCCAGGATAATAGAAAAACATTTTACATTATCGAGACGTATTAAAAGTCCGGATAGTTTTTTTTCGATAGAGCCACAGGAGTTACGAATTTTGGTTGATTCTATAAGGGTCGCCGAAGAATCGTTAGGACGTGTATCTTATGAGCCAAGGGGCGAGGAAAAGAATAACAGGATTTTCAGGCGCTCGTTATTTGCGGTAAAGGATATCAAGAAAGACGAGGTCCTGACAAATGATAATATACGTTCGATAAGGCCTGGCTTCGGGCTGTATCCTAAATATTTAAAAGATGCCCTGGGAAAAATTGCAAAAAGGAATATAAAAAAAGGAACGCCCCTGAATTGGGGTCTGATGAGAATAAAATGAGATCTAAAGACGCAAAAACCATTTTTTTCTTTATAAAAAAGTATAAGAAATATATTACCTGGATTACAACCTTTTCCATATTGTACGCCATTTTTGAAGGATTAAGCATAGCAGCACTATTTCCTATTATAAATTCAGTTGTAAATATGAATTCCGTGGTTGCCAGCGGAGGCGGTGTTATTAAGCTGTTGAATATTTTCATAAGAATCATCCCCGTTAAGGATGTTTTTATCGCCGCATGTATTTTTGTAATTTTAACTGTTATTCTAAAAAATATATTTCGATATTTATATCTGGGGCTTACCTCCTATGGGAGTTATCGGGTTTGGGAGGACCTGCAGGAAGAGCTATTCATCAAATATATAAACGCTGATTATAGATATATGCTTGACCATAAACAAGGCGAAATTGTTTATAAGCTTAATGGCCCCCCTTCAGAAACGGGCAGTGCGTTACAGCTTATACCGCAGTCGCTCACGGAGATCTTGAAGGTCACGCTTATTCTCGGGGTATTATTTTCAATGTCCTTTCTTGTTACATGTGGTGTAATTGTTATAGGTGGCATATTTTATTTTGCAACACGGAGCGCCTCCAGGAAAACATCCTATTTTTTGGGTAAAGGGCGCGTCGAAGCGTGCGAGGAACAGAGCGTCCTGATAAATGAGATGATAAGCGGCATAAAACAGATCAAGGTATTTTTAAGCGAAAAAAGATGGATATCTAAATTTTATAACGCAACGGGCAGATATTTTAGCATGGCAAAAAAGGATGCCTTATTGAGCAATATGCCCGCAAGCGCGCTGGAGATATTTGCATTGGTTACGTTAAGCATAGTTTTAATATGCATAAGGAAATTCTCGCC
>JAPLLL010000105.1 GCA_026387595.1 Candidatus Omnitrophota bacterium
ATGGCGGTGGAGCGGTGGAGGTTGCAATACCAGGCCCAGGTTCCTGATCAAAAGCATCGGCCTGGCAAGCATGTACTCGAAAAGAGGCAGCTTATAGATTATTACCATGGGTTTGCCAAGTATCGCCGTCTCAAGCGTTGATGTGCCGGATACTGTTAAGACAAGGTCAGCGGCGCTTATTATTTCGTAAGTCTTATTTTCCATAAGCGTTACCGGCAAAGGGCAGTTCTTTAAAAATTTCTCGTATATTTTTTTATCAAGTGATAACGGTTTCGAAATAATAAATTTTACCGTCGGTAATTTCTCGCGGATGAGTTTTGCGGTTTCAATCATTATCGGAAGGAGGGTTTTAACTAACCGTTTCCGCGAGCCCGGGAGTAGCGCAATTATCGGACTTTTGACTGGCAACTGGCAACTGGCAACTGGCAACTTCACTATATCCAGAAGCGGATGCCCTATAAATTCCACAGGGATCTCTGCCTCTCTATAGAGCGCCTCTTCGAATTTAAATATTACATATACTTTCTTAATATAACGCCTTATCTGTTTTATCCTGCCTTTACGCCAGGCCCAGACCTGCGGCGGGATATAATAAATTACAGGGATGCCGGTTTTTTTAAGCCGTTTTGCAAATCTAAGGTTAAAATCGGCGTAATCTACAAGAACGACGAGATCAGGTTTTTCATCAAGAGCCTTTTGGACAAGCGTATTCTGGATTTCTTTAAGGCGGGAATAATTTTTTATTACATCCAAGAGCCCTGTTATGGCCAGGGCCTTAAGGTCATAAATGGTATCAACGCCCGCATGCCGCATATTTTCCCCGCCCATGCCGAATAACTTTATCTGCGGAGAAAGCTTTTTTATTTCTACGGCAAGGCGTGAGGCATGGAGATCGCCGGAAGGCTCTCCGGCGAGTATCATGATCTTATTTATCATAGGGCATTGCTGAAATCTTTTATCTTCTTTTCGATCTCAAGCGCGATCGCAAGGGCCTGCCTGCCTTCCAGGCCGGAGACAAGCGGCCTCTCCTTTGAGCGCACGCAATTCACAAAAGACTCAAGCTCGAGCTTAAGAGGTTCTTCTTTTCTTATCTTTACGCTCTGGCGGGTTATCTTGGGCCCCTCTTTTCTGTATATGAAGCAGGAGGGCTTGAAATAATCAAGCGAGATATAGGCGTCCCGTTGGAAGATCCTTATCTTACGCATCGTCTTGTCCGTGATGCGGCTTGCCGTAAGGTTGCAGACGGAATTATTCTCAAACTGCAGCCGTACATTGGCTATGTCTTCGCGCTCGGTCAGCACAGGCGCGCCTACCGCTTCTATGCTTTTTATCTTCTGTTTTATGAGCCCCAGGATGATGTCTATGTCGTGTATCATAAGGTCCAGGATGACTCCCACGTCGGTTGCCCGCTTCTTGAACGGCCCGAGCCTGTGGCACTCTATAAAGATGGGCTTGTTTATGATCTTTTCAACCGCAAGGAAGCCGGCATTAAAGCGCTCCACATGGCCTACCTGGAGTATCAGGTTCTTATTTTTCGCAACGGTCAAAAGGTCATCCGCTTCCTTAAGCGTTGTTGTTATAGGTTTCTCAACAAGCAGATGTATGCCGTTTTCAAGAAGCGGTTTTGCCACAACATGATGCAGATTCGTTGGTACGACCACGCTGACAGCGTCAACCTTCCCTATTAGATCGCTGAACTCTTTGAACGGGGTAGTGTGGAATTGCCTGGCTACTGCGCGGGCCTTTACCTCATCCGTATCGCATACGCCTACAAGCTGTACACCCTGGATCTGCGAATATATCCTGGCGTGCACTGAGCCAAGATAGCCTACGCCTATAACACCTATTTTTATATCGCTCATATATTAAGATTATATCATTTATTGCGCATTCTGCAAGGGTGTTTTTTCCCTCGACAAAAAGGGGCTGTTTTGATACAATATCGCTCACAAGGAAGGGGACATGTTTAAGGAATATAAGAGGCTTTATAAGTTCGTAAAACCGCATGCAAGCCTGCTTTGGATGGCCATATTCTCGATGTTTGTGTGCTCCCTTACAAGCAGCATCTCCATCGGTATGCTCATACCGTTCGTGGACAGGGTAATAGCCAACAGGCCCATAATCCTTTCTGAAAATGCTCATATACCGGCCTTCTTCAGCGGCCTTATAAGCAGGCTAAATGCCATAGACGCGCTTTTGCTCTTAAAGGGATTGATCGTCTTTGGCGTTTTTGTTTTCCTGCTGAGCCAGGCCTTTGAATATCTTAGGGCCTATTTTATGAACAAGCTGGGCTACCGTTTCCTGAAGGATATCAGGGATGAAATGTATGACAAGATCCTGAACCTGTCTGTTGACTTTTTCTACAAAAACCCGACGGGGAAATTGACCTCAAAGATACTTATCGATACCTCCATAATAAAGGATTCCCTCATAGAAGGTCTGACAGACCTGATCTACCAGCCGATACAGCTTGTATTTTATTTCGTGCTCATAATCCTGGTCATGGTATGGTTCGGTATGCCCGTAACTCTCGTGCTTGTTGTCCTCGGTCTTACGGGCCTGGTAATATTTCCTGTTGTGAAGATAGGAAAAAGGATAAGAAAGATCACGCACCTTGCGCAGGAGAGCGTTGCCGGCATAAACACGACCGTGTTTGAAGCGATAACAGGCATATCAATAGTGCACGGTTTCTCAATGGAGGAGTACGAATTAAACAGGCTCAAGAAACAGAACACCCAGTATTTCAAGTACGTGATGAAATCGGTAAAAAGGATGATAGCGATAGGCCCGATTCTGGAATTTGTAGCTTTTTTCTGCAGTGTTATCGTAGTGTGGGTCGGCGTGAGCAGGATCGTTTCCCAGACATTATCCGCGGGCGCGTTCCTTGCGTTTTTCGGGGCGCTGCTTTCGCTTTTGAGGCCGTTCAAGAAATTAAGCAGGATTTATGCGATAAACCAGCAGGCAATGGCTGCCGCCGAAAGGGTTTTTGATGTCCTGGATGCTAAATCCTCTATCGTGGAGAAGGCAGGCGCCGGGGAACTTGGGCTGTTTGAAAAGGACATATCGTATGAAGGTGTTAATTTCGGGTATAATCCGCAGGAGCCGGTCCTTAAAGATATCAATATCCGGGTAGAAAAAGGCGAGATAGCCGCATTTGTGGGCCCCAGCGGCGTAGGGAAAACCACGCTGTTAAATCTTTTGCCCAGGTTTTATGATCCGCAAAAAGGCGCCATCAGGATCGGCGGCATTGACACAAAAGAAGTTACGTTAAAGTCGCTCAGGGCCAATGTCGGCATTGTCGCGCAGGACCCGTTTCTTTTTAACGATACAGTGGCGCAGAACATAGCCTACGGCCGCGATGTAAAATCCAATATGGAAAACATAATCAAGGCAGCAAAGGCATCAAACAGCCACAATTTCATAATGGACATGCCTGACGGCTACGACACCGTGATAGGGGAGCGCGGTTTCAGGCTCTCAGGCGGAGAAAAACAGCGGCTGTGCATTGCGCGGGCCATATTCAAGAACCCGCCCATCCTTATCCTGGATGAGGCCACATCCCAGCTGGACACCGAATCAGAGCTCCTGGTTCAGGACGCGATAGACCGGCTGATGGCAGGCAGGACCGTTCTTGTAATAGCCCACAGGCTCAGCACCATAAAGCATGCGACAAGGATATATGTGCTGGAAAACGGGCGGGTGGCAGAGACCGGCTCGCACGATGAGCTCATGAGCCGCTCCGGGCTTTATAATAAGCTATATAACCTGCAATTCAAGCTGGCCTAAATTTGGCATTGCAGAACGCATATTTTATGATATAATACTCACACAAAAGTGTGTGTATCCCTCGCTACCAAATGGAAAACTAGAGTAGCTCGGGATGATTTCCAAATAAAAAAGACCAGAGAAATCAAAGGAGGAGATTAAATTGGCACAAGATACACAGATACAAGAACAAAATGCGGGTTTAATAAAGCAGCTTCTGGAGGCAGGCGTCCATTTCGGGCACCAGACGAAGCGGTGGAACCCGAAGATGAAGAAGTACATTTTCGGCGAAAGGGACGGCATCTATATCATTGACCTGCAGAAGACGATAGAGGGCCTCGTAGCGGCAGCTAATTTCTTAAGGGAGATAGCCTCCTCGGGGGGTTCGGTGCTTTTTGTCGGTACAAAAAAACAGGCCCAGCAGATCATAAAGGACGAGGCCCTGCGCTGCGGCGCATTCTATGTGAATGAAAGATGGCTGGGCGGCACCATTACGAACTTCCAGACGGTAAGGAAGAGCGTGCACAGGCTTGATGAGATCGAATCAATGAAGACGGACGGCACATTCGACGCCCTTACCAAGAAGGAAGTGTCGCATCTTACAAAAGAGATGACTAAGCTCATAAAAAACCTGGAAGGCATCAGGAAGATGGACAAGCTGCCCAAAGCGATGTTCGTTATAGATTCCAACGCCGAAGACACTGCCGTGCGCGAGGCGAGCCGGGCTCCTGGATACCAACTGCAACCCGCAGAAGATAGATTATGTTGTGCCGGGAAACGACGACGCCATACGCTCGATCAAGCTTGTCAGCGCGTTCATGACGGATGCCGTGCTGGAAGGCAAGCGCAAATATGCCGATAAGACCGGCCAGGAAGAGGAAGCGGCCCGCGAGGCCGCAATAGCCGCTCAGTCAACAGAGGAAAGCCAGCTCCTGGAAGAGGTAGAGGGCGAAGAGGAAAAGGATAAGGACAGCGCCAAAGATAAGGCACCGAAAATAATCAAACGCAAGAAAAAAATCATTAAATAAACCAATGAAAGGACCGGTAGGCCAAAAAATGGGATCAGGGATAGACCTAGTAAAGAAACTCCGCGAAAAGACCAACGCTGGTTATGCGGACTGCCAGTCCGCGCTTAAAGAATCGGGCGGGGACATGGAAAAGGCCGTTGAGATACTCCGCAAGAAGGGGATATCCGTCGCGCTTAAAAAAGGGACACGCGCCGCGAAAGAAGGCATTGTAGGAAGCTATATCCATATGGGCGGCAAGATCGGCGTCCTGGTCGAGGTAAACTGCGAAACGGACTTTGTCGCAAAAAACGACGACTTCAAGAATTTCGTAAAAGAGATCGCCATGCAGATAGCCGCGACAAACCCGCAATACATAAAGAAAGAGGACGTGCCGTCCGAGGTGGTGGAAAAGGAAAGAAAGATACTGAAAGAAGGCATTACTGGAAAGCCAAAAGAAGTCATAGACAAAATAGTTGACGGCAAACTCAATAAATTTTACGAGGAATTCTGCCTGCTTGAGCAGCCCACGATAAGGGACCAGAATCTAAAGGTAAAGGACTCGCTTACCAACACCATCCTTAAAATAGGCGAGAACATTGTTATCAGGCGTTTTACAAGGTTCAAAGTAGGCGAAGAGGCATAGGATGACAAAAAAGCCCGTATATACGCGCATAGTAATTAAGTTAAGCGGTGAGGCACTTATGGGCAACACAGGGTACGGGATTGACCCGCGGGTCCTTTTTACCATTGCAAACCAGGTTAAGGATGTAAGGTCCCTGGGCGTGGACGTAGCCATAGTCATAGGCGGGGGCAATTTTGCAAGAGGCGTAAGGGTTGCCGCCGAAAGCGGTATGGCGCGCGCAACGGCGGATTATATCGGCATGCTCGCTACGATAATAAACGGTCTTGCAATGCAGGACGTGCTTGAAAAACTCGGCGTATTTACAAGAGTGATGACCGCGATACAGATACACGAACTTGCCGAGCCGTATATTAGGCGCAGGGCGGTCAGGCACCTGGAAAAGGGCCGCGTGATAATTTTTGTCGGCGGGACCGGCAACCCGTATTTTACGACCGATACGGCGGCTGCGCTGCGCGCAAAAGAAATAGGCGCCGAAGTGATACTCAAGGCTACAAAAGTGGACGGTGTTTACACGGATGACCCGTTCGTGAACAAAAAAGCGAAAAAATTTGACCAGCTGAAATACATGGATGTCCTTAAGAAAGGGCTCAGGGTTATGGATTCCACCGCCGTAAGCCTTTGTATGGACAATAAACTTCCGATAATAGTCTTCAACCTGAACAAGACGGGTAATATAAAAAAAATCGTCATGGGTGAAAAGATCGGCACTATTGTAAAGGGGTAAAGCAATGGCTACTTTAAAGGAAGTAATACACGAAGCGCAGGACAAGATGAAAAAAACAGTAGAGGTAATGCAGCATGAATTCGCGACCATACGCACAGGCAGGGCCTCAAGCGCGCTTGTCGAGGGGCTTAAGGTTGACTGTTACGGCAGCGCAATGCCGCTTAAGCAGCTTG
The DNA here is from genome assembly GCA_026387595.1 of Candidatus Omnitrophota bacterium. GTDB lineage: Bacteria > Omnitrophota > Gorgyraeia > JABMQH01 > JABMQH01 > JAPLLL01. The sequence goes on from JAPLLL010000105.1 coordinate 6,313, forward strand.
CAGGCATTTCCACGCCTGACCCGAAACTTGTTTTGATACAACCATGGGACGCGTCAATACTGGGCGACATAGAAAAGGCCATATTAAAATCGGATATAGGGATTACCCCGCTGAACGACGGCAGGGTGATCAGGCTTTCTATGCCGCAACTTACGCAGGAAAGGCGCGAAGAGCTTGTAAAGGTCATAAAGAAGATAGCTGAAGACGCCAAGGTATCGGTGCGCTCGATCCGCAGGGATACTAACGAAAAAATAAAAGACCTTGAGAAGGCCAAAAACATAACAGAGGACGACAGCTTCAAGTCCGTCGAGGAAATACAGAAGCTGACAGATAAACAGGTAAAAGAGATAGACGACGTACTCGCCAAAAAAGAAAAAGAATTAATGGAAGTTTGAAATTTCCAAAATAAAACCGCGAGAGAAATTTCATGGGCCGCTAGCTCATCTGGTAGAGCACCACACTTTTAATGTGGTTGTGCCGTGTTCGAGTCACGGGCGGCTCATAAATTTTTTACGAAGCAAAAAATTTACCCCGAGCTCCCATAGTTTCATATTATGGAGCGAGGGGTGATACCCATGGAACGCTACGAGATAATTCCACACACGGCTGATATCGGCATAAAGGCCTACGGCAAAGACTTAAAAGAGCTGTTCGCGAACGCCGCCTACGGCATGTTCGATATCATAGCCGACTTAGACGGCCTTAAAAGCTCCATTACCGTTTCTATAAAGGCCCAGGCCCCCAACCGCGAGGAACTGCTTGTCGCCTGGCTCGGCGAACTTCTGTATCATTTCTACACAAAACAGATCATATTCTTTGATTTTGAGATAGAGGAACTGACTGATACCCGTGTTAAGGCAAAGGCCTCGGGCAGGTCGGTAGGCGAAAACCGCAACCGTTTGAAAACCGAGATAAAAGCGGTTACGTACCACGAGCTTAAGATAGAGGGAAAGAAAAAAAGGTTTACGGCCACGGTGATCTTTGACATATGAAAAGATAGACAATTACAGGTGGCGCATACCAAAGTCGTATAAATCCGGCATGCGCGTAGACGGCGTGATATATGCCGACGAAAAAATGATAGAGGACATCCGCTCTGACAAGGCAGCAGAGCAGGTGGCGAACGTCGCATTCCTCCCGGGGATAGTAAAACATTCGTTTGCCATGCCCGATATACACTGGGGCTACGGATTTCCCATAGGCGGCGTTGCCGCGACTGACATCGAGGCAGGAGGCGTTGTTTCACCGGGCGGCGTAGGTTTTGACATAAACTGCGGGGTGCGGCTCGTCAGGACAAACCTTAAAGAAAGCGACGTAAAGGCGAAATTAAAGGACCTGGTTTACGGCCTTTACAATAATGTGCCTGCGGGCGTGGGCTCAAAAGGCGAGATACGTATAAGCGAGGCCGAGGAGCGAAAACTCCTGGTTGAAGGTTCGGCCTGGGTAGTAAAAAAAGGCTATGGCAGCCAGGTTGATCTGGATTATACCGAAGAAAAGGGCGCTATAAAAGGCGCGAATCCCGATGCTGTTTCTCCCAGGGCGTATGAGCGCGGAAAGAACCAGTCAGGTACGCTCGGCTCGGGAAATCATTTCATGGAGGTCCAGGTCGTGGACCATGTTTACGACGCCGAAACAGCGGCGGTGTTCGGTCTTGAGGCGGGACAGGTTACATTGATGATACACTCGGGCTCAAGGGGCCTGGGCTATCAGATATGCGACGATTATTCAAGGGACATGATACGCTGCCTTGCAAAATACAATATAAGCGTGCCTGACAGGCAGCTTGCGTGCGCGCCTATAAAGTCAGAAGAGGCGCAGGCGTATCTTGGCGCGATGCGGTGCGCCGCGAATTACGCCTGGGCGAACAGGCAATGCCTGATGTTCCTGGCGCGCCGTGTATTTGAGAAGGTATTTGCGATGGGGCCCAAGGACCTTGGCATGGACCTTATCTATGACGTTGCGCACAATATCGCAAAGATAGAAAAGCATGATATTGACGGGAAAGAAAAACTGCTTTGTGTCCACAGGAAAGGCGCAACGCGCGCGTTTGCTCCCGGGCATCCGGAGCTCCCCGCAAAATATAAAAAGACGGGCCAACCGGTGATCATACCGGGCGATATGGGCAGGAATTCTTATTTACTGACAGGGACCAAAGGGGCCCAGGAGACGTTTTTCTCAACCTGCCACGGCGCAGGCAGGTTAATGTCGCGCTCGGCAGCGATAAAAGCGGGCATGGGCCGCTCCATAAAGGCAGAGCTTGAGAAAAAAGGCATAGTTGTCATGGCCTCAGGCAGGGAAACGCTTAGCGAAGAGATGCCCGAGGCGTATAAAGACGTAAACGAGGTTGTAAATGTGGTGCACGAGGCCGGTATATCAAAACGGGTATGCAGGATGCGGCCATTGGGCGTAATCAAGGGGTGATCTAATATGCTTGATATA
>JAPLLL010000042.1:0-8177 GCA_026387595.1 Candidatus Omnitrophota bacterium
ATTCCGTCCTCGGGCAATCCTTTTGTCAGCATTGTGGAAGCCGGCCCCAGGGAAAAACCCGGCCAAAAGGGCGTGCCTGATATGAACATACCCCTTAATCAGGCGGAAGCCGCTAAGGGACCCTTTCCTCTTAATACGGGTGTGATGATGTTTTCGGGAAAAGCGGTCCGGCTGAGTTTCGATCAAGAGTTCCCTATCAGGGTGGCATTAAGGGAGCTTCCTGAGCATCTTGAACTGGGAGGCAATATTTCAGTATTCCGCGTTCTTTATGCAAAACTGGAACAGTTCCTTACCGATATGATGGAATATATCGGCAGATTAACGGGTGTAGTAACGGCCGTATCCACGATCAGTCCCGCACAATACGGGGCGACCAAGGAATGGCCGCACGTGGTAAGAGAGATGCTGAAACGCCAGATCATCTCTTTACGCATATTGAAGAGTTTAGGCATAGATACGGGTTATAACGACGAGCATTTGCTGACCATAGCGGCCAATTTGGGAAATCTGGAACTGGATAATCCTGCAGATGCCGCCAAAGTTTTTGATTTTCCTAAAGCCTTTAAGGCACAAGTAGAGACAGGTATGCTGTTCCGCCTTGTAAACAGGCCCCAGAATGTCCGCATTGCGAGCGGCGCTGTGATCTACCTGAACGGAGACGTCGAGATAGAAGACAACATTGAATTAAAAGGGTGGATACACCTGCGGAGCGGCGGCAAGATCAGCAAGGGCAAGGACGGGGGCATTGTGGTCACCCCGGTTAAAGGCCGTATGCAGCTTTCCGCGCCGCAGCCAGGGCCAATGCCTGAGCCGGTTCCGCAACAGCAAATGAATGACGTCTTAAGAGAGCTTGCCGTAAACGAAACAGCCGGCATGGCCGCGATGCCGTCTTTGTTCAAGCTGCAGGATACCAGGATCAAGATGCGCAACATGTATTTTGCCGTCGGCGTGCCGAAAGAAAACGCAACGCCCGAACTTATAAACGCGATACAGGATAAGCTTGCCTCTCTCGGCAGGACGGATGTGCTCGTGATCGCCGTTGAGCGAGAGCTTATGCAGGAAAAGATGGGGAAGCTCGGCGTCAGGAACGGCGCGATATTGGATATTGACAACATCAGCGGGCTTGATAAAATACTTGAGCTGCTTATCGCCGAACTGGATATGCAGGCCCTGTTCAGGGATTATCCGGCGCTCTCAAAAGTGACTGACACTTCCCGACCATATACACTTCGTGCAGGTGTCTGTCACTTTACACCTGTCACACGGCAAGAAGTGGCTACGATCATACGCGACCCAAGGCTGATCCCGAAGATAGCTTCGCTCGGCCTGGCCCAAAAGTTCGGCGTGGATATTAATAATTTCGGCCTGCCGCTGGCAGGCATATCGCAGAAACCGGTTAAACGGTACGTATGCGACGCGATAGAGCCTATCGCTGATACAAAGAAAAAGGCGCAAATAAGATGAATAACGGGCATAATGACCCCATAATCGACAGGATCAAAGAACTGGCTAACCGGCTGGACAAAGGGCATAATCATACCCCGCACCATTCCGAGCATGTAGCCGAATACGCCAGGGCCGTGTGCCGGATGCTGCATATACGAGGAAAACGAAAAGATATTATTATAAACGCTTGCCTTATCCATGACATAGGGAAATCGGTCATAGGCGCGGATATCTGGGCGAAGAAAAAAAGATTAAGCGAGATCGATTGGTACAAGATACAACTGCATCCTTTGATCTCTGCCAAGATAGCGAAAGAAATGGGCTGCGACGGGAAAGTAGTCGAGCTTATCTACTACCACCATGTCTGGTTCAACGGGAGCGGATACCCGCGCAAAAACGGGCATTCGCTCAAAAAGGGCAACCGCATCCCCATAGGCGCGCGCATACTTGCTATATGCGACGCATATGAGGCAATGGTTTCCAGAAGGGCGTACAGGGACGGAGAGCCGTCTGATGAAGCTATCGGTGAATTAAGAAAACACGCCGCGGAACAATTCGACCCGCGGATAGTGGAAGTATTTATAAATACCATAATTAAAACCGCCGATACAGCGGGTTAAGTATAAAAAATGGGAGCCCCCAATGAAGACCATTAACATAGCGCCAAAAACCAAAAACGTTCTCTTTGAAATTACCTCCTTAGTGCTTATTGCGATTTTTGCAGCTACAACGGTAGGACTGTCTGCTCCGGATTTATGCCTGCGACAGCAATCTGCTGTTGAGCGTAGAATAACAATAGCACCCAGGTTCACAGAACAAAATGCCGCCCAATTCTTTAAAGACTGGAACAAACTTCCTCCTGTCGTAAAAAGTTCGGTCTTAGAACAATTAAATAGTTTAGATGAAAATATCACTCTTCAAACATTATTTAGTTATCGGGCCAAGATTGTTAGTGCTGCACCTAAAGCCCCACAGGTACCGTCCCTGCAGAATACATTCGACGAGCCTCCTATAATTGATATTTCCGATGTTTCTAAAGATAGGGCAGAGATAGAGAGGATTTCCCGAGATAAAGATGTGATTAAGAAACTACTTGAAAATACTGTCGTAGTAATTGCCGCTGGAGGGCCGGGCAACCGCTTGATAGGAAGCCTGCCTGATGAAATCAGAGAAGAGGTTGAAAAAAGAGGTCTCTTGTCAAAGCCTACTTTTCCGAATAGACCTGTTTCTGGGAATAGCGCATTAATAGCTACGCTTGAAACACTTACTAAGATAGAAGAAGAGACAGGCATTGTTTTGCCTGTAGTGATAGTTAGGTCTGATGAATCCAAAGGGCCCATTGATAGAGAAATTGCAATGCACAGCGATACAATTAGACTAAAAAATCCGCTTTTCTTAGACGGAAATATATATCCCGCGTTTAATGAAGATGGAACTATTATGGTTGAAAATGGCAGATTGCACCTCTGTCCAGGCGGTACATTTGAATGCGTTAAGATCCTTGGCAAAAAAGTTTCTATTCAAAGCCAAACGACCTCGATAAAAGAATGGGCCAAGAAAAATAATAAGAAAAATTTTCTTGTCCTTTACGGAGATGATCCTGTTTTAAATGATGAAGAATTTATTTATCGAGCATTAGCAACTCGGGAAATGCCTACAGGCAGAACCAAGGAAGGCAAGGCCCATGATATCATCGTTATGACAATTTCCAAAAAGAACCCAAAGGCACTCGCCGGTGGTGTCATTGCAATGACGAATGGCAAACCGGTTCTTGTTGAGATGGCTGACAGAAAAAAAACAGGGCTTGATGAAGCAGAAGAAAGACTCTTTAGTGAAAAAGGCAGATGTTTTCCATTTAATACGGGCGTAATGCTGTTGACTGATGAAGCGTTAGAAAAAGCCCTTGACGTCCAATTGCCGCCGCATATCGCAGACAGGACATTCCCTAAAAATAAGAAGAAGTACAAAAAAGCGGAGGAATTTCTGACGGATATAGTTGAAATAGTTGGAGGCATGCCCGGGATGAGCGTTGCGGTCGCAAATATTGATGAACAAAGATATGGCGCAACCAAAGATTGGATGATGGTTTTAGAGACAATGTATAGAATTAATGAAGAGAGTAAGAGGCGGCTTCATACAGAATTTGGCGTTGAAATAGAAGAGGGGGCTATTGTTGAACTGGGGCGTCAATTTAGCGATAAGAGTAGGATTGGGAAGGGGGTAAAAATTAAAAAAGGTGCTGAAGTATATCTTAACGGCGAAGTCGATATTCCGGATAACGCAGGTTTTGATGAACCACAGGAAAGCAAAGAAGCGAGAGAGGAGTTGATTCGGGATATTGATGACCCACACTACAAGGTACCCGATCCCAATTCAGCTGGATCAGCTGGATATTATTTGGGTTATGGTGATTATACGGAGTATGGAGAGCCGTACGGTATAATACATTTTTTTGAAAACTTTATTAGAGGAAATGTAAAAAGGAATAAAATTAGCCGAATATTTGGTTTAAAAAAGGATGTCAAGCCAGGGAAATCCATACAAGAGACAGCGGTTCCATATGTTAAATTGCCAATAGAAACCAAAGAGAGAGTATATTCGGCATATATAGAAGCCGGCACTGAGGCTTTAGAAAAAGAGGATTATATCGAAGCTCTTGAATATTATTATAAGGCCTTAGCATTAGGCGAAGATTTATATTACGCCGAAAATCTCAAAGAGCCATATTTAATATCAGATGAGACAATAATCAAAGCAAGCAAAGCATATTTAAAGGATTTAGGTGTTAAAGTTTCACCAGATGCCAAGGTCAAGATCGGAAGACAATTTACCCCAACAATAGGAAAAAATGTCCGTATTGTTGGGAGTGCAGATATAAATTTAAATGGGGAGATAATAATTGGTGATAATGTAGTTTTATCAGGCAAGATAGACAAGCCAGGCGGAGGGATTATTCAATATCCAGCAGTAACGATAGGGCAGGAAGAATTAATAATGGGTGTAAAAGGAGTTTCCAAGAGCGTTATTGAATTCAAAGAAGGAGAACTGAAAGCAAGGGGCAGGGTAGTGATGTTAGAAAAAGGTGCAACTACAATAGAGCAATTTGTAGATCCTGAGGCCACTAAATACGATTGTATGATTTATACCCCCTATCGTGGGTACGTATCTAAAGGTTTTACTTATAAGCCCAGACCGGGTAAGACATTACCTCAGATTGTTGAAGAAAATAGAAATAAAGGGAACAAGGTATTAATATTCGCAAGCAATGGATTTAATTCTAACTGGATGATGCCAAATCAATTTGTAATTCAAGATGGGGAACTTGTGCGAAAACCAAATGGTGTTCGTGGAATTTGGCAGAAAACTTATGAGCCCTTAAATGGGCCATATACAGTTTTTACTCTGGATACAGGAATGATGATGACTGTCGCCATAGCTAATAATCAATTAGAATCTAAAGAGACCACAGAGGCTGTTTCAGTAGTACCGATTTTAAGAGGCGGCAAAGAGGTTGAAATTCAACTTAGAAAAGGTCCAGAAGAACCCCCGCGCGGCGACGAATGGATTTTTGCTACTAACCCAGAAGAAATTGAAAAGAAAGGAGCCGCTCTTTCTTGTATTGGCACCAGGAAAGATGGGTCAATAGTTATTTTAAATATGATAGGAAATATAAATATAAAAGGACTAATCTCTGCGATGCTTGATTTAGATGTGGTGGATGCGGGGCTGCTTGGCGGAAGCGCAGATGTGCAACAATATATTGCTGGAGATGAAGAACCATACATAATAGCCAGTGAGCGCGATAAGCCAGCTGAAAGAAGAGAAGGCGTTCCAGTTAGAAATCTTGGTGCTGCTATTTTGATATATTCCGGAAAGAGGCTGCTTGATTATAATCATGAAAATATGTTAAGTATGTCCATATAAGGAGGCGCTGTCTCCAGAAGAGGCCATTGAGGAATTAAGAAAACACGCCGCGGAACAATTCGACCCGCGAATAGTTGAAGTCTTTATCAGCGTGGTTACAGGGCAAGCCCCCGCGGCAAACTAATACCAAGGTGCCTGACACCTAATTAGGAGTTAAAAAAGTTAGCAAATTGATATTGACTGTATAATGTTATATGGTATACTTACAATACGTATGTGGAATAAAACCATGAGAAATAGAATCGTTTCCCTAACGGCCGCCTTAATTTTTACGGCCACGACGATCTGCTGGCCTGCGCCGGATTTGTGTCTGCGGCCGCTTGCGCTGCTTGAGAGTGTTGCTCAGTTGCAGGCGGAAAAGGAAAACTTGCAGCAGGAATTGGCAGCGGACGCCCTGGGGCTGGAAGCTGCCAAGAAGGCGGCTGGCGAAGCCGTGAAAAAATGGAAATGGGATTCGGATGTGCTTAGTATCAAAAAGCAAAAGTTAGTGCAACCCCTGGCAAAGTTGAAAGAGGCTGAAGCAGCCGTCGCGATAACGAAAAATACTCCAGCGACTCATGACGCGGCGTTAAGAGCACAAAAAGCGTTAACTGAAACGATCGCCCCGGCGTTAGCTGAAATCGAAGTCGACGAAAAAGCCGTAAAAGCGTCGGAAACGGCAAAAAGCACGGCAATAAAAGCAAGAGACGATTTGGAAAAGCGCATGGCGGCCAAAACGGCAAGGCTAAAAATTATTGAAGAACGGATCCCGCAATTGGCGGCTTCAAGTCAATTGGCAGTTTCAAGCACGGCGATCCCGCTGTTCGAGGTCGATACGGGCAACTTACTATATCACAGCCACTTTAATGCGGCCAATGGTGATTCGCTTGCTTTGTTATGGAGAATGGTGCAGCCGGGCGATACGCTTACGATTACCGAACAATATATCCGGGATCCCGTTCGGGAGGCTGTAAGAAAAACTACGGGTCAGTCTAAGGGGGACATAACGCTGGTTGTAAAGGCGGTAATGCCCACCGAGAAGGACGGCTCTAATCTCGTTACATTTAACACAGAAGGGTTAATCGTGCGGGTTTCCCCGCCAGTATTTAAGCTTCCAACGGCGACGGATGATCCTTTAGCGACACCGGCAGATACGCTTGTCAGATGGGGAGTTAATAAGTATGGGCTATTACCGGAACCGAATGAACCGCGGCACCATTTTTCATATGGTATATTTAACAAACCAGGAGAGGATAAATTCTATAATGGGGCGATGCGGCCGACTGCGATAGTAGATACACGTGAGGGGACTAAAACTATAGTCAATCCCGACAATAATTTACAAGTAGTGTGGCTTGGCATAGGCGATAAAGTTGAATTTCCCGCTCCCCTCGGCGAATGCACAGTAATAGGTGTGCAGGGCCCGAACGTGACCGTACAGGGGCCGTCCGGAGAACACGTAACGCTCAGCCCTGATAAATTAAGCAGACTTGCTAGTGTTATTCCCCGGCCCGCCGCCATTGCGGCGGCTGCGCCTGCCGCTGTGGGATTGGACGCGATTTCGAAAACAGCGGCCGCCGTATTGGGGAATATCTAAAACAAGTATGAACATGAAGAAAAAGATAACAATTTTTATAATCATTTTGTCATTATTAACGCCGGCAACAGCGCCTGCCGCGCCGGGTCTGTATTTACGGCCCCTTTCGTTGACCGACAGGCCCGCAGTTGAACTGGAAGCCAATGTAAAGGAGGCCCGGCCTGCAGCTCGGCCCATGAACAGGTTTGAGGGCTGGCTTATACGCCAAAGATGCAGCCGGCTTGCTAGAAAAGCGGGCCTTATGGAAGGCACAAGAGAATTTGATCTTGCGGTCCGACTTGGGATGATCATGCACGTAAAAGGCATGTATCTTCCGCGGACGTATCTGGAAGGCATCCCGGCTCTTTTAAACACCCAGAGAAGGTCGGGCAACCTTATCCTGATGCTTAAACTCGGCATAGAGCTTGCAGCGCGGGGGACTGACCCGAGCTGGACATTTATAGACGCGATACCGGCGATATCTAAAACGGTCAAAACGCCTGAAGAGTTAAATAAATTTCTTGAATTCGACCTAAGGCTTGTAAGACAAGGCTTAGGCGTGTATTATCCCTATAAATGCGGCGTCCCTGCCATAATGTCCGTGGCGAAGAATGAGCGCGAAGTGGACATGCTGCTTGCGATGCTTGAAGAGGCCGCAACAGCGCTTTCCATTCAGAATATATTCCCGATGTTTACGTATGAGGCGATGCCGGCAATGGCAAAGGCGGCGGGTAATGCGGATAAATTGAAATCTTTATTCAGATAAAGCTTAACCCAGATATCGAAACGCATGGATCCGGCGTTATTCTTTTTAAACGCAGCAAGGACGGTACCTGCAGGCTATGGCTTGATCGCCGTATTGGAAGGAGCGATATAATGGGCTGGAACAGGGCATTTTTTAAAATTATCACCCAGGCAGTTTTGATTATTTTCACAACGACAAGCCTTTCCTGGTCCGCGCCGGAGATGTGCGGGACAGGCGCTGATAATCTACGGCCGCTTGCGTTAGTCGACAGGCCTGCCGCTGAAGTGGCGCTCCAGCAACTGTCACAACTCATGCTAAGGATGCAGCAGCTGTACAAAGATCAAACCATGGTATTTCTTTCCGACAGAAGCGACCATTTCGGGATAAACAGCGGAAGATATTCCGTGCAACAGATATTGCATAAACTTACCGAACTCGGCATAAGCCTGAAATTTTTTGAAGACGCCATAGGAAGCGAATACCTGAAAGACCAGCGAAATCTTGTGC
>JAPLLL010000042.1:8183-23027 GCA_026387595.1 Candidatus Omnitrophota bacterium
ACGCCCACCGGAAGAACAGCGCAAACTCATGCTCGAGTACCTTGATTGGGTAAGGATCAGGGTCCAGGGCACTGACGGCATAAGGGGCGATAAGATCAGTGATGCGCAAGCGCAGGGCTCCACAGAAGAACTTAAAAAACTGATAACCCCGCAGAATTTTAAAGAATACTCATACGCTTATGTAAGATACCTGATAGAAACAGGCAGAATGAAGCCGGGCGATGAGGTAGTAATAGGATATGACCCGCGCGACCCTACAGGCGAATATTCACGGGCCGTTATAGAAGGCGCGTGGCTCGCCGGCGCCAAGGTGGTGGTCACGGGAATATGTTCTACCCCGGGCATCCCGTTATACATGATGTATCGCGGTGCCAAAGGGGCTATTGATATTACCGCAAGCCATAACCCGATGGACCAGATAGGCATAAAATTATTTCTGGATATTCAGGGCCTTAAACTTTTCCCCGAGGATGAGTTCGAGTTAAGCGCCATATTTTATAAGGCGCATAACGAAGGTTTTGACCCGTCGATACCCAAGGTCGGAAACAGTGTGGCAGAGGGCATAGTGGATGCGTCAGCTGAAGCCAGAAAAGTCATCGTAGAGACGAATTTAAAACCGGTAAATACCTGGGCGCTGGATGAACGCGGCAGGCCGATTGATAAACCCCTGAAAAACCATGTAATAGTACTCGATTGCGCCGCGGGCTCATTATCGTCAATAGAAGCAGGCGGGCAGCAGACGCCCGGGTTTGCTAAAGAGGTTTTAGAAGGCCTTGGCGCAAGGGTTTACGAGGTTGCCCCTAATAAAGGGGACGGCAGGGTAAACCACATGAGCGGCCCTGCGGAGCTGGAAGGCAAGGCGAACGCGCCCATAACAGAAAAGATGGTGGATGACCCGAACGAATCCATTCATAATTTTCCCGTACTAAGAGAATTGTTTAAACAAGGCAGGCTTAACAGGGATAAGGTCCTCAATGGGGAAGTGGATGTTAACGGCGTGTGCGTAGATGCGGACGGGGACAGGCTTTTTATACTGCAGTATGTGCCCGGGTGGACGGATCCGGACGGAACGGAGCACGAAGACCATATCGCGATACTTTCGGGAGACGAGACCGCTTTTCTACAGGCCAAATATCTGCGCAGCGACAAATGCCCGTGGAAGGACGCGTATAAGGGCGCGATAATAGCCGGGACCATTGAGAGTGATTTCATGACGGCATTTTCCGGCACGGAATTGGGCCTTACAGCGGTCCAGACCGGGGTAGGCGATAAATGGATACTTTTGCGCGCGGCATTGGCATGGGTAGAGGCCTCAATAAATCAGATAGAAAAAGCGTTGCCCAAGAGGCACGATGCATCCTTTGACGAGCGGATCGCCCAACTGCGCAAAGACCTGGACAGTCTTAAGGGCGACCCCAAGGTAAGCTCTGCAAAGATTACCGATATAATGAACAGGCTGTACGCGCTCAGGGACGATGCCGGTATTAATCAGGTTGATATAGACAAGGCACTTTGTGTAATAGGGGCCATAGCGTATGCCGTAGGCAGGGAAGAGTCGGGCCATAATATCACTATAAGGATCCTTGAGACAAAAGACGGCCGCATAATACCGGTATTTTTCGGCGATTCGTTAAAGAGCGCTGTAAATACCCTGGTGTCTATTGAGAGGCTTTACCCGCGGCAGGCGGATGAAAAAGCGTCCCTTTCGCGGCTGGAAGAAATAAGACATCCGTTCAAGCCCGGGCACAAAATAACTTTGTATGCATATGAAGTAAATAAGGACAAGCTAAACGACATAAAAGACCCGCTCCAGGACCTGATTAAGGGTATGGTCAAGGAAAAATTTGGTGGCATGATAGATGCGATACCGCAGACCATTGCCGAAGAACCGAACGTCATATATTTCCGCCTGTTTAAAAAAGGCAGGACAAAGCCCGAAGATCAGCTCGGCACGATATTTGTGCGTAATTCAGGCACCGAGGAAAAAACATCGTGTTATGCCAGAGGGTTTCCGGAGATGGGTCAGAAGTTAGACGATATAGTAGGTGAAATAAGACATTTTGTCAGCGTGAACATAAAGAACCGCGCAAGCCCCAAGGCAAGGGCTGAGCGCGTTATCCTGGCCCACCTACTGCGAAAAGGACTGAAAAGAGAAGGTGCTAACCGGTCTCAGCTGGAAACAGTTGTGCGCCGCGCAGGCCTGACATTTGACGAGAAAGGCTTCACAAGCCTCTTGAAGCAGCTGAAGAACAAGGAACACGTAATAGGCGCCAGGTCTACAGACGCAGGCGAAGAATTCATAATATCCGACCGCGGTTACAGAGTTGCCTGGGAGGTTTTCAAAATACCCGGTGCCAGAAAAGCGCTTTCCATGCGCGAAGAAGAAGCTGCAGCGCGAGCCGTCCTTGCCGGTGTCTAGCTTATAAACAGTTGTCCCCATTGACAGTACATAGGATATATAATATAATCAGCATATATTATGGAAGACAAAGAGCAGGAAAATAAAAAATCTAAAAAACGCCTTATAGTTCTGATATTCGGCGTATTTTTCTTTTTGCTTCTGGCGGTCTTTTTGACTGTCGGGATATTTTTTATATGGACCGGCAAAGAGAAAAAGGCCGAGTTAAAGGGCCTTGCCCAGCGCCTGCTTGAGAAGCCGGTCGAGATAAGCATGGAAAAAGGCAGGAAGAAACTCGCCCTCCAGCCCGAAGAAAAACCGAAAGAGATCCTGGTGGACGACTTTGACGTGGGACTTACAAGCGGCATATTCTCCGAGAGAAAGAACAGGCTCGGCAGCTACCAGGGCACCTGGGCGATGAGGCCCAGTTTCGCTATCATAACAAAGTCAAGCGAGATACGGCGCGGGGATACGGGCCAGTCGCTTGTGATCGATTACAGGAAAGAGGCAGGATGGGCGGGCTGGTATACGCTTTTAAACGATATTGATATAACCCCGTATAATACCCTCAGCTTTTGGGTCCGTGGGGCCAACGGCGGCGAAAAATTCGACATAGGCCTTGCCGACTCCAGGATGCAGGAGCTTCAGATAGACGCGTTTTTCCTGGGCTCTGTCAACTCATTTATACAGGACGGCTTTGTCTCGAAGGAATGGAAACAGGTAAGGGTGCCGCTTGCAAGGGCCTCGTCCGAAATAAGCCTTTCCAAGATGGGCTCGTTAGTTTTCTGGTTCAGGCAAGGCGGCCAGGGCCGTATTTATGTGGAGGATATAAAGTTCACGAACGACCCTGAGGTAAAAAAGATAGAGGAATACAATACGCCCAGGGCGGAGAAAGACCTTTTGCACCCGAGAGCGATGTGGGTATGGAAGATAGACCCGGTAAGCAAGGTGCGCCAGCGCAGGGAGATGCTGCAGTTCTGCCGGACCGCGAATATTTCGGTGTTGTATTTATTTTTCCCGGAGTTCACGGAAGCCCCGCCTGCGGATTATTTTAAGTCGCTCGCCGAATTCATGAAAGAATCCCATCAGTCCGGTATAAAGGTGGAGGCGCTCACCGGCAACCCCACGTGGTCGCTTGCGGAAAATCACCACCTGGTATTGAATTGGATCAAATTTTTCCTGGAATACAACAAGGCCAGGCCGAAGGACGAACATGTAGACGGCGTTTCGCTGGATGTCGAGCCTTACCTTACCGCTGAATGGGAACAGGATAAGGAACGCATAAAGGCCGATTATATAGAACTGCTGCGCAAATGCCGCGAGCTTGTCAACAGCTATGGGCAGGATTTCAGGCTGGGCGTTGCGATCCCGTTTTTCTATGACGTGGAAGACGAAGGCAGGTTTGAAAGGTCCATCCTTGATTACGTGGATTATATTGCCCTTATGGATTATTACGATACTGCCGAAGAAATAATCGACCGCGCGAAATTCCATATAAACCTTGCTAAAGAAGCGAACAAGAGGGTCATCATAGCGGTCGAAACCCAGGACCTGGTTGAGATGCATCAGGGCAAGCGCCGCAATACTTTTATCGAAGAGGGCTGGGAGGAGATGGAGCGCCAGCTCGACAAGGTAAAACAGGTGTTTCTTTTTGAGGCGAGTTTTGAAGGATTTGCAATACATCATTATGACAGCTACAAGCTCATGACGCGCGGCAGGAACGTCCCTACGAAAGAGCGTTTACAGAACCCCTATATCGTAAAAGCGGTTCCAAGGTCCGGCGATATAAAGATCGACGGCACGCTGGACGGCTGGGACCTGGCCGCGCCTTGCGAAATAACGGATGAAAGGAACATTGTCTACGGGAGCGGCGCCTGGACGGGCAAAAACGACCTGAGTTTCAAGATCTACGCGAACTGGGACGATGAGGCGCTTTATTTCGCATGCGACGTAACGGATGATATATTCATACAGGAATGGCGCGGGGCAGATATGTGGCAGGGTGACCATGCCGAGGTTTGGCTGGATACGGATATAAGCGGGGACATAAACGAGGCGGTTAATTCAGCCGACGACTTCCAGTTCGGCATCAGTCCGGGCAACTTTGTTGACATACCGCCGGAAGTCCATATCTGGACACCGGCCCTTCCCAAGGAACTTAACTATAAGGAGCTTATCAAGGTGGCCGCCTCAAGAACTCCGCATGGTTATATAGTGGAGGCCAGGATACCCCAAGAAGTGCTGTTTTATTACGGCCAGGTGTCCAGGGTGGGCGTGGAATCCGTGTCCCGGGGCGCTCAGGCCGAAACGATATTTCAGCTGCCTTCCGATGTATTTTTGGGTTTGCACAAAGGCTTCAGGATGGGTATAATGGCGGACGTCGGCGATACGGATGACAAGGCGAATCCGCAGAAATCACTCATGTCCACGTCGGTAAACAGGGTTTGGGGCGACCCGACAACATTTGGCGTATTGGAGCTCGAATGAAAAAAAAGTTCATAGTTTATAGCTTAGGGCTTAGAGTTTTAGTGTCGCTATTTCTATTTTTTACTCTAAGCTCTCAACTCTCAGCTCTAAGCTGCTTTGCGGCAACCGATCCCGGCGCCTCTCTGAACGACCTGCCGCCCCTTCCTAAAGAGACCGAGCTTTTCGCCAGCGAGAAATTATTCGGTTACCGGGGCAAGATAGGCGGTTTTGTCATGTCACCCTCCAGGGTCGGCGTGTATTACGACCAGAAGACGTTCTGCCCGTCCGATGAACAAACAAACCGCCAGGCCATGAAGGTAATGTATAAACAGGCGGATAAAAAAAGTTTTTGCGGGGCATATGTTATATTAATGGCGGACCTTTCCCAGTATAAGACCGTAACCTTTATGATAAAGGGCCGCGACGGCAAAGAAACCTTTGAGATCGGGCTTAACGATGTTATATCAAATAAGCGCGAGGACGCCGTGTTTATAGGCGCGATCAACAGGTATCTTCCCGGCGGCATTACCAAAGACTGGAAAGAGGTAAAGATACCGCTTTCGGATTTTTACGGGCCGGATATATCAAAGGCATACAGCCTGATATTCGGTTTTAACCAGATAGGCCAGGGCGTGTTCTGGGTAGACGAAATAAAGTTTTTTAAAGAGGACTTTGTCGCAAAAGCCAGGGCGGATGATATAAAGAAAAAAGGCTATCTCTTGCTGGACGATTTTGATTATTCGGACCTGAACCTTTTGGGCAGGAAGACCAATGCGTATAAAAAGCTGCCTTCCGTGTGCCTGTATGAGAGGGTCCCCGAAGAACATTACGGCCCTGAGGGCCGTTCGCTTAAGATGGATTTTAAAAAAGATACGACCGGCTGGTGCGGCTATTACACCATGTTGAACCAGATCGACGGAGAATATTACGACCTTTCGCCGTATAGATCCGTTTCGTTCATGGTGAAAGGCAAAAGCGGCGGCGAAAAATTCGAGATAGGCATGGCCGACAAGAACTGGGTGATCATAGGCGATTCACTTAAAGCGGGGGGCGTGGATAAATACCTGGCCGGCGGCGTTACGACCCAATGGAAGGAAGTTGTAATACCGCTTGAGGATTTCGGCCTTCTGGATTTTACGCAGATGGGTTCGCTTGTCATGAATTTCAGTGAAAAGGGCGAAGGTACGGTGTATATCGACGATATAAAATTTTATCTTAAAGAGTCCCTCGTCCCCTAATATGCAAAACAATTAGAACTCGGGACGATTTTTACTGGAGTAAAATTTAGAAAAATCGGAGGATAAAAATGAAAAAAAGTATAGTGGTATTGTTTTTATTACTGTTTACCAATTACTGTTTACTAATTACTGGGTGTTCCGCGGCTGAATTCTTCATTGATCACTTTGAGAAAAACGTGAACTGCTTAGGCGGCCGCACGAGCACATACGAGCAGCCTCCGTCAAGGGTGATGGCGATACAGACGGAAAAGGAGCGCTATGGGACGGCCGGCAAATCCCTCGCCGTTAAATACGACAAGCAGAATACGGGAGGCCCCAGGGGCGAAGGCGGATGGTGTGGATATTATTCGATATTAAAGATAGGCCAGAAATATTTCGACGCGGCGCCTTATACGAAACTCACTTTCTGGGTGAAGGGCGAAAAGGGCGGAGAGAATTTTAAGATAGGCCTTGCGGACAGGCACTGGGAGCAGGTGGGCGATTCGGTTAAATCCGAAGAGGTAGGCGTATACCTGCCGGCCACGCACCAGATCACTGCCGAGTGGCAAAAGGTCACTATCCCGCTCGACGTATTTTTTATAGACATGAAAGAGGTGGCATCGGTTACGGTTTGTTTTGAGCCGGATTGTTTCCCCGAAGGAAAAGGCGCGGGGATAGTGTATATAGACGAACTGGCGTTTGAATAGAAAAGAAAGGATTTTTAAGCTATGCAAAAGAAAAGTCTGCGCGTTCTAAAGATAGGGCTTATAACGGTATTTAACCTCATATGCCTGTTCAGCATCATATATTGTGTTGTTACAAGCGGGGAAAGAAGCCAGGCGGGCAGCGAGGAAGTGCGCGTGATAAAAGAATTTGAAGGGCCGGCCCAACCCCAGGCGCAGACGCCGGCAAGCCCTGCCGTTGCGGCGCAGTCGGCCTTTGCGAGACAGGCGAACCAGCAGCCGAGCATGCAGCCGACCGCAGGCGTGTTTGTCGTGGATGATTTTGAGGGAGAAGAGGTAAAAAATAAACTTGGCGGCAAAACGAACGTGTACGTAAGGGCGCCTTCAAGGATCATGATATCCCGGCGGGACGAAGCCATAAACGGGAAAAGCTCGAAGGTCCTTATGATAAAGTATGACAAAAAGAACACCGGAGGCCCCGGCGGGACAGGCGGCTGGTGCGGTTACTATACCACTATTAAAAACGAAAAAACCGGGCAATACATTGACGCTTCCAATTACAACTATATAACCTTCTTTGTCAAAGGCGAAAAGGGCGACGAGAATTTTATGGTGGGCTTGGCAGACGAGCATTGGGACAAGATGGGCGATTCCCTGAAATCAGAAGAGATAGGGGCATATCTTCCCGCCGGCAAGATAACGCCGCAATGGCAGAAGGTAAAGGTACCGCTTAACATCTTCTTTCTCGATACAGCCAATCTGTCGTCGATAACGATAAACTTCGAGGCGGAGTGTTTCCCCGAAGGCGCAGGCATAGGCACGGTTTTTGTCGACGAGATAGCGCTGGAAAAATAATTTTTAAAAAGGCTAAATTTGAGACCCCTTTTCAGATATATTGTTTATTTTTCTATTGTACTTTCATTTTTTGCTTCCACGGCCTTATACGCCCAGGGTATTATTGAGCCGCCCCGGGCAATGTGGGTATGGGATAGCAAGGTATACATGTCCCAGGACGCCACAAGGCGTCTGTTTGAATTCTGCAGGTCCAAAAGCATAAACCGCCTTTACCTGTCGGTCCTGAGCTTCAACGACCAGAACACCCAGAATTACCGCGTATTCAACAAACTTGCCCACAACCAGGGTATTTTTGTGCACGCGCTTGGCGGGGATCCCCGGTGGGGGCTTGAGCGTTACCACCAGCAGCCCCTGCGCTGGGTGGAGGATATACTGAGTTTTAACAGGGCTGTCCGGCCGCATGAAAGATTTGACGGGATAGAGAACGATACAGAGGTTTATCTTCTTGGCAAGCCCTGGGAACAGAATAAAGAACAGATACTTAAGGAATACCTTGACCTGAACAGGAAGATAATGGACCTGATAAAGATAGAGGAGTCCGAGATTGCATATGGCTGCGACATCCCGTTCTGGTACGACGATGACCCGTCCATGACGGTAAACTGGAACGGGCAATCTAAGCCGCCGAGCCTGCATATCCTGGATACGGTAAATACCGTAAATATAATGGACTACAGGAATTTTGCCGAAGGCCCGAACGGTTCTATCGCCCTTGCCAAAAACGAGATAGAATACGCCGCCGCCGTCGGTAAAAAAGTTTTTATCGGACAGGAGACCACGGAAAACCTGTATCCGGAATATATAACGTTCGCGGGAATGTCCGAGTCGAATATGGAGCTTCAGCTCGGCAAACTTGTGGAGGCGTATGCGGACCTCCCTTCATTCGGCGGCATAGCAATACATCATTACGGAAGTTATAGAAAATTGGTGGAAAAGCAGTGAAAAAAATAATTTTTCTCTTTTTTACACTTTACACTTTACACTTTACACTTTTATACGCCGACATTGTCTATCTTACGGATAACACGACTCTAAAGGGTCTGATCGTAGAGGAGCAATACGACAGGTTTATTTTGAGCGTGGAAGAAGGGGAGAAGGGACTGCTCAAATCCAGTATAGACGAGATATTTTTTGACGAGCCCTACCAGAATAACCTTTATCTAGGGAAAAAATTCGAGCGTGCGGGCGATTTTGAGAGCGCGCTCAAATTTTACAGGCTGGCGCTTCAGGCAAGCCCGGATTTTCAGGAAGCGCTTGACGCCGTCAAGGGCCTTGAAGACACAAAATGGCGGTTTAAAAAGTCCTGGCAATACAGCGAGCTAAGACCGATCTTAAAGGCGCAGCTGGGCATCGCGTTAAAAGACGCAAAGGGCGTAATAACCGTGGAGTCCCTGGATAAAGGAACCGAGGCGCCTGAGGGCCTTTTAAAGTCCGATGTGCTGGTCAGCTCATGGGAAGAGCCGCTTACGCATGCAGGGCTCAAAAATGCCTCAAGGCTGTTGATAGGTCTTTCGAATACGATGATAAAGGTCACGATAGAACGGGATATCCAGGTGGGCCACATGTCCGGCCTGAGTATAAAACCTTTTGCCCCGCTGTCCGTGAGCATGGAGCCGATAGGGCCGGTCGTCAAAGCCATAAAAAAAGACAGTATACCTTATAAGGCAGGGCTGCGGGAAGGCGATATTATAGCAAAAATAGACGGGGAAAATACCAGGTACATGAAACTTGCCGATATCACCAAAAGGATATTCAGCGCAAGGCAGAAGCGGGTTACCGTAAAAAGAGGGATAATGCTGATGAGGAAGAGGGCCGAAATCAATCTCATAAAAAGGGCGATGTGGGTATGGCATTCCAAAGAGCCGCTTCAGGACGCAGGCGAAAGACAAGAGCTGCTGGATTTTTGCGCGGCAAAAAATGTAGGCACGTTGTTTTTACAGCTCCAGTACGAGCTTTCGCCTGCCGAAGGGCAAAGAACGTGTAAGATCCTGTACGAAGGCGAGCTCAGGAGTTTCCTGAGAGACGCGCACGCGGCCGGCATATCGGTGCATTCCCTTGACGGCTCGGCTGAATTCTGCCTTGAAAATGGGCATCAGGTAGTGCTTTCGCAGCTTAAGGCAATAATAGACTTCAATAAGAACAACCCGGCCCAAGAACGCTTTGACGGCGTGCATTATGACAATGAGCCGTATCTTCTGCCGGACTTCGAGTCGCCCAAAAAGAACGAAATAATCGGCCAGTTCATAGCGCTGAATGAAAAATGCAAAGCCCTTATAAGGGAAAGCGGTGTAAAACTTGAATTTGGGGTTGACGTACCATTCTGGTTTGATTCTCTTGACAGGCTGGATGAAAAAATCATTAATATATGCGATTATATCGGGATAATGGATTACAGGAATTTTGCTTCCGGGCCCGACGGCATGATACAACATGCCATGGATGAGATAAAATACGCCGATACAGCGGGTAAAAAAGTATTTATAGGGGTGGAAACATCAAAATATCCCGCCCAGCAGGTATATTTTACCGCAGCCCTCAAGCAGGAGGATGCGCAAAGGCTGTCCGGACTTAATGAATTCGAAGGCTCCCGAGTGCGCACGTATACATATAATAACACACTATACGCAGGGCTTGTAAAACCGGCCGGGGCGGACGAGACAGGCTTTAATGATGCGCTCTTGCGGTTTGCCGGTTCAATGGGCGGCATATTAAAACCTGAAAATAAAGAAGAGGCGGACAACCTTATATTTGACCTTACGGCTGCGGTATCCAAGAACCCTGAATACGGGGATGCCCAGGTCAGGGAATATGCGGCTTCCGACGGGAAAACTTTCCTGCTGGTAAAGGCTGATGAGGTAATGCTTGCCAAACTTACGTTTGCCGATATGACCCAAAAGGGCATGGAGGCGGTCCTTACCGAGGCATACGCCGAATTTAAGAAACACCCCTCTTTTGCAGGTTTTGCGATCCACCATTACAGGAGCTACAAGGACCTCTGCGCAAGGAAATAGCCCCTTATTTTACTGTTGACAAAGCCACCCCTGTGTGCTAAAAATGTAATTTCACATCGGGAAAAGTCCCTCGCCTCAGGTTAGGAATGAGAGAGGCTCTGGATTAATTTCCAGAATGGAAACTATAGAAATTGAGAGGAGGAACGAGTATGAAAGTGATAGTCTGTAACAATTCAGAAGAGATGAGCAAAGTAGCTGCTCAGATCTTTGCAGACAGGATCAGAAAAAAGCCCAACATCGTGCTGGGCCTCGCCACCGGCGGTACACCTGTGAAGATGTACAAAGAGCTGATCCGTATGCACAAGGAAGAAGGCCTTGATTTTTCAAAGGTAGTATCCTTCAACCTGGATGAGTATTTGGGGATCTCCGGGAACCATCATCAAAGCTACAGATATTTTATGGATACAAACCTTTTCAACCATATAAATATCAATAAGTCCAATACCCATGTCTTAAACGGCAAGGCGAAAGACGCAGCCGCGGAGTGCAAGACGTACGAAGATGCGATAAAGAAGGCGGGCGGGATCGATATCCAGCTTCTAGGCATCGGCGGGAACGGCCACATCGCGTTCAACGAACCCGGTTCGCCAAAAGATTCAAGGACAAGGATCGTGGATCTTACCAAAAAGACCATTGAAGATAACGCCAGGTTCTTCGTAGACGTTAACGAAGTGCCGAAACAGGCGCTCTCAATGGGTAACGGCACCATCATGGAAGCGAAAGAGATCGTGCTTATAGCTGACAAGACTTCAAAGGCCGATGCCCTTTCCAAATCCATAGAAGGGCCGGTTACCGAACAGGTTCCTGCGTCGCTTTTACAAGCGCACAAAAATACGACGTTTGTCATAGATACAGACGCCGCGGTCAAACTCAAAAAGAAATACGAATCACCGAAGGCAACAGCCAGTAAGGGCGGTTGCTGCTGTAAGTAAAAATAGGTTCTTAGGTTCCTAGGGTCTTAGGGGCGTAGGTTTTTCCTATGACCTTAGGACCTTACGGTCCTATGACCCCACTAATCGCTAACACGGAGGAATAATGGACTCAAAGGAAGTGCTAGCCGAATTAAACGGACTCATAAATAAATCCGAAGTTATAAAAAAAGTAAAAGAGGCCTCAAAGGTCGCGAAGAAAGCAACTATTTCCCTGACCAAGGCCCAGATGGATGAACTAAGATCAAACTCAAACTGCGCCGCGGACTGGAAGGCCATTAAGATCGCAAAAGAAACCGACCTCTCGCGCATACGCGGATGCTATTTTTCCGGTGAGGTGACCATTGGAAAGCTTTCAGGCGACGTAGAAGTTTCCAAAGACGTCAAACTTCCCTCCGGTATATATAATTCAGTTATCGTAGATTCAAATATAGGCGACAATGTCCTGATCCAGGACGTGAAAACGCTTTCCAATTATATTGTCGACGACGGGGCGATCTTGTTCAACTGCGGCATCATATCCGCTGGAAAAGAAAATACGTTCGGCAACGGCGCGGAACTTCCTATTGCCATTGAAACAGGCGGTAGAGAGGTAAAGACATACGCCGAGATCACGATCGAAGTGGCTGCAAAGATAGCATCATCGCGCGCCGATAAGGAGTTGCTGAAGAGCTACTCTGATGCCGCGGATAAATACATCGCGCAGATAAAACGGGCCAAAGGCATCATAGAGGAAGGCGCAAGGGTAAAGAATACGAACAAGGTAGTCGATTCCTACGTGGGGCCGCACGCATTGATAGACGGCGCGATACTGGTCAAGAACGCCATGATCCTTAGTAATAAAGAAGAAGAGACTGAGATCTCGGACGGGGCGTATGTAAAGAACTCCATTGTCCAATGGGGCTGTGAAGTCACGTCAATGGCCATTGTGGCGAATTCGGTCCTGGTTGAACATTCGCACGTTGAAAGGCACGGCAAGGTTACGGATTCGATCATAGGCGCGAACACCGGCATAGCCGAAGGCGAGGTCACGGCCTGTCTTGTGGGGCCGTTTGTGGGCTTCCACCACCAGTCGCTTCTGATAGCGGCATTCTGGCCGGAAGGGAAAGGCAACATAGGTTACGGCGCAAATGTCGGCTCAAACCATACATCAAAGGCGCCGGACCAGGAACTCTGGCCCGGTGAAGGCATCTTCTTCGGCCTCGGCGTGAACATAAAGTTCCCGTCGGATTTCACAAAGGCGCCGTATACGATCATCGCGACCGCCGTTAACGCGCTCCCGCAGAAGGTGACATTCCCGTTCTCGCTTATCAATTCGCCGGCTGAAAGAATAAACGGCGTTTCGCCCGCGTATAACGAGATAATGCCGGCATGGGTCCTTAGCGACAATATCTTTACGATAAGAAGGAACGAAGGCAAATACAGGAAAAGAAACAAGGCAAAAAGGGCAAAGATAGAATTTGAGGTTTTCAGGCCTGAGATCGTAAATATGATGCTTGATGCCCGCAAAAAGCTCCAGGATGTAAAAGAGAAAAAGGCCGTATATACCGACAAGGACATAAAGGGTATCGGCAAGAATTACATGACCGAAGAGTCCCGCGCCGCAGGCATCGAAGCCTATGCGTTCTATATCAAATACTACGCGCTTATGGGGCTGAAGAAACACCTAGAAGGTGTCAGACACTCCCCACAACGCAAGGCCGAAGCAGTGTCTGACACCTGCAAGGATATACTTACAAAAAAGACCGACGATAGCCGCTGGGAACACGAAAGGAACATCCTGAACCGGGAGCTTCCGAATAACGGCGTCGAAGAGAGCCTAAGGCTTCTGATCGCGATGCAAGAAAAGATCGCGAACGACGTACAGGTCTCAAAAGAAAAGGATGACATAAGAGGCAGCCGCATCATACCGGATTACCCGCAGGCGCACGCGCCGGCGGCAGAAGACGGGTTCGTGAAGCAGACTCACGCGGAAACTTTACAGCTTAAGAATGAAATAGAAGCGCTTTTGAAATAAGGCGCTTTTTTATCTGGCCGAATGTTGTGTAGGGAACAAAAGGGATGCCTTTTTCCCCGCAATATTCGGCCAAATGATGTTTGGCAAATACCAGGTCGGCTACTTTGGCAGGGCAGCGGTCAGTTACGCTGTCCCCCGCGTATATAGTAAAATATCCCTTGTCCTTAAACCGTTTTATATAAGGCGCCTTGCAATGGCCGCAGGTCTTGCAGGCCTTATGAGTATAAGGATATTTTAACTTGACGATATTGCCCTTAAATTGTATGATATTAGCATAATAAGGCAGCCTGGGGATGCCGAATTTTTTAAAGACAACCTCTATATTAAGACCGAACCCCCCGCTTACAACTATTACTTTTAGTTTATTTTTTTCGCAGAATCTCAAGAAGTTTTTAAAAGTCGGGTCGATCTTTACGTCGGTGTTCAGGAAATCAATGTATTCCTTTTTTGTAACGCGGCACAGGGCCATCTCTTTTTTCAGGCCGATCTTGGTACCCAGCCTGCCTGACCTCACCAGGGCAGCGATCTTGAGCCATTTAGGCCCGGCAAACTTGTCCAGTATGCCGACAAGCGTGTCTTTTTGAGTGATTGTTCCGTCGAAATCGGTTATAACTATCGCTTTTTTCATGTTGATTTATTGTACTAAAACCAGGTTGGATGTCAATATAAAAAGTAGGGTTAGGAGTTAAAAAAGTTAGCAGTTTCGCCTTGACAAATAGCGTTTATAGGATATAATATATATGGTGTTTAACTAATAAAAAGTCAGTAAATAAAAGGAGTCCGCGAATGCAGCAGCGTCAAAAAATTTGGGACAAGGCTATGTCGTTGGCCTTGGCTTTTTGTTTTTTAGTAGCTAATCCATCCTTCAGCCAAACCCCGTTTACTGATGTATTAAGGCCCAGCCAAGAGGTTGAAGGCGCAGCAAAACTTGCCGTAACCAATCCTGAGTCAATTATCATTTCAGAAAATGTAGGCAGGGTAAAAGAGATCTTCCGCGGCGAACCGCAGAAGCTTATTATCAATATCCAGGATGCGCACTGTAATTTCGAGGCGCAGACGAATATCTCCCAGATACTGGATACGCTCGGCAATAACTACGGCCTTAATTTTGTCGCGCTTGAAGGCTCATCCGGCGAGATCGACCCGTCCCTTTTTACAACGTTCCCTGATGAAGAGATACGCAAAGAAGTCGCGACTTATTTTCTGAAAAAAGGCAAGATAAACGGCGCTGAATACCTTGCGATCACATCCAAAAACCCGCCCAAACT
>JAPLLL010000042.1:23069-33561 GCA_026387595.1 Candidatus Omnitrophota bacterium
GACCGTATTTATACAAAGGAGCTTAAGGAGTTTGACGCAAAGGTGACCGAGTACAACCAGGAGCGCCTCGGCCTTGTCGATTTCTGTAAATTCCTGGGTGAGGCCGCCTCTACGTATAAGATACCGGTTTCGGCCGGATATTCGAACCTCGGGCTTTTTTACAAGACGCTTGATATAGAAAAGACAATAGATTTCGGCAAGGTCGAAGAAGAGCGCGCGAAACTTATAAGCGCTTTCGAAAAGGCCCTTACAAAAAAGGACCTGGAAACCCTGTTCGTAAACAGCATGGAATTTAAGGCCGGCCGCACGTCTGCCGGCAGGTACCACGATTACCTCAGGGGGCTTGCAAGATCTTATAACGTGGCTACAAAACCTTATCCGAACCTGGAACTCTATACCGATTACCTGGTTATTTACGAAAAGATCAATAATTACAATCTGTTTAACGAGATCACCTCTCTTGAGGACGGGATACGCGGAAAACTTCTCATAAACGACGATCAGCGCAGGTTAAGCAAGTTCTCAAAAAATATACGCCTGCTTTCCAAGATGTTCGACATCGCCCTGTCAAAAGAGGACGTGGAGTATTATCAGAAAAACAAGGCGGATTTTAACAGCCAGATCTTTATAGATTTTATAGGGAGCGAGGCTAAAAAGTATAAAGAAGCGTTCAATTATGACCCCGATTTTAAAAATATTGATAAATACCTACCGGACCTAGAAAATTTCTACCGCATAGCCGATACCCGCGACGAAGCGATAATAGAGAACACGCTGCAGCAGATGGACCAAAAAGGCCTGAGCGTTGTCGCGTTGATAACGGGCGGCTATCACACCGAAGGCATAACCGAACGCCTAAGGAGCCGCGGCGTTTCTTATATGGTCATTACCCCGCGCATAACGAAAGCCGATACGAATAATCCTTATCTTAAGATATTGTCCGGGGAGAGAGATTCGTTTGAAAAGATGCTTGAAGGCGGCAAAGGAAACCTTGCCGCCTCGTCTTTTTTGGCCGCAAGGACCATGGGACAGGCCGTCAATGATGCCGTCGCTTCTTATAAAGAAGCCGCGCTGTTGTCTTTAAGCGGCCTTGTATACTCGCTGCGGCAAAAGAACCCCGATATAACCGCCCAACAAATAAGAGATGCAATACAGCGCGAAAAAGAAGCGTGGCTCGGCCGTTTCCAAAAACAGGTGCCGGACGCTGAGCTGCAAGGGCTATTCAAGCGTTCTTTGGAAGCCATAGATATTTCAGCGGGAGATGGTTTCCTGGGTATGGATAGAAGCGGATGCTACTATATCCCGGTTTCGATAGAAGGCCAGAGGATGTTCATAAGGTATTACAATCTGGCTTCAAAACCAAATGATGGAGATAAAATTTCTCCGGTATATCAAGGCGAAGCAGCCAGCGTAGGCATACAGATACTGACCGCTGAACAATGTCGCATTGCAGTGCAGGCAGCGGGTATCCTGACAGAAGCACCGCCTGCGCCGAAACAGGCAATATCGGCTGAAGTAGCGGAGCCTTTCAGGAGAGAATTTGAACAATGGGCCGCGGCAAAGGGCGCCGGCATCACAATGCAGGAAAAAATAGAGAAACTGGCCGAACTTTTTGTAAAGAGCATGCACGGTCTGCGCGGCAGCCCTGATGATTGGCTCTTAGAAATGGTAAAGGCGCTTAATCCCGGCAACGACGCGCTCCAGGAAACAGCGGCCCGCTCATACGCGGAATTCAGGCAGCGCCTTGCCGAAGCATGCGGGCCGCAGGCATTAAATGCAGCCCTGCGCGATCCGGATAACGGCAATCCTTTATTTACGGAAAGATATTCATCTCCTGCCTATGTATCAACAGATCTATCAGCCATACTACTGACAGCGATCGATATGACCGTATCCGGAGGCCGGGTTTTTTACGATAATGATGAAAGGCTGTACCATACAGCTTATTCAATGTGCCAATTGGGCCATTTGTCAGGCATAAGCATCAATCATGGCGCTACCGGAGTGGAATTCTTGGGCCGGCTTACAGCTGCCGGGCAAAGATTTATAGCGCATGTTAAAAGAACCCCCTCTGACCGGGAAGCGAATCACTATGTGGAGGTTGAGGCAATAGCCGATAAAGTAGTTTATATGGACAACGGCGTTGAAAAAACCGTGAGCCTAGAGGAGTTCAGCGCAATGTGGAGCGGCGTGATCCTGATAAGCGAACGGGCAAAGGCAGCGGTTAAATCGTTTAGCAGCGTGTATGTTTTTGAGCCCATTAGCGATGAGCAATTAAAAAATATCAAGGGCGCCTGCGGCGTCATACGGACTGTGGGCGGTGGCATAGGCTTCCCGGGCCAGATAGGCTCGCAGATGCTTGTGGAATACAGGGGCAGGGACGATTTCGGTATTTCATACCTGACCTGGTGGGGCCTTGAAGTGCTTAAGGTAAAAGGTTACTCCGAAGGATTTGTAAGGGAAGTGTATCTTAACGGCCAGGGCATACCGGAAACCGCGATGTACTATTTGCCGGAGAGGTTTGTCGGAGATGACATTGTGCTTAAAACCGCCATGAATAAACTAAAAACCGGCGCAAGGCTTAATTATGACGAACGCCTGGCCCTGCACAAAAAATGGAGAAGCCTTACAGGACAGGAGACAGAACAGATAAGAGGGGCCATGACTTCGGCCGAATACGCAAAAAGGGAAAAGGACCAGATCGGCAGCTTATCGCTTCCTTCGTTTTCAGTCAAAGATATGTACGCCGTGCGTCTTGACGCGAACGGCCGCGCAGATAAAACCAATTCCGTGGGGGTTGGCACCGCAGGCGCTCCCTTCTGGTCAGGCAGATGGCACCAGATCACAGAAGACATGGCCGCGCTTTTTGACTCTATTAAGACGACCCATGGCGTAGATTCCAATCTTATAAAATATTTTGTCAAGTTCGAGCTGGAGGAAGCGGCTTCCGAAAGATTTAAAGGCGAGCTTAACGAAGAGGACCTGAAAGCAAAAATAGGCGAGTACTCAAGGGATTACGACAGGCTTATAGACAGGGTGCTGCGGAAAGAAAAACTTGAAGGCGACCAAGAAAAATGGTCCGAGATATACGCCCTGATAGAGGGCCGGTATGTGAAAGTGCCCGCGATGTTCACGCAGGATCCCGCAAGGCGCATGTTCCAGCTGCAGGCAGGCATACTGGCGACTTTCAAAGTCAGGGAAGAATATAAAGAGGCGATAGAAAAGATCTATACAAGGAAGATTGCAGAGGCGTATAAAAGTAAACTTGGGCCAGAGGCAAGGCCAGAACTTCTGGGCAGCCGCAATTTTATGGAGGAATGGCTTGAAGAGGCAAGGCTGAACATGCCCGGCAGGGCGTTTGAGGCGGTAACGGAATGGTTCCAGACAAGGTTTGTTGATGAAAGAGAGCGCTCTGCAACAGGCATGCAATTAGGTCGCGTGGACAGCATAACACTCGGGCACATGTACTGGCTTGACTGGGTAGGCGGCCACGACAGGTGGGCGACGACCGGAAGCACCGAAAAAAAGAACGGCCAGCCGCACACTGACCTGGGTACTCTGGCAGGAATCGACAGGGAGACGCTGACTTCTATATTGCAAAATACGCCGCTGAAATCGGGTATGACGCCGCAGGAGCGCCTCCGGGCCTATATGGAGACCGCAAAACATCTGCCCGAAGAGCAGAAGGGCCGGCCTACCCGCGTATTGGCGCACAACGGCGACCTTAATGCCGCCACCGTCAATGAGGTAAGGGGTATGCTGGAAGGCCGGGGCTATAATTTCCTGACAGAAGACAATAAGAAAATAGGCACTGACACAAAAGCGCTGATCGTATTTTGGGAATATCTTTATGATTGCTACCTCCTGGATTCAATAAGGCCTGACCATAAGGTCAGCAAGGAGACCCTATGTTATTTTAAGACCGAAGATCCGGGAAATTTTATGAATAGCGATTATGCTATCATGTGGAACCAAATGATGGAAGCAGCGCGCCAGAGAGGCAAACCTATTTCTCCGGATGAAGTCGCGTTAAGGGTTGCGCTTACCGTGTTCGGAAAAGGTTCGGAAATAGCCATAGACACTTACTCAATGCACATGCCGCATAAACACTTTGCCGTGAGCCACAGCAGGCCGTTGTATATCGTCATAGTGGATGACAAATACCAGATAACATCCGATTCAAGCTCGGCGCTTAAGGCATTATGGGACCCGAAGCAGGTAGAGGAAGACGTAAGGAAGCTTAATGAAATAGACGTTAGTGGCATGGTGGAATTAGACAAAAAAGAAAAGGCGCGGGATAGCCAGCTTGCCGCGTTAAGGCAGCAGCGGGATAGCCACCAAATTGAGCCGGCTGCTTTTGAGCAAAAAAGCAATGCGGTCCTTGAGGTATTTAACGCCGAGGTTAAAGGTATTATTGCCGGGGTCGATAAAGCCAAGGCCGAGATAAAGAGCAGATATAAAGCCAAAGTCATTAAACTTGACGGCGAGCAAAAGGTTGTTTCAATGACAAAAGTGTTCAGGAACGGCAAGTTTGAAGTTGTGCCTGAATTTTCGGATTTCATGGGAAACTCTCTTGACCCGGCGACCACGGAGGGGATAAGCATAAAAGAGAATTCCACCATACCCATAGACCTTGCTGACAAAGGAAAATTCAGGACATTCGCGGAAAAGCACATAAGCGAGATACCTTGGGTCGTGGGTTTGAGCAGAAATGCCTACATAAGGGAAAACAGCGTTGACATGGGGATAAAAAGGGACGCGCAAGGCCTGATCACGCAGCATGGTATAGAGATCCAGAAATTAAAAGAAAAATACGGCGAAAATCTTGAGAACTTAAAAAGGATAATAATTACGGGGATAGGAAGCTCGGAGCGGGACGCAGACGCGGTAAAAAGATTATTCAAGACACTTTTGCCCGGTGTCGAAATAATAACCACAGGGCCTGCAGACCTTGTGTCCACGAACATGAACCTTAACGCGGACCATGACTTTGTAGTAGGCCTGAGCTGGTCAGGCACGACAGCGCTTACCTTATACGCCCTTGAGATAGCCGGCGAAAAAGGCGCGGGCCTTAGCTCTCTCACAGGAAACCCCGGCAAGGATATAGGAGTCCTTACGACAAGATCAATGGGCACTATTGAAGTAAAGACCGGCCAGGAAGTCGCGGTATTTACCACAAAAGGTTTCGAAGGGATACTTTATGACCTGTCAGTGCTTGGCACCCAGCTTAGCAAAAAAGACAGCCTTGTCAACAGGGCAGGCGAGCATTTCAAGGCCGCAAATTCGGCAATGGTGATAGGAAGCACGCATAACGCGCCCATAGGCAGGGAAGGCGAATTGAAGGTTGAAGAGGTGCGTTGGGTACTTGCAAAACCCTATGATTACGCAGATGACAGGATATGGAAACTGCTGCGTAAAGACATGCCTGCGGATGAAAAAAAGATCGTTATCATTGATGCCACTGACCCTGACCGGCTGGACGAGGCCTTTGCCACTATAAAAAGGTTAAACGAGCTGGGTATAGACTTTATAGTTCAGACATTCCGGGATGGCAACAAACATTTTGATGATATAAATGCCATATGCGGCAGGAACGGCTGTTTCCTTAATGTTGTCCCAAGAGTTGACCCCGCGCTGCAAGGCCTTGTTAATATAATATTTTACCAAAAATTCGCGATAGCGCTTGCGCGCGCCGCCGGGTTAAGCGACACCGAAATAGACAGCTGCAGGAACCTTGCTAAATCAGTAACTGTTAAGGGCGCGCAGAAGCCCGGTGTTTTGTTTGAAATGTTCGCTTATGCCGGGCAGCTTAAAAGGAATTTTGTGGCGGCAAGAAACGAATACGCGGAGTATGCCGGCAAGGCATGGAGCGAACTGAATACGGCCAGAGAGAAGGCTATAACCCGCCTGCCGCTAAGATATTTTGATCTCCTTAATAAGTATTCGGGGGCGCAGGCCGGGCTTACGCAAACGAAGGATTTCAGCCTGGACCGTGAGGCGGTAAGGAAATTCGGAGCCGATAAAGTAAAGAAGATAGTTGTTTTGGTTGACGAAGAATCGCCTGCCATAGCAGCGAACATGGCAAAGAACCCGCTTGAATATCAGGAACGCGTTGCTACTGGGAAGTCCTTGTTCAAACCCGAAAAGGACGAAAGAGGAGAAAAGGAAACAAAGACCGTAAAGAATGTGCCGATAAATGGCCAATATTATAATGTTACCTATAATTTTCGTTTGGATGAATTTGTTATTGAAAGAGTTGTTGAAAGAGAGCAGGACCGTCAGCCGCCTATTACCATAAGAGGAGACGGTTCGGTATCTGGAGTCAACCGGGCCCAGTTCGAATTTAACGGGTTTCCGGCGGGAGTCGCCAAATTTTTTAACGGCGAATTTAATATTACCGCCAATAAGACCGAAGGGCTTATCTTTGAGGCCAAAAAGCCCAAACTTTTAGGCGCTAAAGTCGTGGTGCACAGGCTTACGGATTACGATCTCGCGCAGGACGTTGATGAGAACACGATAGTTGTGGCTATCTCAAGGTCAAACAACCGCGCTGAAAATAACGCCCGGATACAGGACATTGCCGATCCTGTTAAAGGCCGCTCGGAAGAACAGATGGCTTTTCCCGCTGATGCAAAGAGCGAAATCGGCATGACAGCTAAGCTTGCGGAATTTAAAAACAGGGGCGTGCCGATCTTTACCATTGCGGACAGGGATTCCGCGGTAAGGCAATTCGGCCAGGAAAGCCTTGGAGAAACAGTCCTGAGCCGCGACATAGATGATACATCATTTACAGGTTTAAGTTATCTGGCATTAATGGGCCTGGGCACAAGCCTGGGCGAACTAAAGGGCATATATACGGCGGATTACAGGGTAGGCCTTGAATCTTCGGTTGACCTTGCGGCAAGCGTGGTAAGAAACAGCACCCAGAATCAGGAACTGCTTAATGCGCTGGTCAGGTTAAGGCAGAACGAGTTTAACAGGCAGTATAACACGGTGCAGATCATCGGGGGCGCGCAGGATTTTTCAAGTGCGCTTGCCTATGAGTACATGCTTGAGAGGCTCGGGTTCCAGGCAGAGGCCCTTCCCGTTGATGAATCGGTCCACGGCCCCCTTGCCGCGGTTAACGATGACGCCAATAAATTCGAATCATCGGATGAAAAGGTGGGCGTAAACCCGAAATTTGACCCGAACCCGCAGAAACTGTCAAAACTTAAGGACAAGGATTGCCTTGTGGTTGTCCTGGCAACGGACTCTCGCACGATGAGCGCTTCTATTATAGATACCCAGAGAAATATGACGCGCAGCTCAAGGTTGATACTTGTAGTCAAGGAGTCCGACAGAAACCGGGCTGAGGTTGTGAATTCCGGAGCATATTTGATACTTACAATACCGGATTCGCCAAACGAACTGACAAGCATAAGCCATACAGCGTTGGCTAATATATTCGCCGATGCCATGGCAAAATCAAAAGATCCGAAATATAACTACGAAAACATACAGGAAAAACCAGGCTTGGCCACGTTAATTAGCACAACAGTGGAAGAGCTTCTTGCGCCGGCTGAGCCGACCCCCAAGCCATTTGGACTCAGTATAAAAACTGTTACTGCAGAAAGGTTTGCCGAGAGTGCCGTATAAAAACAATAAATTAATATCGCTTTTAACAGCGTTTTCATTCCTGCTGGCGAACCCGGTGCTGGCGGCTGATTTTTCAGCGCTGCGGCCCGCTGCCGTGGTTGACAGAATTCCCAATGGCACAACGAATGTCCTTGTTACAAAGGCAAGACTGGACATTCTTGAAGACCACAGCATGGCAACAGGGATATGTTACCTGCTAAGCCTGCCCGGGGTGGGCCTGAAAGCCAAAGAAGCCGAGGACCTGTCACAGAGAATACTGCGGTTTGAATACAGCGCCCCAGGCCACAATATATTAACTACACACACAAGCCTGCTTAAACTTATAGCGGAAGCAGAGGGGACTACTCCCGGGGTGGTGCTCAGGGTCGCCCTTATCCGCGAAAGGGTGCACAACATATTAAATTCGCTGCCTCCTCATGAATTAGAAGCGGCCTTAAAATTGCTGGGCGCCGAACTTGAAAAACGTGACCCGCAATTCAAAAAAAATTATGTAAAAGAATACGGGCCGCTTCCGACCTATGAGATCTTCGGCAAAAAACCCTTAATGTTGTATCTGGAAAATGTGATAGCCGAATATTATTCTGAAAAGGCCAGGTTCCACGGGGAGGAGCCTGTTTTATTCATAGGGGTAAAAGGCGCTATAGAGCAGACAATGGAACTTTGTTCGTTGTCGCAGCAGGTGCTTGATAAGCTGCCTTTGTACATGGTCAGGGTGCAGGACGGAAGGCGTATGGGCCCCAACTTCCATGAATTGTTCGATTACAATTCCGGATATACAGCCAGCGCCGCTTTTACAACAAGAGATGAGATAGAACGGCACAGGCTTGCAATAAAGTATTTTCAGCTTACCTGTGTTGCTAAAGCGGCAGGCGCCCCTTTAAGGGTTTACAACCGCACCAGGGAGGCCGGGACCTGCGCGACTTACAGGGATATAGAAGACAGGATAAGAAGGGCGCAACTGGGCCTGCGCCCCATTTTAGACAGAACGGTCACGTACCATCACTTCCTTAAGGCCTCGGACGGGATAACCCCGCTGAAAATAGCTCCGTTGCCGGCAGGTTATGATCAAAGAACCTTGGACTCGGATGATATTGTCAAAATATGCGACCAGCTGGATATAAGATTTATGACCGTCGCCGTGCTTCATCCCGATACGAAAAAGCCGGTTTCTATGGTTGTCGCGCCCGGCCGTATAGATACGCTGCTTAAAAGAGGGCTCACCGTTGATGGTTCGTCACTTTTAAAAAGGAGCCTTTTGCGCATATTTGGGGAACGCCTACCCACCATAGGGGACAGCGACATACAGATCGTTTTGGAACCGAAGACATTTTGTATCTTACAAGCAGAACCCGGCAAGCCTAAAGAGGTGTACATAGAAGCCAAGCTTGTCCGGGAAGCGCCGCTGCCGCGCAAGGTTGAATCGTCTGTTTCCAGGCCCGAATTTAAGGAACCCTCCGGCCAATTGGACGTGGAGCGCCGCATAAGGCAAAAAAATGTTACGAGCGTTACCCTGATATATTCAGATTTTAAAGGCGAGCCGAATGAATATGAAATTGCCGCGAAAGACCCGGATGAGCTCGTACAAAAATTACGCGACTATTCCAGCATGGGCATATCGTTTTCTGGCGACGTTATCCGAAACTGCGCCGGCGCCCATTATCTTTTGGAGACATTTTCCGATATCGTGGTAAGGCCGAAATTCCCGACATTCAGGCTCGTGCCGATGCTGACCCCGCAGGGAAAGACCTACACGCGCGCGATCATGGTCGGACAGCTTGAACCGCACGCGCCCGCCTCGAAAGAGCCGTGGCAGGAAGTAATGGGCCACCCCAGGAATTTCCTGAAGGCGGTAAGCGGTTATTCAACCGGCGAGGATACCGAAAGATACATGCTTGCCCCCGAAATAGAATTTTACCTGGAACTGCCCCCCGACTATCCCCCGAGCGTAATAGGGTACCACCAGAATTTCAACGGGACGCCTTATGAGGCCGCGTTAAAAGCTATGATGATCGCGCTTGAGGATCTCGGGGACCCTGTCCGTTGGGTGCACGCCGAAGTCGGGACTACCGAACACGCCGCGCAATTCGAGTTCGTTATGGATCACGGCCCGGCTTTTAAGGTCGCGACGATCAAACAGATGCATAAATGGGTTTTAACAAAGATCGCGGAAACATACGGGCTTAAGATAAAATTTCAGGCAAAACCCTATCGGAAGATGGCGGGAGACGGTATGCACGTCCACATCTCGAAGAGGATGCGCGTAAGCGACACATGGAAAAACATGTTTTTTGATCCGCATCGCTCCGGCGAATTTTCGGAAACGGGCAGACAGTTCATGGCGGGTATCATGAAGTACTTACCCGAGATGGACTGTTTTATAAACCAGAGCGACAACTCTTTTGAAAGGCTGGTCCCGGGTTACGAAGCCCCTGTTTATGACGCGCAGGGCAGGCGGAACAGGACTTGCGCAATACGGTGGCCGCCCTTCAGGGACCCCAACGGAGGGGACGTAAGAATGGAGGTTCGTGTTCCGGATTCAAACGGTAATATAGACCTTATTTTTGCGATGCTTATCGTAGCCGGAGAAGCCGGTATAAGGGAGAAGCTTAACCTTTCTGATTATTATGAAGCGCCGTTAGGCACAAATCTTTATACGATGTCAGCCACTGAAAAGGCCGGTAAAGGCATCAGCCCTCTTCCGGGCAGTTTCTATGAGGCGCTATACAACGCCTCTCGCAGCACATTTGTCGCGGAAAATGTGCCTCCGGCCATACTTAACTATTTCGGGCACCTCTTTCAGGATAAGGTAGAACTTGTTGTGAAAAAACTTAATACAAGCGGCATTATTATAAAGCA
Organism: Candidatus Omnitrophota bacterium; assembly: GCA_026387595.1. Taxonomy (GTDB): domain Bacteria; phylum Omnitrophota; class Gorgyraeia; order JABMQH01; family JABMQH01; genus JAPLLL01. The sequence continues at coordinate 33,561 of JAPLLL010000042.1, forward strand.
A
>JAPLLL010000048.1:0-4815 GCA_026387595.1 Candidatus Omnitrophota bacterium
CTGCAGTTTCCTTTCCTCTGATCTTAAAGCGTCAATGAGTTCGTCCATCTCGCCTTCCATGATGTCCGCTATATTGTAAAGCGTAAGGCCGATGCGGTGGTCGGTAACGCGGCCGTCGGGAAAATTATATGTCCTTATCTTTTCGCTCCTGTCGCCCGAGCCGACCTGCGCCTTCCTGTCCTTTGAGATCTTTTTTTCCTGCTCCGCGCGCATCATATCGTAGAGCCGCGCTCGCATTACACGAAGGGCCTTTTCCTTATTTTTGTGCTGGGACCTTTCATCCTGGCAGCTCACGACAAATCCGGTGGGGATGTGCGTGATGCGGATCGCGGATTCGGTCTTGTTCACGTGCTGGCCGCCTGCGCCGCCTGCCCTGAACGTGTCTATCCTAAGGTCTTCGGGTTTTATCTCCACGTCAACATCTTCGACTTCCGGAAGGACCGCAACGGTTGCGGCGGACGTGTGGATGCGGCCGCTTGCCTCGGTTTCGGGAACGCGCTGCACCCTGTGAGTGCCACTTTCGAATTTCATCCTGCCGTAAACGCCATCCCCGGATATCGAGAATATCACTTCCTTGAAACCGCCCTTTTCCGTGGTATTTGCGCTCATCACTTCGATCTGCCAGCCCATTTTCTGCGCGTATTTCGAGTACATCCTGAACAGCTCGCTGGCAAAAAGGCTTGCCTCAAGCCCGCCTGTGCCTGCGCGGATCTCCATGATGATATCCCTGTTCTTGAGCGGGTCCTGTCCGCTCAGAAACGCATCCTCAAGCTCGGCCTCCATCGCCGCTTTTCTCGCAGTAAGGCTCTCGAGCTCCTGCCGGGCAAGGTCCAGAAAAGATTCATCATGGCTCTTGTCTGACAGGACGTGCTCCGCTTCTTTTATCTCAACCTGAAGCTTTTGGTATTCGTTATACTTGTTCACCAGCCTGGACAGGTCCGCGAATTCCTTCGCATATCGCTGATAAAGCCTGGAATTGGATATTACGGCCGGGTCGGATATCAGCCTCTGAAGCTCCTCGTGCCGGGCCTTTTGGGCCTCTATATCTTTGAACATTTATGCTTGTTTGTTCTTCGAATATTTTTTCGTGAACTTTTCAATCCTGCCTGCGCTGTCGATAAGCTTCTGTTTCCCGGTGAAGAACGGGTGGCACTTCGAGCAGATCTCGATCTTGATATTCTGCTTTGTCGCCCGCGTGTGTATCACCTCGCCGCAGGCGCAGGTAATGGTCGTCTCCTTGTACTCCGGATGAATTTTGTCTTGCATTTCATTGCCTCCTTTAATTTTCCCTCGTTTTACGATTATGAAAATTACCCCGAGCCTTCCTTACGATTGATGCTTGAAGGCGAGGGGCCTTATTGATTTATCGAAAGCAAAAATTCCGCGTTCGTCTTTGTCTTTTTTATCTTTTCTATAAGAAGCTGCATCGCCTCTTCGCTGGACAGCTCGTTTAGGGCCTTGCGGATGAGCCATACGCGCTTAAGTTCTTCCGGGTCCAGCAGCAATTCCTCTTTTCTTGTGTTGGAACGCTTGATGTCTATGGCGGGATAGATGCGCTTCTGGAACAGCGTCCTGTCCAGCTGGAGTTCCATATTGCCCGTGCCTTTGAATTCTTCGAAGATAACATCGTCCATCCTGGAACCGGTATCCACAAGGGCAGTGGCTATGATGGTAAGGCTGCCGCCCTCTTCGACCTTCCTTGCCGCGCCGAAAAACCTTTTCGGTTTCTGCAGCGCGTTTGAATCTATGCCGCCTGAAAGTATCTTGCCGGAATGCGGCATTACCGCGTTATACGCCCTTGCCAGCCTTGTCATGGAGTCAAGCAGCACAATGACGTCTTTCTTATGCTCAACAAGCCGCTTTGCTTTTTCCAGGACGATCTCTGCCACCTGCACATGCCTTTCCGGCGGCTCATCGAACGTGGAGCTTATGACCTCGCCCTTCTTGATCGAGCGTTGCATATCCGTGACTTCTTCGGGCCGCTCGTCGATCAAAAGCACGATGGGCATGGCGTCAGGATAGTTGGTGGTGATCGCGTTGGTGACCTTCTGCAACAGCACTGTTTTGCCGCTGTAAGGCGCCGCAACGATAAGTCCGCGCTGTCCCTTGCCGATGGGAGAGATCAGGTCTATGACCCTTGTTGATATTTCGCCTGCCGTGGTCTCAAGCAGATAGCGCTCGTTCGGATATATCGGCGTAAGGTTATCGAAAAGGACCTTTTCCTTGGCCTCTTCCGGATTTTCAAAGTTCACCGCTTCAACCTTCAGCAGGGCAAAATAGCGCTCGCCTTCTTTGGGCGGCCGGATCTGGCCGCTTACAGTGTCGCCTGTGCGCAGGTCGAACTTCCTTATCTGCGACGGGGATATGTAAATATCGTCCGGGCACGGCAGATAATTGTAGTTCGGGCTGCGCAGGAACCCGAAGCCGTCAGGCAGCACCTCAAGTATCCCTTCCCCGAATATGAGGCCGTTCTTCTTGGTCTGGGCCTCCAGGATCTTGAATATAAGGTCCTGTTTTTTCAGGCCGCTGGCGCCTTCGATGACCAGCTCCCTGGCCACCTTGTTCAGCTCGGAGATCTTCATCTCCTTAAGCTTGGCTATCTCAAGGTTGTTACTATTGTTCGCCTTTGTCTTACCGTTTACAGTCGAATTCTCTCCCATACTTTCTTTACCTCTCTTTTTGTTTCTTGTTTCGTCCCGTTATTATTTATCACAAAATCAGAAAATCTGATTTTTCTCCCGATAGGCATCTGGCAATCGATCCTGCGCCTTATTTCCTTCGCGGTAAGGCCGGTCTTTTTACGACATCTCTCGATCTGCGCTGCCTTTGCGGTCTTTACAACCACGACCTTATCCACTATGTTCAGCAGGTTAGCTTCAATCAATAGCGGCGCATCCAGCACTATCGTCTTGGACGGATACAGCCTGCCTATACGGCCTGCTTCATCTTTCATGTATTTGATAACGAACGGATGGATTATCCCGCAGAGCCGGCCCAATAGTTTTTTATCCTTAAAAACTATCTTCCCTAATTTGCCGCGGTCGATAGCCCCGCCCTTTTTTAGAATCCCCCGGCCGAAAACTTTCACGATCTTTTCGTAGGTCGGGTATTTTTTATCCAGGGCCTTATGGGCTATCTTGTCTGCGTCCAGCACTGCTGCCCCAAGCCCTTTGAACATTGCTGCCACAGTGCTTTTACCCGTACCAAAACTGCCCGTTAAACCGACTATCGTCATTTTGCTACGCAGCCCGCGTGGTTACGCGCGCTTTTCTTGGACGCCAGCTTGGCATAAAGCGCTAAATATTCCTTTGCGGAATGCTCAAGCGAAAAATCGTATCCCATCGCCCTCTTTACAAGCTCTAGCCAGGCCGCTTTTTTCTTGTAGAGCGAAAGCGCCCTTTTTATGGTGTCAAACAATTTTGCGGAGGAATAATCAAGGAACGTGAAACCATTGCCCTGCTTTGTGCTTTCGTTATATTCAGAGATCGTGTCCTTAAGCCCTCCGGTTGTACGCACAATGGGAACCGTCCCATATCTTAAGCATATCATTTGCCCCAGGCCGCACGGCTCAAACCTGGACGGCATAAGGAACATGTCGCATCCCGCGTATATCTTCTGCGCAAGGACCGCGTCAAACTTCAGGTTTATGGACGTGATTTTTGGATACTTCTTGGCAATGCCATCGAAAAGAACATGATACCGGTCATCACCTGCGCCAAGCAGTATGAACTGGACCTTCAGCTTGAGGATCTTTTCGATTATATCCGCGATAAGGTCCAGGCCCTTTTGGTCCGCAAGGCGGGAGATTATCCCGATAAGCGGAACATTTTTGTCAACGGTCAGGCCGCTTGATCTCTGCAGGTCCTCTTTATTCAGATATTTCTGGTCGCTGGAGGAGGCGTCATAGTTCTTTGCGATATTTTTATCCGTTGCCGGGTTCCAGACGTCATAGTCAATGCCGTTTAAGATCCCGAACAGGGCATCGGACCTTTTTTGGAGCACGCCCTCAAGGCCGTATCCGAATTCCTTTGTTTGTATCTCCCCGGCGTATGTCGGCGAGACCGTATTGATAAAATCCGTGAACTCTATGCCCGCCTTAAGCACGTTTACCTTCCCGTAAAATTCAAACCCGTCAATACTAAAAAGTTCCCAGTCCAGGCCTGTCTGCGGGAACAACGATTTGTCAAAAAGGCCCTGATAGGCAAGGTTATGTATCGTAAGAACTGTTTTCGTGTTGGCGAAAAACGGATTATCCTTGTAAATAGTCTTTAAATAAACCGGGATCAGCGCGCTCTGCCAGTCGTTGCAATGCACGATATCGGGTTTAAACCCTGTCTTCTTGAGCGTTTCAAGTACTGCCTTTGAAAAATATGCGAAACGTTCAAGGTTATCCGGATAATCGCCTGAGCGGTCCCCGTACAGATTTTCGCGGTTAAAATATTTTTCATTCTCGATAAAAAACACGTCTATCCCTTTTCCTATCACGGTCTGGTTCTTTACGACCTTCACTGTTTTATACTTCGGCATGAACACCTTTACCTCTGAGCCGTATTTTTCAAGGCCCAACGGCAGGCTGCCTGATACGTCCGCAAGGCCACCTGTCTTTGCGAACGGCACCATTTCACTCGACACAAACGCTATCTTCATTTTTTTTAGTTCCTTTCTTCTTCTAATTCAAGCCAGTTTTTACCTTCGGATATATTGACCTCGATCGGCACGGATAACTTAAGGACCCCTTCCATTTTTTCGCGCACAAGCGCCTTGAGCGACTTCAGTTCGGACTGCGGAGTTTCAAACACCAGCTCATCGTGCACC
>JAPLLL010000048.1:4866-17238 GCA_026387595.1 Candidatus Omnitrophota bacterium
CGTGCACCTGAATGATCATGCGCGTCTTTAAATCTTTTTTTTCGATTTCATTCTGGACCTCTATCATGGCCAGCTTTATAAGGTCCGCCGCAGAGCCCTGGATAGGCGTGTTCGCCGCAGTGCGTTCGGCAAATTGGCGCATATTCATGTTCTGGCTGTTTATTTCGGGGATATAGCGCCGCCTGTTTAAAAGCGTTGTTACAAAACCGTCGTCCCGCGCCTTTGTTATGCACTCCTCGATATATTCCTTTACCTTCGGGTAACGCTCAAAATACGCGTCAATGAACCGCTGCGCTTCCTCAACCGGGATCCCAAGACCTTTGGAAAGCCCGTATGCGCTCATGCCGTATACGATCCCGAAATTAACCGTTTTTGCCTGGCTGCGTTGTATTGAGAGCAGGGACGCCGTGTAGGTATGTATATCCTGGCCGCTTTTGAATGCGGACATCAATGTCTCATCTTTGGAAAGATGCGCAAGTATTCTTAATTCGATCTGCGAATAATCCGCAGAAACTATTAATGATTTTTTATCCTGCGCTACAAATGCCTTGCGTATGCTCTTGCCGACTTCTGTCTTTACGGGTATGTTCTGCAGGTTCGGGTCGCTGCTTGAGAGCCTGCCGGTCGAGGTAACGGTCTGATTGAACGAAGTATGCACCCTGCCTGTCTTCGGGTTTACAAGGCCGCGCAGCGCGTCCACATATGTGGATTTTAATTTCATAAGCTCCCTGTATTCCAGGATCGCCTTCGGCAGGCTATGCTGCAGCGCAAGTTTAGTGAGCACTTCTTCGTCGGTAGACATGCCTGTCTTTGTCCTTTTTACAGGCGGAAGCTTTAATCTTACGAACAATATTTCCTGAAGCTGCTTCGGGGAATTTATGTTGAATTCGCCTCCTGCAACTTCATATATATCTTTTGTGAGCGCCTCAAGCTGTTTATCCATTTTTTTGGACATCACAGAGAGATAATCCGGATCAATGCAAACGCCTGCAAATTCCATCTTGGCAAGGACCTCTATAAGCGGGATCTCCACCTCGCTGAAAAGCGAAAACAGGTCCTTTTTCTTAAGCTCTTTGGCCAGGAGTATGCTTAACCTGAAAGTGACATCGCTGTCTTCGCAGCAATAACCCCGCACCCTGTCAATTTCGACCTGCGCCATTGTGATCCGGGACTTGCCCTTTCCTATTAGGTCGGTTATGTCAATCATTTTGTGGGTCAAGTATTCAAGGCTTATATCGCCCAGGTTATGGTTTAGCTTTGAAGGATTTAAAAGATATGATGCCACCATCGTATCAAACCATATGCCTTTTAGGTCTATCCCGTAGTTTAAAAGAACAACCTTTTCATATTTTATATTCTGGCCGGTCTTCTTTATATTTTTGTCTTCGAATACAGGCTTTAGTTTCGAAAGGCAGTAATCAATCCCCAGGCCGTCTATCCTGAAATCCACGTAATACGCCTGGGCCTCTTTCCAGCAGAATGATGCGCCCACAAGCTCAGCCTGCATCGGGTCAGAATTCGTGGTTTCTACGTCAAAGGTAAAGGCGTCTTGAGCCGACAATTTTTTTAACAGCGCCTGGAATTTATCCTGCGTATCCACCAGGTTATATTCGGCATCCAGCTCTTTTCTCTCAATGGATTGCTCAAACAGATTTTTAAATTCGAGCTCCCTGAAAAGGGCTGCGAGCTTTTCTTTATCCGGCTCTTTCAGCTTCATGTCCTCAAAATCGATCTTTAGGGGCACATCAAAGTCCAATATGGCCAGCTCCTTGCTTAAATATGCCTGCTCCCTGTATTTTTCCAAAAGCTGGCGTTTCGATTCGGATTTAAGTTTGCCGAGGTTCTCGTAAAGCTCGTCAAGGCCGCCGAATTCCGTTATGAGCTCCACAGCTGTTTTCTCGCCTATCCCTGTGACCCCGGGAATATTATCCGATGAATCGCCCATAAGCGCGATGAGGTCTATCATCCGCTCCGGAGCTACCCTGAATTGCTCCTTCACTTTTGAGGCGTCGAATATCAGGCCGTCTTTATGCGTGTTCATTATCTTTATGTGCGGGCCTACCAGCTGCAGCGCATCTTTGTCGCCTGTTACTATGAACGTATCAATACCTTCTGCCTCGGCCCTTTTAGAAACCGTTGCCAGTATGTCGTCCGCTTCATACCCTGAAAGTTCGAAGATCGGTATATTATATGCGGCCACGGCCTTTTTTATGATAGGCATCTGGGATACGAGGTCATCGGGCATGGGTTTGCGCGTAATCTTATAATCCTCGAATTTTTTGTGCCTGAACGTGGGACCCTTCATGTCAAACGCCACGGCAAAATAATCCGGGGACTCATCCTTGATAAGCTTATTCAGCATGGTGATAAACCCGTAGACCGCATTTGTCGGCTGTCCTTTTGAATTTGAAAGGCTTCTGATGGCATAAAATGCGCGGTAGCAAAAGGAATTGCCGTCAATTAGGAGTAGTTTCTTACCCATTTTTTAAAGGAAAAAAGGAAGGGACGCTAGTCTTCAACAGTAGCCAGCTGATATTCCGAAAGATGCTCATCCAGTTCCTTCAGGCTTTTCGACAGGTCCTCGATCTCACCCTTAACAGCGTTTACGTCCGGGATGTCTTTCCCGAGGAGTATCCGTATCTTGTCCATGTCAAGATTTGCCATGTTGACAATGGATTTTAGCTGCTTTACCCTGGCCCGTAAGTCCTCTGTCATCTCGTTTATCATAAAGGCCAGGTCCTTGAGTTCGTCTTTTTTGCGAAGCGTCAGTTTTTCGCTGAAGTCGCCCTTGGCCACGGCGCTTATATATTTTTCTATCCTGTAGAGCGGGCCCGCGATCCTGTGTGAAAGGATAATTGATACAAACACGACCAGCGGAGCGATAAAGATAAGGCGCAGCAAAAGTGTGATGTTGATCGTGCGCATTATCGCGAGCAACCTGCCCTGCGGATAGACGTTCGCGAGTTTCTCGCCCATGAGCAGCCAGCCGGTGTAATAGACCGTATAGCCCGTAAGCGCGGCCACCAGGAACATGAAGGCAATGATCAGGCCGGAATATTTTAGCTGGAACCCTGTTTTTATAAGGTATCTTTTTCTTCTGAATATCGGCTTTTTTCCCATGTTATCCCTTCTTCCAGAATACGATTTCTCTTTGTATCCCGATATTTAAAATATTTCCCCGGAGTTTTTCTATCAGCTGGCAGATGGTCTCAAGCGGCATATACCTGGTAGGGACATCTTCAACCACGATCACAATATCGCCTTTTTGGACCCCCGCCTTCTCGAACGGCCCGCCTGCTGTTAACGCGCCTACGGTCAGGCCTTCAAACTTAATTTCCAGTTTTGCGCCGATAATTTTTTCCGCGCTGTTAAACATGCCGCTGCGTTTCAGATCCGCGGTAACCTTTCTTGAGATCGTAAGCCGTATTTCGCTCACCCCGGAAGCCACCAGCAGGTCATAGACATCTTTGAGCTGCATATACTTAACAAGCTTACCCCAGACCGCTACTATAGAATCACCGGCCCGGATTCCTGCCGCATCCGCAACCGAACCGGTAACCGCTTTTTCGATCATAACGGCGCCGCCTTTCAGTTCGATGGCAATGCCCGCCTTATCCAAAAGTTCCTGCCGTCTGGATTCAAGCGGGTCCGGCAGGGGCTTCTCGGTATCTTGTACCCCGATATTCTCTTCTGTATCCTGTTTCAGCTTCACCTGCTGTTCCAGTTCTGTTTGTTTTTTTCGCAAGAGCAGGTTAGTAACAAGAAGCGTCCCTTCCTGCGCCTGTTTCAGGTCGGGGTTTAATTTACTCGCTGCCTCATAATAATAGAGAGCGGTTTCATAATCCCCTCGATCTTTATATGAATCGCCTAATTTTAAATAGTCTTCTTCAGCGCTGTCATAGGTGATCTTCTCGATATCCTGTTTTAACACGGGCAATCCGCCGTTTAGGGTAGATAGGACCACTCGGTCATAGTATTCTTCGACGATTACGCCTTTTAGTTCCTGCCCATCTTTCGTATATATCGTATCAGCTAAAGCAAGCCCGCGCATTAAAAGCAGGACAACCGGTAGGACAATCAGGCTTTTCATTATAGGATTATATCAAAATAGCATATATATTTCAACATAATTTCTGCTTTGCGGCTTCAATAACGTCCTTCAGGGGGGCGCCTGTTTTTTTAGCGGCACGCCTGCAATCATCATATTCCGGAGAGGCTGTTTTTATCCCGGGCCCCGTATTTATTTTAACCCTGATGGGCCCGTATTTTGTTTTAACCACCTTTATGGCCCTGTCCAGTTTTCTGCGTTCAGCCCTGTAGAATCTGACGCCGGAAGTGGTCGTTTCCCGCATTATAAGATTGATCAGTGCAGCCCGCGATCTCTCATGCGCCAAGACCGTAAGCACGACAGCCGGTCTTGTCTTTTTCATGTAAACAGGCGTAAGATAGACATCAAGCGCGCCGTTCTCAAAAAGCCTTTCCATGAGATATTCATAATGGACAGGGCTCATGTCGTCGATATTTGACTCCACAACGCATATTTCATCCTGCGCCAGGCCTTTGGACTGCGCCTCTCCGATAATAATCCGCAATAGATTCGGGGCGGCGGGGGCATCAAACGCGCCCGCGCCATAACCTATCTTGTCGGTTTTTATATCCGGCCGGGAATTAAAATCCTCCACTAATGTTGAAAGTATGGCTGCGCCGGTAGGCGTTACCAGCTCGTGCTCCGCGTCCGAAAATGAAACGGGTTTGCCCCGCAGCATTTCCATGGTTGCGGGCGCAGGCAACGGGATCTCCCCGTGAGCAACCCGAACACTGCCTTTACCAAGTTTTAAATTCAGGCAGTAGAATTTCTCTATGCCTAAATGCCTTACGGCTGCCGCGGTCGCGACAATATCTATTATCGAATCCAGGTCGCCTATCTCGTGAAAGCAGACCTTGTCCTTTCTTATATTGTGCACCTTCGCCTCTGCCGCGGCCAGTTTATCGAAAATTGAAAACGAAAGCTTTTTTATTCCCGCGTCAAGCCTGCTTCTGTTTATAATATCCGCTATCCGGTTATACGACATGTGGTAATGCGATTTTTTATTTATAAGGACATCGAATTTCGTTCCGGAGAGGCTGCCGCGCATCACTTTTTTAGCGGTTACTTTATACCCGTTCAAGTCCAGTTTCTTAAGCTCTTTCTTAAGCGCTTGAAGGCTTAATCCCGCATCTAAAAATGCGGCTACTGTCATGTCACCGCTTATTCCGTTGAAACAATCCAAAATGGCGATCTTCATGATTTACTTATCAGACCTGCAAAATAGCCCGCGCCGAACCCGTTATCTATGTTCACGACGGAAACGCCGGGCGAACAGCAATTAAGCATCGTAAGGAGCGCCGACAGGCCCTTAAAGCTTGCGCCGTAACCCACGCTTGTCGGCACGGCTATGACCGGTTTGGACACAAGCCCCGAAATAACGCTGGCAAGCGCGCCCTCCATCCCTGCCACAACTATTATCGCGGCGGCCCCTTCCAAAAGGCCGCGCTTATCCAGCACGCGGTGTATACCCGCAACGCCGGCGTCATATAAGGTCTTGACCCTGCTGCCCATTGTCTCAAGCGTTACCCTTGCCTCTTCCGCTACCGGGATATCGCTTGTGCCGGCTGTCACTATAAGAACGTATCCTTGTTTCTTGCGGACAGGTTTTTCATTTGCGTATATTACGCCAGCCTGTTTGTTGAATTTAAGCTCCGGATAAATACCCCTTAGCCGCTCGAAACATTCTTCACTGGCGCGCGTAAGGAGCAGCGGCTCCTTGCGCGGGATCAGATGCCTTAAAATTTTTTCTATCTGCTGAGGGGTTTTTCTTTCGCAGTAAACCGCTTCGGGGAAACCCCGGCGTATCGCCCTGTGATTATCCAGCTTGGCAAACCCGAGGTCCGTATACGGCAGGTCCTTTAAAAGGCAAAAGGCCTTTTGTAAGGATATTTTCCCGCTCCGCAGTTTTTTTAAAACGCCTTTCAGGGCAGTTTTACGCATATACTTAGTGAAAGAACACAAAAAACAATACCAGCGCGGCTGCAACAAGGAACAATAAATAAATCCCGTGCGCCCGGATAAATTCTTTAAATTTCTCGCGGCCCCTGATCTTTGTAAAGGCGCGGTTGAACATCCTTTCGCGCCCTGCCTGTGGTTTCTCGGTAAGCATTTGTTTTATTATCTCGATTTCCTCTTTTTTAAAACGCAGATACTGACCGGCGACCATGTAGCCGGGCACGACCCTGTGGTCGACCATTTCCGCAAAACGCTTCTCATCCACGCCTAAAAGCGCGGCAGCTTCCTTTTGATCCAGTAAGTTTTCCATCCGGTCAGCGCAGCTTTTCGTTCTTTATCCACTCGTCTACAGTGGATCTTTCGAACCGCCAGGCGTTATTTTCTTTTCTGCCCTGCAGTTTTCCGGAATTCGCCCATTCCAGCACCAGGGATGCATCAACTTCGAGGTAGCGCGCCACCTCCTCGGCAGTAAGAGAATTCTTCTTGGCCCCGCTTTCAATGCTGCTTACTTCGGCTTCATCAAAGATCATCCTGCAATCCCCGTGCAGCACGGCTCCTTCTTCAACCGTAAGGCTCGGGGTTTCGATGTTCCCTACAACCTTTGCTGGCGGCGATATCTTAAGGCTTTTCTCCGCAATGATATCCCCGGTGACCCGGCCCGAGATCATGATGTTCTCGCCGATTATATCAGCATTAACCTCGGCGCTCTGGCCTATCGTAAGGTTGCCGCGCGTGGTAAGATTCCCGTCGAACCTGCCGTTTATCTTCAGGTTCACGGGGTCCTTGAAAATCATAGTGCCCTGCATCGTAGCGTCCACATCCAGGATCTTTTCCTCCATTACCGGTTTCTTGGACCTTTTACCTATCATTTTCGCCTCCTTCCCTTTTCGGCCCTTTTAGCGAAAGGGCGGTTTCCATTCTCGAAAATATGAACAGTGTGACAAATACCAGAAGCGTCGTAAGGAACGACGCGAAATAAAACCCGCAGCCTATCGCAAGCCCTATACCCGCCACGGCCCACAGGCTTGCCGCCGTGGTCAGGCCTTTTACAGTAGCCCCGGACCTTAGGATCGTACCGGCGCCAAGAAAACCTATGCCTGTCACGACCTGCGCGGCGATCCTTGAAGGGTCAACGGCCGCGGCGCCTTTATACATTTCAAATATATAGATCGAAGTCAGCATGATAAGGGCCGAGGCAACACATACCAGTATATGCGTCCTGAACCCCGCAGCCCTGCCGCGCGATTCCCTTTCAAATCCGATCAGCCCGCCCAGGAGGGTCGCCAAAAGAAGCCTTACAGCTATTTCGAAATGTGACATCATGTGGTCTCCTTTGATTTTCTATCGTTTTACATTTGTGAAAAATCGTTAAAATTCGCGAACCCGCTTAAATACAGGTCAGACCTTATGCCTTTTTTAAAAAGCTCCGAACCAAGCGCCGCCACCATCGCTCCGTTGTCCAGGCATAGGCCCAGCGGAGGCATAAAAAGCTCTATCCCGGATTCAACGGCTTTTTCTTTCAAAAGGCAGCGCAGCCTGGAATTTGCGCTTACGCCGCCGCCTATTACAAGGCGTTTGATCTTTTTGGCAACGCACGCAGCTATGGCCCTGGTTACAACTGCCTCGCATACCGCCTCCTGAAAACCGGCCGCGATCCCGGAGATCTCGGCCCGGCTCAGTTTCCCTGCCCCGCCCCTGTCGCGTACGTGATAAAGCACGGCTGTTTTTATACCGCTGAAGCTGAAATCAAACTGATTGCCCGGCACAGAAGGTATGGAAAATTTAATTCCCGCGGCCGGGCCGGCAGCCCTTGCGCACTTTTCTATTGCCGGGCCTCCGGGATACCCAAGACCCAGGACCTTTGCAACCTTGTCAAACGCCTCTCCGACCGCATCGTCCTGTGTCTGGCCCAGGAGCTGATAACGGTTTGCCGCACTAACTAAAAAGATACTGGTATGGCCCCCTGACACAACAAATTACATGGTTTACGCCTATAATGGGAACCTTCAGCGAATAGCTTAATGCCTTTGCAAATGAGATCCCTATAAGCAGACTTCCGATAAGACCGGGTCCCTGTGTAACTGAAATAAGATCAATGTCTTTAACGCTTATCCTTGCATCCTTTAGGGCTTCTTTAAAACAATAATTTATAACTTCCACGTGGTGGCGCGTTGCGATCTCCGGCACGACGCCGCCGTATTTTTTATGCAGATAGACGCTTGAGGCCACGACATTGGACAGGATCTTCGTACCCCCTACAACTGCTATCGATGTTTCATCGCATGAAGTTTCCACGCCTAAAGTAATTTTCATTTTACAAGTTCCGATACGAACACAAATTTAATGCCGTTTTTCTCCGCATCCGGCATAAGCCTTGCCAGCGCCGCGACCGTAGCGGTCCTGTCGTGGCCGATCCCTACGGCAAAACCCTTCTTTTTTGCGAGTTTTATAAGGCGCTGCATCTGGCCGCTGATGTATTCAAAATCTTCCTTATTGTCCAGGAATATGTCGCGGCTTGCGAACCGAATATCACAATCTTTCGCGACTTTTTTGCAAACGGACCTATTTGTCACAAGGCTGTCCACAAAGAACAGGCCGCGCTTCTTAATCTCAACAAAAACCGCCTTCATAAGCGGCTCGTTCTCAGTGGCTTCCGACCCCTGGTGGTTGGAAACACCTGCCGCGCCCGGCGTGCTTTCCAGGTCCTTGCTGAATACGGCTCCCACCTGTTCGGGTTTCATGTCCACTGTTATTGTGCCCAGTTCCGGCTTTACGATCCTGTCGCGTTCATATGGTTCAAGCGGCAAATGCAGGATCACTTTATAACCCATTTCCTGCGCCTGCCTTGATATGGTTCTCGAATAAGTAAGGTTCGGCAATACCGAAAAAGTAACGGGCCTTCTTATTTTAAAAACCGCTTCAACATTTTTATAATTATAGCCGAAATCATCCAATATTATGGCGACCCTGGCCGCAGGTTTTGCGATAGGCGCCGCCACCGTCTTTTTAATCCTGACCGGGGGCGCCGGCGGTTTTTTCATGAAAAATTTAATGAACAGGCCGAGGGCCAGGGCGCCTATCAGGACGCCGGCTATAAAGGTTATGGCTATTTCTTTATCATTTTTATACATTTCATCAACGAAACAGCCGTATCAAGCTGCCTGTCGTAAGGCTTTTCTTCTTTCTCTTTCTGCTCTTCTTTCTGTTGCGGATTATTCACCAGGATATCCGGCGCGATCCCTTCATTGTGTATCGCCTGACCGCTCGGCGTAAAATATTTTGCCGTCGTAAGGCGCAGGGCGGAACCGTCCCCGAGCGGGATCACTGTCTGGACAGAGCCTTTGCCGAAAGTTTTTGTCCCGACTATTATCCCGCGTTTGTTATCCTTTATTGCCGCGGCCACTATTTCAGAGGCGCTTGCGCTGCCTTCGTTCACCAGGACGATCAACGGGATTTCCAAAACAGGTTTTTTGTAATCGGCTTTATAAACCGCGTCCTGGTTCTTTGCCCTGCCCTTGGTGGAAACGATCGTCTCTCCGGCCGGCAGCACGACCTGCGCCACTTTGATGGAAACATCCAGAAGCCCTCCCGGATTATTGCGCAGGTCCAGGATCAGGCCGTCTATGCCCTTTGCCTCCAGGCCCTTAAAGGCCTTTATAAAATCTTTAGGCGTATTTTCCTGGAACTCTATGAGCTTTATATAGCCGATCTTATTTTCCAGGACAGAGGCCTCCTTTATGCTCTTTATCATGATGATGCTGCGGATAATCGAAAAATCAATAAACCGCTTCTCCTGTTCCCGTAAAACAGTAAGCAGAACGGTGGTGCCGGAGTCGCCCCTTAAAAGTTTTACAACATCGTCAAGCGCAAGGTCCTGCGTGGATTTCCCGTCTATTTTTATCAGTTTATCATTCGGCTTGAGCCCTGCCTTAAACGCGGGCGTATCTTCTATCGGCGTTATAACAGTAGGCATATTGTCCTTCATGGTCAGCTCGATCCCTATGCCTCCAAACCTGCCTTCTGTTTCAACCTTCATCTCATTGTACTCTTCAGGGTCCATGAACTGGCTGTGACTGTCAAGCGAGGAAAGCATGCCGCGCATTGCGCCGTAGATAAGGTCCTTCGAATTCACCTCATCCACATACTCGCTTCTTATAACGCCTATGGCTGCGGCAAATAATTCGATCTGGTTATACAGGTCGTCTTTTCGCGGGGTAAGTTCTTTTGCGGATACATACGCAAAGGCGAACAGGCAGCATACAATAACCGCTGCGGATAAAATTATTTTTGGATAGCGTTTCATCCGGCGCCTCCGGCTAATCTTTTGCGCAGAAGCTCGCCGGCCAGTTTCGGGTTGGCGCGGCCTTTTGTCTCTTTCATTATCTGTCCCACGAGGAATGTCAGGGCTGCGTCTTTGCCCGATTTAAAATCCGCAACGACCGATTGATTGGCAGCTATCGCCTTTTCAACAGCGGCTGATATGGCGGCCTCGTCCGTTATCTGGGAAAGCCCTTTCGATTTTACTATCTCCGCGGGGTTCTTTCCTTTTTCAACGGCTTCCTTAAGCACTTCCTTGGCCATCTTTCCGCTTATCTTACCGCTCTCGATCATGCTTAGCATCTCGGCAAAGTCCTTTGGTTTAAATGAAACTGCGCTGATCGATAAACTTGTTGCGGTTAAACTTGCCGTAAGGTCTCCCATGATCCAGTTAACCGCTGTTTTCGCATTTTTATAACTTTTTATTGTATCTTCGAAAAAATCGGCTAATTTTTTATCCGCGGTAAGCACGGCTGCGTCATAGGCGGAAAGGCCATACTCGCTTATGAACCTTGCCCTGCGTTCCCTGGGCATTTCCGGAAGCGATTCCCGCAGTTCGGTTATCAGCGCCTCGGAAGGCAAGAACGGCATAAGGTCGGGCTCGGGGAAATAACGATAATCATGCGCCTCTTCCTTGGAACGCATGGAAACCGTGACTGCGCTTTCGCTGTCCCAGAGCCGCGTCTCCTGCGCTATTGTTTTTGCGTCGCCCAGGGCCTCGGTCTGCCTTTCCACTTCACATTCAAGGGCCTGGCGCACCGCCTTGAATGAATTCATGTTCTTCAGTTCTGTTTTGGTACCCAATTCAGACTGCCCTTCCGGACGCAGGGAAATATTCGCGTCGCACCTGAGGCTGCCCTCTTCCATGTTGCAATCCGATACCTCAATGTACTCAAGAATGCTTCTCAGATTTATTAAAAAATCATACGCCTCCTGCGGCGAATAGATTTCCGGCTGGGTAACTATCTCCATAAGCGGCATGCCTGAGCGGTTATAATCCACAAGGCTCGAGTTTGTGTTTTCCTGATGGATCAGTTTGCCCGCGTCCTCTTCAAGGTGTATGCGCTTTAACGGCACGGTTTTTACTTTGCCTTCGGTTTCGAATTCAAGGAACCCGTTTTGGGAAAGCGGCCTGTCGTACTGCGAGATCTGGAAATTTTTCGGCAGGTCAGGGTAATAATAATGCTTGCGGTCAAATCGCGTAAGCTTCGAAATGCTGCAGCCGAGCGCCAGGCCTGTCTTTATTGATAAAAAAAGCGCCTTTTTATTTATCACGGGCAGAACACCGGGAAATCCCAGGCAGACCGGGCAGGCCTGGGTATTCGGCGCCTTTCCGAATTTCGTGCCGCACCCGCAGAAAAGCTTGGTGTCGGTTTTCAGCTGCACATGCACCTCAAGGCCGATCACGGTCTCGTAATTCATAGCTTTGGTTTTCTCTTATGCCACTCGGTATTTTGTTCGTACGTATACGCGACCCTGAAGATGACATCCTCTGCGAAAGGCTCTGCCATGATCTGAAGGCCGACCGGCAAATTGGCCGACGTAAATCCGCACGGAACAGAGATCGCTGGTATCCCTGCCAGGTTGACAGGTATTGTAAAGATATCCGAAAGATACATGCGCAAGGGGTCCTCTGCCCTTTCCCCTATTTTAAACGCGGGCGTGGGCGATGTGGGCGCAACTATACAGTCGAATTTTTTGAACACATTGTCGAAATCCTGTTTTATTTTTGTCCTGACCTTGAGCGCCTTAAGATAATAAGCCTCGTAATAACCGCTGCTCAGGACATACGTGCCCAGGATGATCCGCCGTTTTGCCTCGCTCCCGAACCCTTTTGAGCGGGTTTCTTTGTACATATCGATAAGATTTGGCGATGATGCCCGTCGTCCGTACTGCACGCCGTCAAACCGCGCAAGATTCGAGCTTGCCTCGGCCGGGGCCAGGATGTAATATACGCTGACCGCGTATTCCGTATGAGGCAGAGAGATCTCCTCGCAATGCGCGCCCAGCGA
>JAPLLL010000048.1:17268-36850 GCA_026387595.1 Candidatus Omnitrophota bacterium
CAGCGATTCCAGTTTTTTAACCGCGGTCTTTACAATACCCAGGACCTCTTTATCTATCCCGCCCACCAGATATTCTTTCGGGATCCCGATGCGCAACCCTTTTACGCCGTTAACAAGCGATTTCGTGTAATCCGGGCAGGAAATATCCGCCGATGTAGAGTCCATGGGGTCATAGCCGCTTAACACATTCATAAGGATCGCCGCGTCCGTGACATCTTTTGTGAGCGGGCCTATCTGGTCAAGGCTTGAGGCAAACGCAATAAGGCCGTAGCGCGAAACCCTGCCGTATGTAGGCTTTAAGCCCACCACGCCGCACAGGGCTGCCGGCTGCCTTATGGACCCGCCCGTATCAGAACCTATCGCGGCTATTGTTTCGTCCGCGGCCACGGCTGCGGCTGACCCGCCACTTGAGCCGCCCGGGATCCGGTCAAGCGACCACGGATTCTTCGTGGGGCCGTAGCAGGAGGTCTCGCAGGAAGAGCCGAAAGCGAATTCATCCATATTGGCCTTGCCCAGCAGGATGGCCCCCTCCGCCTTCAGCCTGGATATAACCGTTGCATCGTAAGGCGGCTTGAATTTTTCCAGGATTGCTGAACCGCACGTGGTCTCTTCATCTTTCACGCATATATTGTCTTTTATCAGGATGGGAATGCCATAAAGCTTGCCGGCCTTTTTATCCTTTATCCCGTCCAATTGCTTTTTTACAGAGCCGTCGTTTAAATGCACGATCGCGCTGACCTTGTTATCCGCTTCTTTTATCCGTTTTAAGACCGAACTAACCACTTCTTCGGGCGTTGTCTTATTCTCTTTGTATAGTTTTAAAATTTCGCTGCAAGTCAGATTATACAGTTCGTTCATCGCCGCAATCTCTTTTTAATCGCTGTAATTTTTTTTACTCTATTATCTTCGGCACTTTAAAAAATCCGTTTTCTTTCCGGGGCGCATTTTTAAGGGCTTCATCCGCTGTTAGCGATGGCTTAGGTAAATCGTCTCTATAGACATTCTCGATCGGCAAGACATGGCTTGTGGGCTCCACAGATTTTGTATCGACCTTGTTCAGTTGTCCGATATACTCCAGTATATCGGACAACTGTTTTTCAAGCCTTGCGGCCTCGCTTTCACTCAACGCAAGGCGCGCGAGTTTCGCGACATACGCCACATCTATTTTTTTTGGGTTATTCATATAGCTCGTCCGCTATCCTTGCAAATTCCTGCAGGTTGAGCATCTCAGGCCGTTGGCGGCCCGGGATCCCGGCCCTGTTCAGAGCTGCCGTGACTTCCTGCCGGCCAAACCCTGATATCTTTTTGTGCGACAATGAAGATTGGATCGTTTTCCTGCGCTGGTTAAACGCAGCGCGTATCACTTTAAAAAGAAGCTCTTCATCTTTTACCGCAACCGCGGGTTTGTCCAAAAAGTCCAGGCGCAGCAGGACTGAATCCACTTCGGGCTGCGGAAAAAATGAGGACCTGCTCACAACCCCGAGAAATTCTATTTTTGCGTAAAAACCAAGGTAACAGCTTAAGGAACCGTACACCTTTGAGCCCGGGGCCGAGGTGAGGCGCTCGCCTACTTCTTTCTGGACCATTAAAACCGCACCGGATATAGCGCGCCTGTTCTCGATCAGCCGCTCCAGGATCGGCGTTGTTATATAATACGGCAGGTTCCCGATCACCGTTGCCCTGCCGTTGCGTAATGCGCCGGCAAAATCAAACTTAAGGATATCTGCGCAAAAGATCTCAAGGTTTGCGCATCCCTTAAGCGTCTCCTGCAAGACAGCGCATAAGCCCTTGTCAAATTCTACCGCAATAACACGGCCTGCCAGGCCGGCGAGGTCAGCAGTAATGTTCCCCAGCCCCGCGCCGATCTCAAACAATGTCCCGCCTGGTTTGGGCCCCGCCGCGGCGATTATCTTATTTGCGATATTTCTGTCTATTAAAAAATTCTGGCCAAGGCGCTTGTTCGGCCTTAGATTATGGCTCTTTAAAAGTTCCCTCACCCGGGTAATCGTCAGCACGCCTTAACAAACCCTATTGCCAGCTTTATTGCAGCTATCATTGAGCCCGGGTCCGCCTTGCCCTTACCCGCGATATCAAAGGCAGTGCCGTGATCAACCGATGTCCGGATAAAAGGCAGCCCCAATGTTACATTTACACCCTGATCCCTCGAGATCATCTTAAACGCAGCCAGGGCCTGGTCATGGTACATACATATCGCAGCATCAAATTTTTTATTATATGCGTCGTGTAACAGCGCGTCTGCGGGATGCGGCCCGCTGATCCCGGCGGAAATACTCTTAAGCTTCTTAATGGCAGGCAGTATTATAAGTTCCTCTTCTTTACCCAGGATCCCGCCCTCACCGCAATGCGGGTTCAGGCCGGAAACGCCTATTTTCGGATTCTTTATACTGAAATTATTTCTGAGGGCCTGATAGGTAAGCTCGACCGTGTCGTATATCGCCTTGCTTGAAAGGCACCGGCTAACATCACGCAGGGATATGTGGCGCGTGACGGTGGAAACTTTTAATTTGTCGGATACAAACATCATCGCGAATTTCTTGCATCCGCTCAGGCCTGCCAGATATTCGGTATGGCCCCTGAAATCCATCCTTAAAGCGTTTATATCCTCTTTGCATACCGGGCCGGTGACCAGCGCATCCGCCCTACCTGTACTCACAAGTTCAAACGCTGTATTTAAATACTCAAGCGAGAGCCGGCCGCATTCTCTCCGGTTTCTTTTCCGGGGAAATACCTCCCCCACAACAAAAAAATCAGCTTTCCCTTTCAGCTCCGTGCTTTTAAGCGCCTTTTTGGTAACCTCCGGGCCTATGCCTGCCGGGTCACCGACTGTTATACATATAACCGGCTTTGCCTTACTGCCTGTATGAGATATAGGCATTCTTTTTTAACTCGGCAAGCCACTCGTCGTAACGGGCCTTTGCTTTTCCGATATATATGGTCTTTTCTATATCATCCTTTACTTCCGAAAGGGGTTTTGCCTGCGCGGCCTTTTTTTCTTCAACCTTAAAAATGTGGTAGCCCAGCTTTGTCTCAATCACATCGGATACCTGGCCGGGTTCAAGCTTAAAAACCGCATCTTCTATCTCCTTCATCATCTCTCCGCGGCCCACAAACCCTAGATCGCCGCCCCTGTCCGCATTCGGCCCTTTTGAATACTTGATCGCCAGTTCGTCGAAGTTCTCACCGGCCTTCAAGAAAGCCTTCACTTTTTCAGCCAGGTCATACGCCTCCTGGCCGGTAAGCCCTTCCCCCGGTTTGATAAGTATGTTTTTCAGATGGACCTTTTCGGGTTCTTGGAAATCCGCTTTATGCGCCTCATAATAGCCTGAAATATCCGAAGGCGTAACGATTATTTTTCTGCGTATCTCCATATCCGCAAGTTCTGAGATCAATATCTGGTCCGCGTATCTTTTTTTAAGGTCGTTAAGCGATATATCCTGCGCCCTAAGCGCTTCGAGAAATTTACTTTCTGAGCCCATCTGGGATCTTATGGCGTTCAACTTCTCTTCAACTGCCGCATCGTTCGCCTTCATGCCTTTCTTTTTGGCTTCGCTCAGTATAAGCCGCTCGTCTATCATCCTGTTCAGGATAACCTTACGCTGATTTTCGATCTCAGCGGCAAACTGGGCCGGGTCCTTGATCTGTTTCTGGATGCGTTCAGCTACAGACGCGACCGCATCATCCAGCTCGCCCTGCGTTATCGTCTCGCCGTTCACCACTACGATAATCTTGTCAAGGGTGCCCGCAAAACAGGGTACGGTAAAAAGAACGAAAAATAGAAAAACTATTGTCTTATTATTCATTTGCTCCCGGTTGTGGCGCGGTTTCTGCCGCAGGTTCAGCTGCTTGGTCACCGACTTCAGCTGGCGCTGCCTCTTCCTGTGGAGGAGGCAACATTCCTTCGTTTATCTTAACGGTTGCCCGCTTTTTCAGATCCGCAATATAACTATCAAACATCTCTTTTCTCTTTTGTGTCAAAAGCTCGTTTCGGATCCTCGACGTCACATCCTTAAGGTCCGCAGACTGCGCCGGCTTATAATCGGTCAGCTTGATTATATGATAGCCGTATTCTGTTTTTACGACGCCGCTCACCTCTCCTATTTTCAGCTTTGTCGCCGCTTCTGTGAAGGTAGGGATGATTTTTCTTTTGCAACTTCTTCAAAGGACTTGCCCTTTGAAAGTTCTTTCAATGCGGCCTTCGCGTCATCTTCGGTTTTAACCAGTATGTGCGAGGCCCTCCAGCGTTCAGGTACAGTGTAGCTTTCTTTATTATTGTTATAATAATCTTCGATCTCTTTGTCGGAAACAGTTACCTTTTTTTCCACATTATCATTAAGCAGCTTGGCTATCAATATCCGCTTTTGGGTGTCTTCCAGAATATTTTTCACTTCCTTATCATTCTGGATCCCCCGCCGTATTGCTTCGTCATAAAGGAGATATTCCAGCACCACATCATCCAGTATCTCTCTTTTGCGCTTGCTGAATACTTCCTGATATTTCGCAGGCATGCGGCCGATACGCGTCTCGATCGCTTCAACCGTTATCGCGTGCTTATTAACCGTCGCTACAACATCCTTGGAAACTGACGGAGTTGTTCCTTTCGTTTTCTCGCATCCTGAAAACCAAACCAGGGATACCGCTAGTATTGCAACTGCCGCATACCACCACTTTTTCTCGTCCATTAAAAAATCCTCCTTTTGGTATTATAATAGCATGATCGTTACGTTAATTATACCACTTTCTTGGCGGTTTGTGAAGCCCTGATATTTTACAAATGGGCTAATCCCGAGCCTTTTTGGCGAGGGACAAATTTGTTATTGCGCCCTTTAACAGCCTGCAGTACAGGTCAAACCCGACCGCCTCGATATAGCCGTGCTGCTGTTCCCCCAGCATGTTCCCGGCCCCCCTTAACTGCAAATCCTCCATTGCGATCTTGAACCCGGAACCCAGTTCCGTGAATTTCTTAATAGCAAGGAGCCGTTTTTGCACATCCTTGGTCATTATTTCTTTTTTCGGCACGAGGAAATACGCAAAGGCCTTGCGTTTGAACCGGCCTACCCTGCCGCGCAGCTGGTACAGGTCCGAAAGGCCGAACATATCCGCCCGGTTCACTATTATCGTGTTTGCGTTGGGAATATCGATCCCGGATTCGATGATCGCGGTAGAAACAAGGATGTCTATTTTACCTTTTATGAACTTAAGCATGGCGCTCTCAAGTGTTCTTTCTGACATCTGGCCGTGCGCAATTTCGATCCGCGCCTGCGGAAAAAGTTTTTTAATATTTCCCTCCACCCTGTCGATATCGAGGACCCTGTTATGCACAAAAAACACCTGTCCGCCGCGCCGCAATTCAAGACCGATCGCCTCTTTTATCAGTTCGTCGTTGTACTCAGCTACATGCGTTTCAACGGCCTGCCTGCCCTGCGGAGGGGTATTTATGACAGAGAGGTCTTTTGCGCCCATGATCGTCATATAAAGCGTGCGCGGGATCGGGGTTGCCGTAAGCGTAAACACATCTACGAGAAGACGCAGTTTTTTAAGCTTTTCTTTATGTTTCACGCCGAAACGCTGTTCTTCATCGATTATGACCAACCCAAGGTCGCTAAGGCTTATATCATCAGAGATAAGCCTGTGCGTGCCTATGACTACATCCACGCTGCCGTCCTTGAGCCCTTTGATTATCGCGTTTTGCTCCGACTCGGTTTTAAAACGGCTGAGCATCTGTACGTTCACGGGATACTTCGCCAAACGGGTTGAGAAGGTATTATAGTGCTGCTCTGCCAGGATCGTAGTCGGGACCAGGATCGCGACTTGCTTATTATCCATTACCGCTTTAAATGCGGCGCGTAATGCAACCTCTGTCTTGCCGTAACCCACATCCCCGCACAAAAGCCTGTCCATGGGCCTGTCCGCTTCCATATCCTTTTTAACTTCCAGCGTGGAGCGCGCCTGGTCAGGCGTTTCCTGGTACGGGAATGCGGCTTCCAGTTCTTTTTGCCAGTCAGTATCCTTTGAAAAGCCGAAACCCGAAAGCGCCTGCCTTTTTGCCTGCAACTCCAGGAGCTCGTACGCAAGCGTAAAAACTCCCTTTTTGGCCCTTTCCTTCATCTTCTGCCAGAGCTTTGATCCCAGTTTGTATACCCTGGGCGGGGAGCCCTCAAACCCGATGTAGCGCTGGATAAGGTTTAAATCGGAAACCGGGACATACAATATATCTCCGTCCTGATATTCAATAACAAAATTATCCGCAAGTTTATTTTTGACCTTCAGGTGCTTTAGCCCCTTGTAAATACCGATGCCGTGCTCAACGTGCACCACATAGTCGCCGGGCGCGATATCCACGAAATTATTTACCGGCATCTCCTCGGTAAACCCAGCCCTTCCTGCCATAAAGAGTTTCTTCGAAGTAAAGAAGGGCTGGGTAAATATAAACGGCGCCTTTATTTTCTTGGGCCGGAGGGTGGTAATGGGCAGTATTATCGCGATCGTATGCTCTTCGGCGTAACGGCCCGTGGCAGGGTCAAAACTTCTTATTTTTTCTACAATATTCCCGGAAAGCTGTATCCTTAGCGGCAGCTCAAATGTGACAGGGAATACATCGATGACCTCGCCCCTGCGGCTGAAATCGCCTACTTCGGCAACGCCGGCAACATTGGTGTAGCCGTATCCTATCAGCTCTTCAAGCAGCCTTTGGATATCAATCGCTTCTTTTGGGTATATTTTTATGGCATCGAACATATGAGTGAAATTATTAGGTTGCTACATCTTCTCGGGCGCGGAAACGCCGAGAAGCGTGAGGCCGTTGGCAAGCACGATCTTTGCGCAATTAACCAAAAATAACCGTGCGTTCGTAATGTCTGCGTCATCACTTATGACGCGGTGCTTATCGTAGAAATAATGGAAGGCGCCTGCGAGTTCCTGCAGATACGAGACAAGACCGAGAGGCTCAAGGCCGATGCCGCACATTTTGACAACGTAAGGGAATTGCGAAAGAATGCGTATAAAATCTACTTCTTCCCTTTCCCTTAGGAGTGTCAGGCTAGTTTTAGCCGCGGCAGCGGGTTTCTGTTTCTCTAAGATACTGCAAATCCTGGCGTGGGCGTACTGGACATAATAAACAGGGTTCTGCGCCGTATGCTTCTTGGCGAGTTCCAGGTCAAAATCGAGATGGCTGTCAGCCTTGCGCATCAAGAACATGAAACGGCCCGCGTCTTTTCCGACCTCATCCAGCATTTCTCTTAATGTAACAAACTCACCCTGCCGTGTGGACATGGAAACAGGCTTTCCGTCCCTGAAAAGCGTGGCTAGCTGGATAATGATCACTGACAGCGAGTCCTTCGGGAAACCAAGAGCGGTTACGGCGGCTTTTATACGCGGTATATATCCGTGATGGTCAGGCCCCCATATGTCTATAAGTTTCTCAAACCCCCTGCCGAATTTATCCCTGTGGTACGCAATATCAGGCGCAAGATATGTATATGAGGAATCGCTCTTTATTACTACCCTGTCCTTTTCATCCCCGAAATCAGTGGACTTTAGCCATGATGCGCCTTCGTTCTCGTAGATATATCCTTTTTCCTTGAGCAAGGCAAGCGCCTTTTCTATCTTTCCTGATTTTGCCAGGGCCGCCTGGCTGTACCAGGAGTCAAAGCCCACATTAAAATCATCAAGATCCTTTTTTATGCCTTTCATTATCCACTCGCAGCTGAATTTGAGGAAAAACTCTTTATCTGTAAGCTCCTCTTTTATATCCTTTGCAATGTCATAGATATATGCCCCTTTATACCCGTTCTCGGGAAAGGCGTATTTTTTATTATGCAGTTCCATATACCTTGCCTTTACGGATTCTGCCAAAAGCGACATCTGCACGCCTTCATCGTTGATATAATATTCCTTTTTAACCGCGTAGCCGCAATGCGTCATTATCTTTGAAAGCGAATCCCCGAACGCCGCTTGCCTCGCGTGGGCTATCGTAAGCGGGCCCGTGGGATTTGCGCTGACAAATTCCACAAGGACTTTTTTGCCCTGGCCTATATTGTTTTTACCGAAATCCTGTTTAAGGCCTGCAATATCCTTGAGCATAGCGCATAGTGCCTCATCCGAAAGCCAGAAGTTTATAAAACCCGGCGCTTTTACCTCGACTTTTTTTATCAGGGCCGTCAGCTTGCCGGCTCCAAGGCTGCTTTCCAGTTCTGAGGAAAGCCTGCCCGCAATATCAAGGGGTTTCTGCTTTAATAGGCTTGCAAGGCGCATTGCGACATTAGTGAACAGGTCGCCGTGCGCTCTGTCTTTGGGTACCTCAAGATGGATCTGTATTGCGGAGGTATCAAGGGACGCGAATTCTTTCTTTAAGTTCTCTAACGCTTCCGAGATAAGGCGGGAGATGCCTTCTTGGATGGGATCTTTTTGCATCTTTTCTTTTTCTTCAGCCCGGGTTTCGCCGGTACGATATGCGGGGCATCGCCCCACAGCCTCTCAAGGCGGTAAAAGGCGCGCATTTCCTTGTCAAGGATGTGAGCGATGACCGCATTATAGTCAAGTATGATCCACCGGCCTTCCTTATAGCCTTCGGCATGCGCGGGCTTAATGCCCTTTTCCTTCAGCGTCTCGGTTATATGGTCCGCGACGGCCTTTGCCTGCCTGGTGGAAGCAGCACTGCATATAAAAAAATAATCGCAGAGATTGGATGCTCTGCGCATATCCAAAACCAGCGAATCCATAGCCTTTTTATCTTCGGCTAATTCGCGTATAAAAAGCGCTAACTTTTTTGTATCTATGAAGCTGCTCCTCCCGGCCTTATTTGCTGCCCAGTATCTTAAACATGCCGGTCCCGCAAGCCGGGCATTTCCCCTTCATTGCATCGCGGCCGTTTTTCATCTTTACCTTTGTCGCGTCCTTCATTTCTTTCTTTTCTTTGCACTTCAGGCAATATCCTTCCATTTACGACTCCTCCTTTGATTTTCCTTCGTTTTACAGCTCTTCACTATACAAGTCAAAAGTTTAGCATATTGGTCCAGATTGGTCAAGAGAAACATTTTTTCTCCTAACTATACAGTTTATACTTATCGATATAATCCCGGACCTTTTCCGGTACAAGATACCGGATACTGCGTTTCTCCTTCAGCCGTTTACGTATCTCGCTTGCCGAAACCTCGGCCTCTGTTATAACAACGACCCGGACTTCTTTAGGCGCGCGCCCTATCGGGAAACCGGGCCGCTTCGCAACTATAAAATTGGCCAGCCTGAATACGTCGTCTATGTTCTTCCAGGAAGACAGTTCTTTCAGGGAATCCGAGCCGGTTATAAAGAAAAAATCGGCCTTCGGGCCGTATTTTTCCCTGAATTTCTGCAAGGTATCAATTGAATATGACTTTTGTTTTACCTCTATCTCGACCCTTGAAACCTCGAAGTGCGGGTTCCCTTCAATTGCCAGCACTGTCATATTAAACCTATGCTCTGCATCCAATACGGCCTCATCCTTATGAGGCGGCAGGTATGCCGGCACAAATATGACCTTATCCAGGTTAAGCTTGCTGAACGCCTCTTCTGCCAGGATAAGATGGCCGATATGGATCGGATTAAAAGTGCCGCCGAGTATGCCTATTTTCACCCAGCCCTTCCTTCCTAACCCAATACCCTCCATAGGAGGGGCTGGGTTCATTTTCTTACCTGTCCGTTCCCGAAGATCTCATACTTGTATGTCGTGAGTTCCTCAAGCCCTACAGGGCCGCGCGCATGCAGCTTTTCAGTGGATATCCCCATTTCAGCGCCCATGCCGAACTGGCCCCCGTCGGTAAAACGCGTTGACGTGTTCAGGTATACGCAGGCCGCATCCACCCGGTTTAAAAATTCAAGACCTCGCTTGCGGTCAGAAGTTACTATTGCATCGGAATGCTGTGAACCATATTTTCTTATGTGTTCAACCGCTTCATTAAGGTTTCCAACTACCTTTACCGAAAGTATAAGATCAAGGTATTCGGCATACCAGTCCTGTTCGGTCGCTGCCTTTATACTCGGCACTATAGCGCGCGTCTTTTTGCAGCCGCGTATCTCAACACCGGCAATTTTAAACTTCCTGATCATTGAAAGCAGAAATTTTTTAGCAACCGCCTTGTGCACCAGAAGCGTTTCCATTGCGTTGCACACGCCCGGCCGCTGTACCTTTGCGTTAAAACATATATCTTCGGCCATTTTGAGGTCTGCCTTCTCATCAACGTAAGTATGGCACACGCCTTTATAGTGTTTTATAACGGGTATCCTTGATCTCTCGGATACAAACTTTATAAGAGATTCTCCGCCTCGCGGCATAACAAGGTCTATATGATCCTTTTGGCCAAGCAGGCCCTGCATGATCTTCCTGTCGGTTTTTTTGACAAGCGTAACCGCAGCCGAAGGCAGGCCGAACTTACTGAGTGATTTGTTAAGCGCCGAATAAATCGCTATGTTTGAGTTTATCGATTCGCTTCCGCCCCTTAATATTACCGCGTTGCCTGATTTAAGGCACAGCCCCACGCAGTCGCTTGTGACATTCGGCCGCGATTCATAGATTATAAATATCACGCCTATCGGCACGCGCACTTTCTTTATCAGGAGGCCGTTGGGCCTTTTTGTCGTCGAGATAATTGCACCAACCGGGTCCTTGAGCGCTGCGATCTCGCGTAAAGAATCCGCCATTGCTTTTATGCGCTTTTCGTCAAGCCGTAGTCTGTCAAGCAGCGCCTTTGAAAATCCTTTTGCCTTTGCAGCATTAAGGTCCTTTTGGTTTGCGCTGATAATAGCGTCGCTATGGCGTAAAATCTGCGCCGCCATATCCTTAAGAACCGCATTCTTGCGCTTTGTCTCAATAAGCGCAAGCTTAGCAGCTGCTTCTTTCGCCGCTCTTGCCAATTTTAAAACTTCTAGTTTCATATTCATTGTGATATCTTTTATATTTTATCAAGGCGTGCTTTTTATTACAAGGACTTTCGGTCAAGATTGCTGACATTATCAATCTTACTTATCAACGGTAAACACAGGAAACTCGTAACAGCAGATATGACTATGAGCCATTGTAACCCTATTTTAGGCAATAAAAAGGCGCCGGAGAGGTTGCTGGCGATAAGCGCGAGGTTGCTTATGCTGCAAAGCAATGCAAATGAAGTGGCCTCAAGGCCGGCAATTGATTTCCGGGCCATAAAGTCCATAATCATAAGGAATATGAACATGCCTACAAGGTTATACACAATATCATAAACTACCGCAGTAACCGGCGTATAATAGAGATAGCTTAACGTAGTGGCAGCGCCCAGGAACACCGAAAAGAACAGCCACTTTTTCATGTTGATCCGCTGGCTGGCCTTATAGTACAAGATCGAGCCGATGATCCCGAAAATTGTGGATATCGTGCCGAGGACGCCTATCCATACCTTGCCCCATTTAAAAACATCCCTTTGCATGAAAAAAAGCGGGGTGCCGAACGACGGGGAAAATTTGTACAGGAATATGAACAGGCCCACGATAAGCATCCTTTTATCAGCGAATATTTTTTTAAGCTCCAGGGCAAAATGGGAACGCACGCCNNNATAACGCCGACCAGGATATACACCGGGATAAGCGCAAGGAACGCCGCTTTATACCCCCATTTTTCCGCAATGTACCCGCCCCCTATGCCGGAAAACATGCCTGCGACGGAAATCGAGATCCACTGGACGCTCTGGATCTTGCCCGTCATCGTGTATTTTTTCCCCTCAACGCACATTATGCCGTCCACTGCCACGTCACGGAACGCGGCGTTCGAGGAATTAAATATCAGAAGGGCAACCAGGATCGCTATAGGGAACGAAACCAATCCCAAAAGCAATACGATTCCTATGTCAAGGAAAAGCGATATAAAGATCCAGGGTCGTTTTCCGAAAAAATTGTCTATTGTATACCCGATCAGCGGCTTTACGAGCCACGCAAAGATCGTGACACTTGAAATGACCATGATCTTTTCGGGGGAGAAACCAAGCGTTTCTTTCAGGTAATAAAACAGGCCCTGGGAAGGAAGCGACTCTATGCCCTGCGTAAAATAAACAGAGCTGCTTAGTGCAAAGATCCAGAAGAATTTTCTGTTCACTGGGCGGGTTGTTTCAGATATTTTTGTTCGGCCTTCGGCGCGCGCCAATCGGTTATGTTATAGAGCATGCCGTTTAAGCCGGGGCGGGGGCCGCGGAACCGTTTATGCACGGCGCGAAGCTGGTCAGGGGTATACAAAAAAAGGCGCGGCTGCTCCGCGTCGATTATACGGTGTATCTCTTTATAAAACGAGGCCCGGCTTTCCTGGTCAAAAGAGCGGCGCGCCTTTTCTAAAAGGTTTTTTATCATCTCGCTTTTATACGTAATAAAGCCGAGGCCGTCCGCGTAACCTTCGGGATCCTTTGGGAAGCTGCGCTCAAGGATAGCGGCCTCGAATTCCTTTTTATTTAAAACTTTCTCCTGGAGATCGCTTGCGCTTAAGGCCTTTATGTTGACTCTTATCCCTAATTCCGACAACTTTTTCTGAAAGATATCCGCAACCGCCTTGTGTTCTTCGATACCTTCGTTAAAAAGAAGGGTGAATTCAAAGGGTTTGCCGTTTTTATTGATCAGTCCGTCTTTATCTGTATCGCGCCAGCCCGCCTGTTCCAGAAGCATCTTCGCCCATCTCTTATCGCATTTCATCGGCGCTATTTCCTTATTGTACGCCCAGCCGTCCGGAGGGAACGGGGCCGTACACACCCTGCCGCAGCCCATTAACACGTCTCTTACGATCGCGTTTTGGTCCAATGCCGAATTGACCGCGCGCCTTATGGACCTTTCCTTAAATCTGGGGTCCTGCAGGTTATAGGCTATAAAGGTATACCTTAATGACGGATATCGGAATTTATTGAAACTGGTTTTAAATGCGTCGTCGTCCGTTTCCTGTTTGTACTGCCCGGGTGTAAGCTGCATCATGTCTATCGTCTGCGATTTCAGTTCTGTCAGCATCGCGGCCTGGTCCGGCATGATCTTATAGACAACCCTGTCTATGCTGGGCCTGCCTTCAAAATAATCCGGGTTAAATTCGAGGTCGATCCTCTCTCCCGGTTTCCAGGATTTGAATTTATACGGCCCCGTTCCGACGGGATTTTTTGAAAATTCTGCCGCATTGAGGTCCTGGTTCTCAAGGATATGCTTCGGCATGATCTTCACGGCCCAATCCGCAAGGCCCGGCGAAAACGGTTCCTTGTAGACAACCTGCACGGTAAAACGGTCCGGTGTCTTCAATTCCGCTATTTTTCCAAAGGCACCGGAATAAAGAGTTTTTATATCAGGGTCGATCAATTTCTCGTAGGTAAACTTTACGTCGTCGGCGGTGAACAGCTTGCCGTCGTGCCAGCGCACGTTTTGCCTTAAATAAAATGTTATCGTCAGGCCGTCGTCCGATATCTCCCATTTTTGGGCCAGGTCAGGTATTACGTTCAAATCCTTGTCAAATTTTGTGACGCCGTTAAATAAAAGCCCGACTATATCCTGTGAGGTGCCTTCCGGAGCAAGTATGGGTACCAATATGTCCGGTTCATGTAAGGCGCCAATGATTATAGCATCGCCGTAAATCGGCACGGGTTTTTGCGGTACCTGGGGCTTTGCTTGCTGCTGGGCTGCCGTAAGGGAGGTAAAAATAAAAACGGCCGTCATTATCGCTAATAGCGGCCGTATAATATGTTTATTTGAGCGATTCGCCATAATAAAGCGCTTTATTTTGAAACAGGCGCCGGCTGTGTCTCGGTTACCGGTTTCGCAGTATCCTGCTGAGGCACCTGCTGCTGTTGCGGCGCTTTTTGATCTTCTTTTACGATATCCTCTATGCTTTTGCGCAGGCGGGTGTCTTCCATAAGGGAACGGGACCTCTTAGTGGAAAGGACAGTAAGCCCCAGGCACGTACACAGAAAAACTATGGCTGCGACCTCAGTTGAGCGCTGCAGGAATTTGGTGGCGGATGTCCCGAAAAATGACTGGGTAGAACTCATGCCGAATGTCTCGCTTAAACCGCCGCCCCGGCCCGCCTGCAGCAGGATGACCAATATCAGGATTAGAGACGCTATAATGTGCACTGTTATTACCGCAATATATATCATTTTGCCTTTACCTCGCTTGTCTTTTTTATCAGTTCTGAGAATGAATCCGGTTTAAGGCTTGCCCCGCCCACAAGGGCGCCGTCCAGATCCGGTTTCGCCATCAGGGCGGCTATATTTTCCGGGGTAACGCTGCCGCCGTACTGGATCCGGATCAAAGAGGCGGTTTGGCTTGAATAAAGTTTCGAAAATAGATTCCGTATAAACTCGTGGACCTCCTGCGCCTGTTCAGGCGTAGCGGTCTTGCCGGTGCCTATGGCCCATACCGGCTCATATGCAATTATACATTTGCGGGCGTCGGCATCGCCGATCTCTTTAAAGCCGCTTACAACATGGTCCTTCACTACGTCAAAGGTTTTCCCGCTTTCGCGTTCCGCAAGTTTTTCTCCGACGCAAACGATAGGCGTAAGGCCGGCCTTCAGGGCTGCTTTCAGCTTTTTATTAACGGTTTCGTTTGTCTCTGCGAAATACTGGCGCCTCTCCGAATGCCCTATAATGACAAAGCTGCAGCCTGCATCCTTCAGCATCGGGCCTGAAACCTCGCCTGTAAACGCTCCCTTTTCCTCCCAGAAAAGGTCCTGGGCCCCTAATTTGATATTGGAGCTCAAAATGATCTCTGCTATGCTGCTGAGCGCCGTGAATGGCGGGCAGACAATTGTGTCGACATTCTCGATCTTATATAAATTGCGCTTGAGGCCGTTAACCAGCTCGATCGCCTCAGGGATGGTCTTGTTAAGTTTCCAGTTGCCTGCAATTATTGGACGTCTCATTGTTTACCAATCCTTGCAACCATTCGTTGTGGTTGCTACTCAGTTTCATTACTCTGTGGGACAGTTTGCTGCGGTCTCTCTGCAAACTGTCCCGGCTGTCAAGCCTGGTCGCTACTTTGCAGCGCCGCGATACCCGGCAATATCTTGCCTTCCAGGCATTCCAGTGACGCGCCCCCGCCTGTTGAGATGTGCGACATCTTGTCTTCCAGGCCGAATTTTGCGATAGCCGCGGCCGTGTCGCCTCCGCCGATAATACTTGTGGCCTTTAACCCCGCGATCACCTTCGCGATCTCTCTTGAGCCCTTGTCAAATTTATCAATTTCAAAAACGCCAAGCGGGCCGTTCCATACGATCGTCTTTGCGCTTTTAAGTTCCTGTGAAAAAAATTTTACTGTCTTGGGCCCGATATCAAGGCCGAGCATGCCTGCCGGGATCGCGTTATCCGGCGTGACCTTCGCGTCTGCCGCGGCATCCAGTTTCGCAGCAACCACGTGGTCCACAGGCAGCAGTATTTTTACTTTACGCTTCTGGGCCTCGCTTAAGATCTCCTTTGCAAGGTTCAGCTTATCGGCCTCAAGCTTTGAATTCCCGATCTCAACGCCCTGCGCTTTTAAAAATGTGTACGCCATCCCTCCGCCGATCAGAATGGCATCAACCTTTTTCATAAGGTTTTTTATAACCTCTATCTTGTCGGACACCTTTGCCCCGCCCAGAATGGCCACATACGGTTTTTGCGGATTTTCAAGCGCCTTCTCGAAATATTCGATCTCTTTCTGGACCAGGAACCCGGCCACGCCCGGCAAATATTTAGTAACTCCTTCTGTTGAGGCATGGGCCCTGTGCGCGGTCCCGAACGCATCGTTTACGTAAACATCCCCGAGCGAAGCAAGCTCCTTTGCAAAAACCGGATCATTTGCCTCTTCCTCTTTATGGAACCGTACATTCTCAAGAAGGACAATGTCCCCGGGCTTCATCTCGCTTACAATACCATTTACCGCCTGCCCTATGCAATCCGGGGCCATGGTGACTTTTTTGCCGATGAGCTGAGCCAGTTTTTCCGCTGCCGGTTTCAGGCTGTATTTCGGCTCGGGTCCGCCTTTTGGCCGGCCAAGATGGCTCATAAGGATAATCTTTGCGTTGTTGTCAACCGCATATTTTATCGTCGGAAGCGCGGCCCGTATCCTTGTGTCATCGGTTATGTTAAGCTTGTCATCCTGCGGCACGTTAAAATCAACGCGCATCAGGACACGCTTGTTTTTAATATCAACGTCTCCTATTCCCTTTTTATTCATATCATTCTCACAACTTTTACTGCCTTTGTTTAAGTTTAAACGCTTATTTTATCCAACTTGGGCATTTTTGTCAACTTGTTTATAAAAACAGCCCTCACTTTTAAAGAGAGGGCTGTAAGGTTTGTTAAATCTTATCCTTTAATAAGTTACCCAGGTATCAGGTTTGCCGCTTCCTGTGGTATCTTTTTCCGCCTTAACGGGCTTGCCATTTTCGTAATAAACCCACTCGTCTATCTTGCCCGTGCCTTTTGTGTCCGCTTCGCTCTTTATGATCTGGCCCTTAGTATCATAAAAAAGCGTCATGTTGGGCTTGCCGCTGCCGGTCGTATCTTTTTCGGCTTTTACCGGTATCCCGTTTTCATAATAGATCCACTCGTTTATCTTGCCGTCGCCTTTGGCATCATTCTCAACTCTGGTAACTACGCCTTTATCGTTATAAATGCCGTCATGGTTACGGTCCATCTTTATTTCTTTGGGCTTAAATTGTTGGGTGCCGGCAGCCGCAGTCGTTTTTTGCTCCTCCTTCGGCGCCGCGGACGCGTATACGCTAAACCCAAACACAAAAAACACTACTACCAGCAGAACAAATAATCTCTTCATGATTATAAACCCCCTTTTTTTATTTCAGCGAGCGAATCATATAATAATTCGCTGTGTTGGCCAAGTCCGCCTGCAGCGCCGGCAGGTTAAGCTGCGATACATCTATTACAGCCGGCAGCGCGCTCAAGAACCTGTCGTCTATTCTCGCGCCTTCTTTCAAGATCCAGTACTGCATAAGTTTATGCCCCCATGGCTGAAGGTCTGCTTCATAGAACGCGGCGTTAACGTCATTACGGACTATATCAATATACCCAAAACCGTAACTCATGATACTTCCTTTAATGCTGCCGCTTCCGTAATTGCCTCCGCCCATTAACTGATTATTTAATATTACCAAGCCCGGAGAAGCCGACTCCAGAAGGTCGCTGCGTTGCGTATGGTAATCGGCATTAATGGTACCTTTGAGATTAACGGAAACTTCATCCTGGAGAGAGTTGCTCCAAACCGATAAGTGGCCGTTAATATTTACGGCTATCGGGTTGTTGATAGTGCCTATTACCCCATTTGCTTTTAAAACCGCGTCGGCAGTGGAAGTAATTGAG
Organism: Candidatus Omnitrophota bacterium; assembly: GCA_026387595.1. GTDB lineage: Bacteria > Omnitrophota > Gorgyraeia > JABMQH01 > JABMQH01 > JAPLLL01. The sequence continues at coordinate 34,605 of JAPLLL010000048.1, forward strand.
CCGCCGCCTGCATCCAATATATCACCGCCAGTCGCGTTCAAGGTTACGCCGTGACCGCCGTTGGCGGCTATTGTCCCGACGCTGATAGTCCCTCCCGCGGTAATATCGATTAAACCCGCATCAGTCGTCAAGCCGTTTATACCGCCAAGCGTAACGGCGTCGGTCTCGCCGATATAGATATCGCCCGTCACGTTATCCGTGACGGTCCTGTCATCAATCGTGCTGACCGTGGTCTCGATCCTTGCCGCGGCGGTACTTCCGCCGACGCTGCCTAAGGCGTCAAGGTATAAACCGTCTGCCGCCACATCTACCGTGAGATCAAGGTCAGAGTCGGTAATATTATAATTTGAATCAAGGATAACATCGTCTCCGGTGGCAGTAACTAAGCCTAAGCCGATGCTGCTAGTGCTGCTACCGCCGCTATTAGTAGTAGTTAAGTAAATATTCTTGCCTGTGCCGCCGGCGGTAAGCACTTTGGCGGTCAAATCTCCGGCAGCCGTGGCTGCGCCGATGATCCTTATTTCACCATTTGTAGTTGATAAGCCGGTAGTGGTGTTCAGGCTGCCAAGGGTTGCTCCGTCATATTCGTTTATATAAAGGTCGGTGCCGACAGTGCCGCCGGTGTAGTCATCGATAGTGGAAACCTGCGTATCAAGATAATCTAAAAGGGCCCCAACGGAAGTGCCGGACTGCAGATATAAAGCGCTGGCCACAATATCCACGGCCGCATCACCATCAGTAATGGCGCCATCGGCAACGAGTGAGACGTCATCGCCGGATGCCGTAACCAGGCCAACGGCTATATTATTAGTGGCTGAGCCGCCGTCGAGCGTGGTAAGAAGAATATTACCCGCCCCTCCCGCGGTAACAAGTGTCGCGGTCAGGGTTCCGGCTGCGCCATTGGCAGCAGTGATATCAATGTCACCGGTATCAGTGGTCAAGCCGGTAGAAGTGATGCTACCTAAGTTTACACCGTCGTATTCAATGATGTAGATGCCTTCGGAAACATTCTTGGTGGCACTTAGATCATCAATAGTGTCAACTTGAGTATCGAGCTCTAAGTTGCTGCCATTGCCGCCTACCGTGCCGTTGACTGACGACAGGTATAGGCCGCTGGAAACCACATCTATTACGGCGTCAGGATTAAGGTCGATGATATCATCGTCGGATTCCAGGTAGATATCATCGTTTGCCGCGGTAATCAGACCGACCGCTATATCATTTATATCTCCTGTAGCGGCCTGGCCTATCTGTGATTTCAGGTAGATGTCGCCGCTTCCGCCGGCAGTAACTAATGTGGCGGTTAATGTGCCGTCATCTGTAGCGTTAGAGGTAACATAAATATTACCGGCGTCAGTGCTTAAGCCGCTGGTTGCGGTAAGGCTGCCCAGATTGACGCCGTCATATTCATTGATGTAAATATCAGTCGCGACATTAGTATTCGTGGCATAATCGTCAATCGTTGCAACCTTGGTATCCAGATAATTTCCGGATGCCCCCACGCTTCCGGTGCCTGTCTGCAGATAGAGGCCGCCGGCTACTATGTCAACGGCAGTAGTGTCAGCATCGGTAATGGAAGCCGCGGCGTTAAGATAAACATCATCGTCGAGCGCAGTGATCAGCCCGACGCTAATATTGCTGCCGGCAGTGGTAGTGGTTAAATAAATATCTCCGTCGTCGCCCGCGGTAACATTAGTGGCAGTCATATCCCCGGCCGCTGTAGCGGCGCCAATGATCTTTATATCTCCAATATCCGTAGTTAAACCGTTAACGGCGCCAAGGGTTACAGCATTGGTCTCGTTAATATAGATGTTATTGTGGACATTAGCGCTTGCGCTTCTGTCATCGATAGTGGTAACAGTAGTATCCACATAATCACTGGTACTGCCTACGCTGCCGCCTGCCTCTAAAAGTAATCCGTATGCGATTATGTCCACGGCCGCGTCATTATCCGTAATATCGTTGTCGGAAACAAGCGTTACGACCGCTGATGTCGTGCCGGCAGTAACTAGGCCGAGCTGAATATCATTAAGCCCGCCTGCGCCTTCATTAGTAACAAGCGTGATTCCGTTGGCGTTATCCGTAGCCACGGTAACAGCGCCGGCTATCAATGTTCCGTCTCCGGTATTGGCAGCGGTAATGTAGATAGGGCCAGTGGTGCTGGTCAGGCCGTAGGTATTGGTGCCGTCCGCGCCGAGCGTGACGCCGTTGCTTTCATTTATGTAGATGGCGCCGCCAACAACTGT
>JAPLLL010000048.1:36883-38739 GCA_026387595.1 Candidatus Omnitrophota bacterium
ACTGTCGAGCCAGTCCTGTTGCTGATATAGGCGACATCTGTATTGATACCCGCGTCGGTACCCGAGGTCCCGCAATAGCCTGTCGCCTCGAGGTAAAGGATATTGGCGTACACATTTACATATGGATCAAAGTATTCGCTCGCTATGTTGTTATCCGAAATCAATGTGACGTTATCCGACAGGGCGCTGACATATCCAACCTGGATATTGTTCGTCCCGCCTGCGCCGGCCTGCGAGGTAAGGTAGATGTCCCCGGCGCCACCTGCGCTCACGCTGCTTGCGACAAGGTCGCCGTCGCCGGTAGCGTTGGTCGTGATCGCGATATCGCCGCTATTGGTTGAAAGCCCCTCAATATAACCAAGGTCCACGCCATCGTATTCGCTGATATATATGGCGTTCTCAACATTGAACCCGCCTGTATAATAGTCGTCGATAGTTGAAACTCTCGTATCCAGATAGTTGCCGCTAGCACCTACTGAATTCCCGGCTTGCAGATACAGGCTGGTGGCCGTAATATCAGTACCACCGGCATAACTGTCAACTACGTCATAATCCGAAATAAGGTTTACGTCATAGCCGCTTGCGGTGATCGGTCCGCTTATTACGATATCGTTAGTAGCACTCCCTCCATCCATAGTCTCAAGGGTAACATTACCGCCGCTAGCAGTAATAGTGCCTGTTGTCATGTCACCGGCAGCGCTCCTGGCGGCCGCAAGCGTGATTGAGCCGTCATTAGTGGTTACGGTCTGGAATGTTACCGCGTCATCATCAGTAATATAAATATTGCCCGGGCCGCTTGAATCGGCAGTTATGGTCGTACCAACGCCGGCAACATCACCGGCGGTGTCAATATCGCCGGTAGTTCCGTAGGTGCCTATATTCGCGACAGCGTCAAGGTCGATGGTAGCCGCGGTGATCTTTGTGGTATTTATGTCATCGTCATAGATAGAGCCGGCGGCTGATGTTATGGTTGCGGTATCACCCGTAGCCGTTACGGTGCCGACATATATATCGCCCAAGGTAGCAGTTATCGTCACATTAGAAGATCCGCCATTCGCAACCACGCTGGTTACTACTGCATTTCCTGCAGTCACGGCTCCAGTCGTAATATCAATTGAACCACTGGTAGTTGTCTTAACGTCGGTTAACGTTACTCCGCTTTCTTCTAGTATATAAATGCCTCCCGTAGCCGTAGAAGCGAGACTAATAAAATCAACGTCAGTATCAAGGGCAGCATTGCCGGTTGTCGTGCCGATCCCGGTACCTGCTGTTGCGCTTAAGGTCTTGGCGCTAATATCAGTAGCGCCGCTGGTGGTATCAAGAATCTGAGTAGCAGCATTTAAAGTAACGGTATTGCCAATCGCAGTGATATTACCCTCAAGATTAATCGCGCCGCTTCCGGTTTGCAAATCAATATTTCCGGCAGTGCTGATTATCTCAGAAGGAGTATTGTCTACGGTGATTACGTCGCCGTCAACCGTGATATTGCCTGTTGCCTGAACCTTGGCACCGCTACTCACATTGATATTATTAGAGGTAAGCACGGTCTGGCCTATATTTACTGCTCCGCCGGCATTAACCTGCGAACCAGCCCCGGCAATCGTAATATTACCGGCTGCGCCGGCATCAATATCAACATTGCCTGATCCAGTGGTAACTACCTGGCCGATTTTAGTTGCGGTTCCAATCAGAACATCTGTGCCTGCGTCAATATCAACCTTGCCATCAGCTGAGGTCACCGCGGAAGCTACAGACTGAGCAATATTGACATTACCCGCTGACGCAGCGAGAGTAATTGTGCTGTCTCCGGAAGCGCTTACGTCCGCGTCTATCGCGACATTATTAAGGGTAGCGGC
>JAPLLL010000114.1:0-10457 GCA_026387595.1 Candidatus Omnitrophota bacterium
AATGAGCGCAGCAGCAAGCAACGGCCGGAATAAAAAGGTGCCAATGCTTAACAGGGCTACCGCCGCTCTCCTGCGGTTGGCGGTAAAAATACCGGTTTTAAGGCTTATGAGCCCGCTTATTGTCCCTGTCAAAAGCGCTAAAATAACAAGCAAAGAACCGTTTAAGGAGCTTGTATATTGTGCAATTAAAAATAAAACTACGGCTACTGTTAGCGCTCCAAAAAATAAAAGGTGCGAGATTTTTCTTTCTGCACTATAAAAAACGTTTAAATTCTCGCGCTCTTTAGCAATCGACCAGAAACGCAATAAGCCCTGGCTGAATGGAACAAAAAAACTAGTCCCTATGAGCGCTATCATTGTATTAGCGATTGACAGGCGACCGTATTCAGAAGGACCCAGGAGATTGGTAAGCATTTTTACGCCTATAAGTCCTGCAACCACTATGCCGACCTGGGTTACGAAAACCCAGAAGGCCTCCGGCCTCAGGCGAAGAACCTTCTCCCAGGATGCAAATTCTTTGCATTCCTCAATTATAGTCTTAATTTTTTTAAATCCCATGACCATTTACCTAACTATACCATTACTTTGACATAATACAAATATTATTATGCGGTTTGGGCAAGCAGCGCTTCCCTTAAGAAATGTGCTATCTTTTCATAGCTTCCCACAGGATGTTCTATGGGTTTCCCAAAAGTTATTTTGATTGGGTGCGGCTTGGGAAACGTTTGGCCCCTTGGCCAGGCAAGGAAGGCGCCTTTGATATAGACCGGCACCAGCGTAACATTAAGTTCCTTTGCCAAAATACCTATCCCCTTCTTTAATTCCTTGACCTCGCCGTCAATAGAACGCTTGCCCTCCGGGAATATGCAGAGGGATTTTTTGTTGTGTATGACAAAGGCCGATGCCTGCATGGCGCCGATAAGCTCTGCCGCAGGATCAACCGGTATAACGCGCATAAGCCTGATCAGGTTCTTGATCACAGGCTGTATAAAATACGCTTTAAAACCCATAAAGAATAGGTTAAGCTCGCATTTATGCGGCACTGATGCGGCAACGATAAAGGCGTCAAGGTAGCTTGAGTGGTTGGGGCATAGGATAAACGGGCCCTCTTTCGGAATATTTTCTACACCTTCAATTTTAAGCCTGAAAAATATCTTGAATATTACATATAAACACTTAGTTCCCAAAAACGCCAGCGTTTTGGCGAAAAAATTAGGCGCCAGGTCTATCTTCGCCTTTATGTCTTCCTTTGGATCTTTTTGCAAAATAGTCTTCCACATCGTTTCATCGGAAACTTCGCGGCCGGCGGTGGAGCCGGGTTTCTTCAGGATAAACTCTGAAATTTTTTCTATAATATCCTTGACTGTAAAGATCCTTGAGAAATCTTCATCAGGTATGCCTATGCCAAAGACTTTTTCAAGACCCACTGCCAGCTCTACCCTGCCCAGAGAATCAATACCCAGGTCGAGTTCCAGATGGTCGTCAGCATTGATAGATTTTTTTATTCCTTTGGCCTTGATTAAGAACTCGACTACTTTTTTACCTACATCGGTATTTAAAATTACCTGGGTTCCGTCGTTAAGCCGGTGATCGGCGACCTGCGGGCCGCGGTCTGCAAATTGGTCCTTGTATACTTTTTCCACTTCATACCGCTTTATCTTCCCCAGCCTTGTGCGCGGGAGCTCAGTTTTTGTGATTGTAAAACCCATTATCCGTTTGTAAGCGGCGATCTCTTTTGAAAGGGTTTCAAGTTCCCACTTGATCTTTTCTCTTATGTTTACTTCGCCTATTTTTTTAAAATGTTCCGCATCCGGGACTATAACAGCGCCTAATTCTTCGGTTGCGCCTTCTTTTAAAATACCCAGTACACACAGCTCCTTGATAAAAGGCGATTTCTGGTAATGCGTTTCTATTTCTTCCGGATAAATGTTTTTGCCGCTGCTAAGTACTATTATCTCTTTTAGCCTGCCGGTTAAAAATAAATAACCGTCTTTATCTATGTGGCCAAAATCGCCTGAATAAAACCAGCCGCTTTTTAAGACCTCTTCTGTTTCCTTGGGTCTTTTATAGTAGCCCTTCATCACATTCGGCCCTTTGATCAAAACCTCGCCTGTTTTGTTTTTATCCGGATTTAAAATCTTGATTTCCACGTCGGGAATAACCATGCCTACGGAACCGAATTTTTGTTTACGCACAGGATTAAATGTGACAATCGGCGAGGTCTCGGTCAGGCCGTAACCTTCCAGGATCTTGAATCCCAGCCCTGACAGGCCCTTTGCGACTTTGGGGTCAAGCCGCGCTCCGCCGCTTGCGAAAAACCGCAGGCGTTTCCCGAAATTATGCCGGACCTTGCGGGAAATAACAGAAAAGCTGCGGCACCCCCACCAGGATCGTAACTCCGGTCTCTTTCATGGCTGATAATATCTCTTCCGGTTTCAGGGTCGGAACATATGTAACAGTGGCCCCGGTCAATAAAGGCATCACCAGCGTCGCCATGAAAGGATACGAATGATGCAGCGGCAGTATTGAAAGCACATTATCCCTGCAATTGTATATTTTCAGGCCGGATACGCTGTTAAGATTACCAAGGAAGTTGCGGTGTGTAAGGACCACGCCTTTGGGCACTGCGGTCGTTCCGGAAGTATAGAGGATGGAGGCAGGGCTATCGCTATCAATCGGAGGAAATTTAAAATCAGGGTTCAAGGGTTCAAGGTTTTTCAAAATTTCGTCCGCGGTATTCTTATTTATTACGATCTTTGCCCCTGAATCCGCCAATATGTTGCTTATCTCCTGTTCGGTAAGGTGCGGGTCTATCGGCACGGCGGTAGCGCCAGCCAATAGTATCCCAAAATAAAAAACGGGCCACTCAGGCCCGTTCTCCAGGATCATCGCTATCCTGTCCTGCGCTTGTATGCCGTGCTCGATAAAATAAAACCCTACAGACCTTGCAAGGCCGGAGGCTTGCGCATAGGTATATTTCCTATACTCGCCTGCGGCCTGTCTTATCTGTAGGGCTGTTTTTCCAGAGAAGTTCTTTGCAGTCTCAAGAAACTTCTGATGGAGCAACAAAGATCCTCTAAATTACCTTTTAATCCAGGTTATATCTTGCTTTTACTATCCGCTCTGCCTTCAGCCAGTCGTCCATGTCGTTGCCGCTCTGATAGCCGCGGTCAACGTACATCTGGTAGGCAAGCTGCGTGACCTCGCTATTGAGCTGGTCCTGAGATGCCCTCTTTGTTGAATTGCGTCTGAAACTTTTTATTGCCATATTAATCCCTCCCTCCGGTTCTTGTAGTAAGATTATATATCATCATAAGGCAGGCTGTCAAGAAAAAATCAGAAAAAGAGGTCTCGCCTGCCATTTTCCAGCTCTTTTAGCCTGGCCAGGGTGGTCTTTTTAATCGCGGGGCTGGAAATGCCCTTGATCTCCTTGTCTACAAGTGCTTTTGCCTGCTGAGGCAGGGCTTTATAGTAATCCAGCAGGTATTCTTTAAATGTAAGCAGGGCATTCGGAAGGCAGAAATCCTGTATGTCGCCCGGTTTGGCAAGGTCCATAAAATCCTCTCCTGTGCGGCCCTTCCTGTAGCAGGCAGTGCAAAAACTCGGTATGAAACCCATTTTGATGATGTCGCCCACAACCTGTTCCAGGGAGCGGTTGTCGCTTACGGAGAACTGGCCCGCATCCTTTCCCTTTGCATAGCCGCCCGGATTGGTCCTGGAACCCGCGGAGATCTGGGATATGCCCAGCCTAAGAAGCTCGTTCCTGAAGGCGGCGCTTTCCCTTGTGGTAAGTATAAGACCCGTATACGGAACAGCAAGCCGTAGTACTGCCACGATCTTTTTAAAATCCGGGTCGGAGACAGGATACGGCGGTTTTAATGAAACCGGCGCGCCTGAGGCGGGTTCTATCCGCGGAACGGATATCGTATGGGGCCCCACGCCGAATTTAGCCTCCAGATGATGCGCATGACAGAGCAGCGCCAGTACTTCAAACCTATAATCATAAAGCCCGAAAAGGGCGCCCAGGCCCACATCGTCTATGCCTGCCTCCTGGGCAAGGTCCATCGCGTATAATCTTTTCTCAAAATCCGATTTGGGGCCTTTTGGGTGCATAAGTCCATAGGTTTTTCTGTGATATGTTTCCTGGAACAGCTGGTAAGTACCTATGCCCGCTTTCTTAAGCCTTTTAAACTCTTTCAGCGTCAGCGGCGCGGCATTTATATTTACGCGGCGTATGGCGCCTTTTCCTTTTTTGACCTTATAAACAATATTTATTACTTTTTCCAGATAATCGGTTTTCGAATCCGGGCCTTCTGCCGCAACCAGGAGCAGCCTTTTATGCCCCTGTTGCTGGAGCGCTTCAACCTCTTTTTTTATTTCAGCAAATGTCAGCGTCTTCCTTTTCATGGTCGTATTTGATGATCTGAAACCGCAATACAGGCAGTCGTTCACGCACTTGTTGGAAAGATAGAGCGGCGCAAACAGCACGACCCTTTTTCCGTAGATGCGATTTTTAATCTCTCTTGCCGCCTTAAAGATCTCTTTTAGGAAACCCGGGTCATTGCAGTTAAGAAGCAGTGCAGTCTCATTGAGGCTAAGGCCCTTAAGCCTGGAAGCTTTTTTTATAATACCCCTTGCTTTGGCTTTTGAAAATTTGGCCCTTGAAATAATCCTTGAGATCTTTATGTCATTAATAAATGTTTTCATACTTTCACGTCATTGCGAGCCCCCGCCGCAGGCGGGGGCGAAGCAATCTCATAATTCATTGTATAAATCTTTGAAAGCCGGGTTCATGCTTTTAATCAAATTTAATTTCTTTTGCCGTGAACCACTCTTGATCTGCTTTTCTCGAGTAATTGCACTCACTATGTCGTCAAATACCTCATAATACACTAGTTTAGTTACATTATATTTCGTCGTAAAACCCTCTCTTATTTTTGCCCTGTGTTCATAAATTCTTTTTTGTAAATTGCTAGTAACGCCTGTATAAATAACAGTATTTTGTTTATTCATCATTAAGTAAATATATCCTTTACGATCTTCCATATCAAGAATTGCGCAGCACGTTCCGAGCTCGCCATTGAGATTGCTTCGGCCGCCTACGGCGGCCTCGCAATGACGGGCGGGGCGGGGCTATAATCCCAGATCCGTCGGCGCGCGGCCAAGGTCCTTGAGCAGCGAAAGCGCCTCTTCCACCTGTTCTTTAAGGCCGACCTCAATATTTGCCCGGTTTTTATAGATCTCATACTGCCTGCGGTATTTTATGGGTGTAACGTTCAGCATGAAAGAATTTGCCCCGGACATAAGAGCCAAGCGCCTTGCGTCTTGTCCTATCGTTTCAAGCGCCGTAGTAACAAGTATCTTCGCATCCGGCACCATTAACCTTGTCACGGCGATAAATTTAAATACTTCGTCTTTTGCTACGATCGGCGTATCCCGTAACGGCGTCTCCGGATGCGGGATGAACGGACCGAAAGAATACATCTCTGTGCCGAAGGATCTTGCCAGAAGGACGTCTGCTATCAGGTCCTCATTCGTTGAGCCGGGCAGGCCCAAAAGAGCGCCTGTCGCTATGAGATACCCGATATCCTTAAGGAAATTTAAATTTTCAATTCTTTTTTCAAAAGACGCGCCGGGTTTTATTTTAGCGTAAAGGCCGCTGTTAGATGTTTCAAATCTTAATAAAACCCCTCTTGCCCCGGCCTTGAACATGGCTGCGTAAAAATCGCGGTCCCTTTCGCCCACGCTTAAAAAAATAAGCGCGCCGTATTCTTTGTGTACCTCTGCGACTATTTTTTCAAAGATCTCTTTGGTGTAATAAGGGTCTTCTCCTGATTGCAGGACCAACGCCTTGAACCCCAGCCCGGCCGCTTCTTTTACGGCGCTCATTATCTCCTGGGGCGTCATGCGGTACCTGGCCAGCGCAGTGTTGGATCTTCGTATCCCGCAGTAAAGGCAGTCTGCGGCGCAGGTATTGGAAAATTCTATTATCCCGTGAACGCAGCAGGCATTACCCAGGGCTTTCTGCCGTATGGAATTTGCCGTTTTAAAAAGAAGCTCCTTTTCCTTTTTATCCGAAATCGATAAAAGTTCCAGCGCCTTCTCTTTTGTGATCGGCACTTTTCCGTAGGCTGCCGCGGAAAATTTACTTAACTTGTTATCCCTCTTTTTTAATTCAAAAAATAACTCCTTCCACGCCTCAAGCGATAACAACGCCTCATCTTCGCGGACCTTCTGTATTACGAGCCCGCCCTGGGCGTATACGTAATCGCCTATCGCAAGATTAAAAAAATCGTTCCTTGCCTTGCGCGTTTCACCGAAATAATTTATCGTAGCAAGGCCCGGCTGTATTTCGACTATTTTACCCGGTATTGCGTAACACATGTTATGATCTTATGACTGCTTCCCTGCGGCATTTAGGGCAGAGGATCTTAATGCGGTCGTTCCTTTTTAGCTCTTTTTTATCCCGGGGGATCTGCATGCCGGAGTCCGTTTCTGCCAAAGACATCCGGCCGAGGTAAAATAACATAAGCGAGGCATTTGAAAAGACAAGCGGCCCCAGTTTATTGGCCGTCCATACGATCTGGTCGTACGGGGCTATTGTCTCGCCGCAGCATTCGCAAAGTACTAATTCTTTTTCTATTGTCTGCCTGAGCTCAACCCTTTTACCCGTAGTGGATATATCAAAATCGTTCGAAAGCATGATCCCTTTCGCGGTCAGGCAGTTTGCCTGGCAGTTGCCGCAGAATATGCACAGGTCCCAACGGACCGTCAGCACCCTTTTTGCCTTGCCTGCTGCAGGCTCATCCCTGAACGTGATGGCGCCGCTGGGACAGACCTGGGCGCATGCCGTGCAGCCCACGCAGTCTTTTTCGTGGAACTCGGTCCTGCCCCTGAAAGCGCTAAACGGCTTGTGTGGCTTGTAGGGAAAAGACGATGTATACGGCCCTTTTATTACCGCCTTTATCGCTTCCACCAGTTCTCTCAGTTTAGGATATCGCATCTTTTTCTTTGTCTTCGGCGTATTTATCGCAGACAGACCCTTCCCAAAGCTTGACGCCTGATTTATGCGCGCTTCTTGCCAGCACGTGCGCGGAAACAGGGCTTGTCAATAGCAGGAACAATATGCATAACAGCGCCTTTATGCCGGCCGGCGTGAAACCTTTGCACAGGAAGAGGCCGAACAGTATGCTGCATGTGCCCATGGTAACGCATTTTATGGATGAGTGGAGCCTGTTATATATATCCGGGAACCTGACAAGGCCGAGGCACCCGAAAAAATCAAACACAAGGCCGATCATAATAAATGAGAGCCCCATGAACTCATTCATCAAATCTTTTCCCTTCAAGATATTTTCCCAAGGCAAGTATGGATATAAAACTCTGTAGCGCCCAGGCTATGCCTATGTCGATGTACCAGTCCCTGCCGGTCGAGATCCCGAGTATGGCACAAAACCCGACTATTAAGATCCCCAGGATGTCCAGCGCTACCGCCCTGTCGGATGCGGTAGGCCCCCTGAGAATGCGCCAGAGAGCGAATGTGGCGGAAAATATAAGTATGAAAAACGCTCTTTTAAGAAACGGCGACTGCCACTCCAGAAGGGACGGAAACGGGTAGAATATTATGACCCCAAGGATAATCGTTATACCCGTCAACCCTGCCAGCCAGCGCCGTCTTCTCATTCGAAGACCCTCGCCAGTATGCGTTCAAACCGCCGCGACAGCATTCTCGTTGACTCCTCCACATCCTGTGACGCTACATCCGCCCAGTGCACATACAGAAAGCCGTTTTCCCTGTCGATGTCTATTGTCATGGTGCCGGGCTTTAGCGTAAGCGTGTTTGCCAGAAAGGTAAGGCCTGCATCGGATTTAAGGGAGGTTTTTATTTTCACGATTCCGGGTTTGATGGGCACGTCCGGGTGTATTACCTTATATGTGCTTTCTATGTTGGCCTTGGCGCATTCCCAGATAAAAAGCGGTACATAATAAAGAAACCAGAAGTATCGCACCGGATGCGCAAAATAATGCAGCCTTTTCGTGAACATGTCCCCTGTCAAAAAGGCAACCATAGCCGCTACAAAAATTCCTATTACCGCGTGTTGGATGTCAAGAGACCAGACTAAAAGCATCCAGATAAAAAAACCTATGATGAATAATATGATCCTGTTCCTCATTTAAGGGTTGCCGTCAATACCGCCGAGGCATATTCCTTTCCGGCTAACAATACCCTTGCCGCATCATTCAGGAAAAATTTAAACGGGGGCAACAGTAAAAGCCCGGCCAAAACACATATTACGGCCAAAACCACCATTGAAAATTTCATAAATAAGGGCACTTCTTTTATATCCGCATATTTTTCCTTTAATTTTCCGAAAAAAGCGTATTTCTGAACCTTCGTAAAACTCACCAGCGTCAGGATGGAACCTATCACAGCGGCAAAGGCGTACCATATGCATCCTTTTTGAATGCAGGCTAAGATAATGATCAACTTGCTGAAAAATCCGTTAAACGGGGGTATGCCGGAGATGGACATTGAGGCAACGAAACTGGTACCCGCGGTTACGGGCATTTTTTCCCTTAATCCGGACATCTCTTTCAAATTGCGCGTTCCGACGGAGTAATCAACCGCTCCCGAGTTTAAAAATAGCAGCGACTTAAATACCGAATGATTGAAGAGATGGAATAGCCCGCCCAATACACCTAACGGCGTGCCAAGGCCTATCCCCAGGACTATATACCCGATTTGGCTTATGGAGTGATACGCCAAAAGCCGCTTTAGGTCCCATTGACCAAGGGCAAGGACTACGGCTACCAGCATGGAAACCACTCCTAAAACCATCAATACGGATAAGTATGCGTCTGTAATACCAAATATATTAAAAAATATGCGTATCATGGCATAAATACCTATGGTCTTGATAAAAACGCCCGAGAGCATTGCGGATATGGGGGCGGGCGCTGATGAATGCGCGTCAGGAAGCCAGGCATGGCACGGGACAAGCGCAGCCTTAAGCCCGAATCCGGCGAGGAACAGGACCGATACAAAGGTTATGACCATGCCCTTCTCTTTTTGGGCCAAGACCAGCGCCATGTCCGCGAGATTAAGCGTTGAAGTATAACTATAAAGAAGCGCAACTCCAAGCAGTATAAAAAGAGAGGCGACAGCACCCATGATAGCGTATCTAAACGCCGCTTCAAGTTCCTGCGCATCCGTGCCGAAGGCGACCAGGCAATAGCCTGCGACAGAGGCGATCTCAAGAAAGATATAAAGGTTAAACAGGTCCCCGCTTACAATAACACCGGCCATCCCCGTCAGCATCAGCATAAACAGGGCGTGGAATTTCCATTTAGCGGTGTAAAGGTTCATATAATTTACCGAATACAGCATTGCAAGAAACGCTATTAAATTTACTATGACCAGCATAAAAACGGACAGGCCATCCCCGACAAGGCATATACCCACCGGCGGCGGCCAACCGCCCATCATGGCGACAAGCACGCCTGTGTGCCCAACCGCTATTGCTGCATATAACGAAAGACCCAGTAAAAAGGCGGCGGCCAGGGTTGTCAACACATCGCCCAGATGTTTAATCTTGTCTGCGAAAAGCGCCACCAAGAACGCGGTAGCAAGCGGCACTATGACAAACAAAGGAAGTATCATAAAATCACCCGTTTAATTTCCGGATCTTTGTGATATCAAAGGTGCCATATTTTTCAAAGATCCTTATCGCAAGGCTGACCAATACAATGGTAACGGCCAAGCCGATAACGATAGTGGTAAGGACCATCGCCTGCGGCAGCGGGTCAACCATATTCAGGATCGGCTGGTCCTTTGCCAGTATCGGGGCGCGGCCCTGGCCGCGGTAGCCCAATAAAACAATAAACAGATTCACGGCGTATTCGACAATAGCGATGCCCATGATGATCTTGATAATATTTCTCTTTCTTACTATGCAGTAGAGCCCTACGCAAAACAGGACAAAGCACAGAAAATAAAGGCTCATTGTTCGTCCTTTTCTGCCAGAATCACCAGGACCAAAAATATCACAAGAAATCCCATCCCGGATATAAGCGCTATTGCCAGCTCGCATAGCGGAGTAAGCCATGCGCTGAACGCAAAAGGCCCGATAAGCCGCCGGCTGTTTGTAAATACTGTCACTGCCAGGAATATCAGGCCGCCTGAAACGGCCAGAAACAGTCCTTTTGTGCGGTTTATTTTTTTGAGCACTTCCTCTTTGCCGTAGGCGAGCACAAGATGTATAAATGACAGCGCGATAATGATGCCGCCTGCAAAACCGCCGCCCGGACCCGTGCGGCCCCGCAGCATTATATAAATACCATATATGAGTATCAGGCCGACAGTAAGCCGCGTTACGGTCTTTACTATCAGCGTCATGCCCGGTTCATTTTTTTTCATTACTGACCTTCCCGACTTTTCTCGTGATCGCCAGAACCCC
>JAPLLL010000114.1:10548-14139 GCA_026387595.1 Candidatus Omnitrophota bacterium
ACCCGTAAGGTTCATGCCGTTGTCAAGATACTCTTTGGAGACTTTCATGATCGGTTCGCCGAAGCGCGGCAATTCGTTCAGCGCAAAATAAGAAATTACCAAAAAAGTCATAATAAACGCCACCGTAGCAACGGTATTAAACAGCCACCTGCCGTCTTTTACCAGCGGAAGGTCCTTGTTGATGGTAGAACGGATCAATATGATAATGCACAGTATCTCGACTACCAGCTGGGTTATGGCAAGGTTCGGCGCCTTAAGGATCAAAAACGCCAGGCACAGGCCCAGGCCCGTCGCGCTTAGCGCGATAAGGCTTGAGATAAGGTCCTTTATCTCAATCGCCGCTATACTTGCAAGTATCATGAATGAAAGAATAATATGCAGTTCCATTGTTTATACCAAGAGCATCAGGAATAAGATCATGGTGCCTATAAGCATCCACACCATATATGTCGGCAGCACCCCGTTGTGCAGGTATTGCAATGCGGACGACAAAGAAAATACCTTCTTGCCCTGCTCATATATGTCAAACAGGCCATTCTCGGCCTTCTTATACATGCCGCCGATCCACGAAATATCCCTCACGGTATTATAAAAATCCGCGCCGGTAACGGTATTTTCCCCGATTGATTCCGAGGTCTGGCCTCCGGCAAACGGTTCGTCCTGGCGCAGCCCCGTCCTTAACCTGCTGAAATAGAAAACCGCCAGCCCGAACACAAGCGATAATAATATGATCAGCGTTGCCAGTTTGGGCGACCATGCCCCTGGCACAGCCATTCCGGAGAGGTCCCTGTATGAAGCGACTACCGGCACCACGAAATACTTAAGCGGGACCGCAAACGCGAAAACGCCGAACACAATACAGAGAAGCGCAAGCAACGCGCCGGGGACCAGCATCAACCACGGGACTTCACGCGCCTGCCGGTTCTTGCCCTTACCTAAAAAAACCGCATGAAGCAGTTTCATAAAACTAGCCAAGGTAAGGCCTGAACCAAGCATCGCCGCGACAAAGCATAAAATACTCACGACCCTGCTTATGTGCCCCGCGTCATTTATCCTGTTTACCAGTCCCTGATATATCATCCATTTGGATACAAATCCGTTAAACGGCGGCACGCCGGAAATCGACAGGCTCGCCACCAAAAACGAGATATATGTAAACGGCATCGACCGCGCAAGGCCGCCAAGCTCATTAAGCTCCGTTGTCTTTGCGCGGTATTCCACGTTGCCCGCACCGAAAAACAGACATGATTTATATACGGCATGATTTAGCATATGGAAAATACCGCCGGCAATGCCTATGGGGTTGCCTGTGCCGATGCCGAGTACCATGTAACCCACCTGTGACACTGCGTGATATCCCAAAAGCCTTTTCATGTTATGCTGGATGAGCGCCATCATCACGGCGGCCAGGATGGTAATGCTGCCGAGTATCATCAGGATCATGTTTACGGCCTGGTTCGCGGCGAACAGTCCGAGCGATATCCGGTCCAATAAATAGATCCCCAGCAATTTATCAACCGATGCCGGAAGATATGCCGTTACCGTTTTGCAAAAGCGGCTACGGCTAAACATATATATGCAATAACTGACAACCGGGAACTGGCAATTGACAATTGAATCTTGTCCATCTGGAAAGTGCCTGTAAGATAATACAGCAGGCCTACGCCAAACACCATAAGGGCGTCTGTTCCTCCGACGATCACAAGCATTTTTTTTGCCGCCGCGCTGGACGCCTCATCGCCCATATTCACCAGTGCATAGAGACCCATGCCCAGAAAACCCCAGAGGACAATAAGCAGGACTAGATTGTTTGCGAGCGCAACGCCCGCTGCCGCAACAGCGCTCAGGAAAATATAACCGTAATATCCTATGAGCCCTGATCTCGCCTTCATGAAGCTAAAGGAATATACGCAGGTAAGGATAAAAAATACGCCTACTGCCGCGGCAATGCCCCCGCCCAATAGATCGATTTTAAACAAAGGATACATTGCAGTCATTTTTATTGGTCGCTATTCAGTTTAGCTATAATCACTCTACGGGGACAGTTTGCCGCGGTCGCTACGCAAACTGTCCCGACTGTTAATTTCGGCCGCTACTTTGCTTGTTTTTTCCTGGCACAACTTCATAAGATCCCAGCCTGTCATGATCTTTTTATCGGTTTTCTTATCCAGCACCGCAACCCTTTCGGTGCAGCAGTAGCACGGATCAACCGCGGCCAGCGTAAGCGTCGCGTCTGAGATCGTCCCGCCTACGGCCCCGACCTTATCAGATGCAACGTTCATGTAACTCGGCGCGCGTATCTTGTGGCGAACGGGCCTGTTAGTGCCGTCTGACCTGATATAATGGAAGCACTCGCCCCTGGGGGCTTCCACTTTTCCTATGCCTTCGCCTGCGGGGATATCTGTTATGTCGGCGTCTATCTCGCCCTTGGGCATCTTATCAAGGCACTGCCGTATGATCCGTATTGACTCATGGACCTCAAGCAGCCTTACTATGGTTTTTGCGTATACGTCCCCGTCCTGCTGAAGAATAACGTCCCACGTAACCCTGCTATATACGCCGTACGGCTCGTCCCTGCGCACGTCTATATCTACCCCTGAAGCGCGGGCCGTTGGCCCAACTACACACCAGTCGATTGCTTGCTGTTTACTAAGGGTACCTGCGTGCTTAAGCCGCGCCTTAATAACAGGATCATCTGTTACCGCGCCCTTGAACATATCCACTGCCGAGTCTAGCTCATCCAACGTCTTCTTTAATACGGGTATGTGCTCCTCTTTTATGTCGCGCCGCACCCCGCCGATCTTGGATATGCCGTAGTGCTGGCGGTTTCCGGTTATCATCTCGAACATATCTAGTATAGGCTCGCGATATTTCCACGCCCACATCCACACGGTATTGTAACCTATAAAATGGCCTGCAAGCCCCAGCCAGAGCATATGGCTGTGTATCCTCTGCATCTCCTCTATAATCGTGCGGATATAACGCGCCCTTTCAGGCACCACCTTTTCTTCCCCGCCCAGTATATCTTCCACTGCCAGGACATAGGCGTACGGGTGGCTTGAGGAACATATCCCGCAGATACGCTCTACGGTAAACGCCACCTGGTCGAAATGCTTGTGTTCGGAGAGCTCTTCTATACCGCGGTGCATGTAGCCGATAACTATGTCTATATCCACGACCTTCTCGCCCTCCACGTAAAGGCGGAAAAACTCTGGTTCTTCCTGAAGCGGGTGGTACGGCCCTATGGGTATGATTACTTTATGACTCATGGCTGTGCTCGTGCTCCTCGTCGTCGTGGTCGTGTTTATGGTCATGCCTTAGCGGGTATTTACCCTCGGGCCAGTCATCTATAAGCAGCAGATGTTTTAAATTCGGGTGGCCGGTGAAATCTATGCCCAGCATCTCCCACATCTCACGCTCTATCCATTCTGCCCCGGTGATGATAGGGGCGATCGATTGTATTTTGGGGTGCTGTTTATCAAGCAGCACCGTGCGCAGGCTGATGGTTTTGCCGCTTTTGTCGTCGCAGAAATGATACAGTATCTCTATTGCCGATACCAGATCAATCGCTGTCGCGGTAATGAACCGGCA
>JAPLLL010000142.1 GCA_026387595.1 Candidatus Omnitrophota bacterium
CCGCGATAATAAAGGACGGGCAAACCGGTTTACTTGTGCCGCCGGCAGACCCGGGCAGATTGGCGGACGCGATATTGCGGCTTCTGGAAAATAAGGGCCTGGCAGCGCAGCTGGCCCAGACCGGCCAAAAGTTCGTGGCCGAAAATTTTTCAGTTGAGGAGATGGTTAAAAAGGTGGAAGCGGTTTACCGGGAAGCGATAGTATGATGAATAAAAAGAAGGTCGGGATAGTATCGGCCGTGCTTATAGGCGGGCTCATAGGCGTGAGCATGTTCTTGCGCTCGATCTACGTAGCGCCGGTATTGATGTATCATTTCATCGACAAAAACGATAAAGAAAGCAAACTGGTGGTCACCCCTGAAAGCTTTAAACGGCAGATGGAATTTTTAAAGGGCAACGAATACAATGTTATTTCGCTGGACGAACTGGCTGACATAATAAGATCAGGAAAACCGGTTGGGCCCAAGACAGTCTGCATAACTTTTGATGACGGTTCCGAGGACAATTATCTTTACGCATATCCTGTTTTAAAGGAACTGGACCTGCCGGCGACCATATTCGTATATGTTAACGCGGTGGGCACCCCGGGGTATCTCACCGTCGGCGAGATGCGGCAAATGCTCTCGGACAGCAAGGTAAAGATAGGCAGCCATACAAAGGCGCATTACTGGCTCGGGAAAACCGAAAAGGGAAAAGGCAACCCCGCGAAGGCCAGGGAAGAAGTATATGGTTCCAAAAAAGCGCTTGAAGAAATGACCGGTTCTCCGGTAACATTTTTTTCGTATCCGGGCGGCGGGTTCACGAGCCAGACAAGGCAGATGGTCCTGGATGCGGGATATAAAGGCGCTGTCGCGACAAATCCCGGCGCGAAATACCCGAATAATGACATATATGCCCTGAAGCGCAGCAAGATAACGCGCACTTCCAATAACCTGGCTGTATTCTGGGTTGAGTCCAGTGGATATTACATAGGCATGAAAAAACGGCAGGATAACGATTGATGGGGCCTAACAGGATACTTGTAGTCAACGTAAACTGGTTGGGGGATGTTCTGTTCTCGACGCCGCTCATAAGGGCATTGAGGCAGAAGTTCCCGGACGCATATATCGCCTGCATGGTCGTGCCAAGATGCAAAGAGATACTCACGCTTAACCCGCACCTGGATGAGGTCATCATCTATGATGAGGGAGGCAGGCACAAGGGCCTCATCGGCAAATTTAAGATAGTATCATACCTTAAATCGCAGGGATTCGATACGGCGATCCTGCTGCACCGCTCTTTTACGCGGACGCTGATCGTATTTCTGGCGGGGATAGGCAGGCGCATAGGGTATTATACAAAAAAACGCGCCGCGCTTCTTACGGAGGCCGTTGAACCGCCGCCCGAAGACATGCACAGGGTTGATGTATTTCTTAATCTCGGGAAGACCCTGGGGATAAATCTCAAAAACAGGGATTACGAATTTTTTATATCGGATGAGGACAGGAAAAACGCCGGCTTCATCCTGGAAAATACGGGAATAGGAAAAACAGATCGTTTTGTCGTGATAAACCCGGGGGGTAACTGGGCGCCCAAGAGATGGCCCGTCGGGAAATTCGCAAAACTTGCGGATGAATTAATAAAACGCTTCGGCTTAAAAGTAGCCATAACAGGGTCGCGCCGCGACATCAGGCTGGGAGAACACGTTGCCTCGCTGATGAAGGAAAAACCGGCCGTGCTCTGCGGCAAAACAACCTTAAGGGAACTGGCCGCGGTTATGGAAAAGGCGAAAGTTGTTATTGCGAACGATTCCGGGCCCATGCATATATCGATTTCTATGACAGCGAAGACGGCTGCATTGTTCGGGCCCACGTCGCCGCAGATAACCGGGCCCATAGGAAAAGGTGATTTTGCAGTGTTAAGGGAGCATGGCGACTGCGATATCCCGTGCTATAAAGTGGCATGCGAGTACTACAAGTGCATGGACGCCATAACGGTTGACGGTGTTTTAAAGGCGATACATGAATTTATCAGGTAGAAAAAACATATACTCAAGGGACAATATTGCGCTGTTGTGCAGGCTCGCGACGCTGAAGAACGCAAACCTGCGCAGATTAGGCAGCAGCATCATCCTGACCACGCTGACAGAGGGCCTGTGCGATTCTTTTGACAAAAAACAGGTCATGGTCTATGACAGGATGTTCTCGCAGGTAATAGATTTCTGCAGGCGCATGCCCGCCGGGAAAAACCTGGATCGGACTCTTAACGATTTCGGGATAAAGAACGAAGGCGCGATGTTGCGGAGAAAAAAAAGGATAAGCCGGTTTAAGTCGTTCCCGCTCCAAGGCAGGGAAAAAATAAAAAAGATCATTATCCTTTCAAGGGTTACCATAGGCTCTGACGTAGCGGTTACAAGCGTTATTATAGAAAAGCTTAAACGGGTATTTCCGCAGGCCGAAATAGTATTTATAGGTTCGGTAAAGATAAATGAACTCTTCGGCGGCGACCAAAGGATAAAGCTGCTGCGCCTTGATTATCCGAGAAGAGGCGGCGTTATGGAGCGTCTGAATATGTGGCTTGGGGTGCTGACTGCGGTAAAAGAGGAAACACGTGGCCTGGCGGCTGATGGATACTTTATCGTGGACCCGGATTCAAGGCTTACCCAGCTCGGGCTTTTGCCGGTCTTAAAGAACGATAAACACTATTATTTTTTCGAGAGCCGCTCTTATACAAGCGCGGCCCTGCAGCGGTTAAGCCGGCTTACAGCTGCCTGGGCCGACAGCGTTTTCGGGGAAACAAAAGACGCGCTTTTCCCTTATGTCCGTCTTAGCCGGAGCGATAAAGAAACCTCCGGCCGCATCTTAGGTCAATTAAGAAGGAACAAAGGCGCCGGAACGATCGTAAGCATAAATTTCGGTTTCGGCGGCAACGCGAATAAAAGGGTTTCTCCGGCCTTTGAAAAGGAGCTGCTGCAGCGCCTGCTTAACGGCAGGGCAAAGGTGATACTGGACAAAGGTTCAGCCGAAGAGGCAGGGGGCATAAACAAATTGATCGCGGCTATAAAACGGTCCGGCAAAAAGGTGGTTGAATTAAAAGAGAGGGATCTAAAAAAAGCGGAAGATATCAAATGCGACCTTCTTGTGTGGGAAGGCAGGGTCGGGGTCTTCAGCGCATTTATAGCGGAAAGTAGCGCTTATATAGGGTATGATTCCGCGTTCCAGCATATTGCCTCTGCCCTGGGTGTCCCCGCTACGGTTATTTTTTCCGGGGCGCCGTGCAGCGCGTTCTTTAAGCGCTGGCAGACATACGGCAGGGGCTGCGTAAACACCGTGAAGGTATCAGGGTCGGACAAAGAGAGTCACAAAAAACTGCTGGCAAAAGTTTTGGACGCGCATAAAAAATGCATGGAATAAAAAAAATATTATTTATAACCTTAAGCAATATAGGCGATGTAGTGCTGACGCTGCCGGTATTTGGCATGCTCAAAAATGAATTTCCCGCCGCCGATATCGCGGTGATGACAGGCTCGCCTGCCGCCAGGGAGCTGTTTGAACAGGACCCGCGCGTTAAGGAAGTGATCATATACGATAAGCGCGCCCGTTTTTCCCAGAAGCTGGGACTCGGGCTGCGCCTGCGAAAAAAGAAATTTGATCTAGTCGTGGATCTTCGTAACAGCATTTTTCCCGTGCTGGCAGGCGCCAGGTACAGCACCTTTTCGCTGGTGTCCCGGGATGAGCGCGGTTTACACAGGAAAGACAAACATCTTGCCAGGCTCAAGAAATTCGGGCTCGTGACGGATAAGGCAGGGTTCCCGGTTTATTTTAACGACGCGGATAAAAACAGGGTAAAGTTATTGTTAAAAGAACTGGGCATATCTACCGGCGACAGGATAGTTGCGGTTTCAGCCGGCGCAAAGAGCCATACAAAACGTTGGCCGGTAAAAGGATTTATCGATCTTTGCAAACGGCTCGCCGTAAAGATGGGCGTCAGGGTCCTTTTAATAGGGGACAAAAGCGACGCGGCCATAAATAAGGAAATTGCCTCTGCCGGCATCAACGGGGTTTATGACATAACGGGCCGCACTAACCTCAGGGAACTGGCATATCTTTTGTCCCTGAGCAGGCTTCTTGTGACGAACGATTCCGCCCCGCTTCATGTTGCCAGCAGCGTCAATACCCCGACAGTGGCGATATTCGGGCCCACGGACCACAAAAAATACGGCCCTTTGGCGCAGCGCAGCGCGGTT
Organism: Candidatus Omnitrophota bacterium; assembly: GCA_026387595.1. Lineage (GTDB taxonomy): Bacteria > Omnitrophota > Gorgyraeia > JABMQH01 > JABMQH01 > JAPLLL01. The sequence goes on from JAPLLL010000142.1 coordinate 4,225, forward strand.
GTAAGAAAAGGGCTGCTGTGCTCCCCGTGCGGGGAGCCGCAATGTAAATTTAATACCCTGGCATGCATACTGCAGATATCCGATGATGAAGTATGGGACGCGATACACAATGGACCCGGTACAATATAAACGGATACTTATAATAAGGACGGACCGCCTGGGCGACCTCGTGTTGACAACGCCGGTGTTCAAGGCTCTGCGTGAGGCATACCCGGGGGCATACATAGTTGTCATGACAAAACCGGATACAGCGCTTGTGCTTAAGAACAACCCGCACATCAACGAGGTCATCATATATGATAAAGACGGCGAATACAAATCCATGTTCGCGAATATACGGTTTGCCATGGCGCTCAGGAAGAAGAAATTCGACCTTGCCATAGTGCTTGATCCGGCGAACAGGACCCATTTCCTGGCATATCTTGCGGGGATCCCTCGGCGGATAGGTTATGACGAGGATTTCGCCTTTTTGCTGACGGACCGCATCAAAAATACGCGGCATGAAGGCATGAAATACGAGGCGGAGTATAACCTGGACCTGTTGACGGTTTTGGGTATCAGGGCCCAAGAGGCTTATCCGCGTATCTTCGTGGACAAGGGAGCAGAGGCGGTTATTGACGATCTACTTTCCAAAAATAAGATCAGCCCCGGGGATAAGTTCATCCTGTTGCATCCCGGCGCAAGCTGCCCTTCAAAAAGATGGCCGGCCGAAAGATTCGCATGGGTTGCGGACGCATTAGCCAGTATTCACGGCGTAAAGATCGTTGTCTTCAGCGGCGAGGATAAGAGCGCGATATCCTGCATTGAAGACGTAAAGAATCATATGGTGCATTGCTTATCTCGAATGACAGCGGCCCGGTCCATCTGGCCGTTGCGCTTGGTACGCCTGTTATTGCCATATTCGGCAGGAACCAGCCGGGTCTTTCACCGCGCAGGTGGGGGCCGAGAGGAAAACAGGATATCGTGCTGCATAAGGATGCCGGCTGCTCGGGATGTCTTGCCCACGACTGCAGATCAGGTTTTAAGTGCCTTATGGCCATAACGGTTGAAGAGGTCGCGGAAGCGGCGATAAAATTATTGAGGGAAGCATGAAAATAAATCCAAGAGTTTTGGTTTTAGTGTTTAGCATTTTAATTTTTGCCTGCAATGCCCGGGCAGCGACTTCCAATTTTACCAAGGCCGGCAAGATCCCGATAGAGCCTGCGCAAAAATTCCTGCGCGTCGGGGAAAAGCTGACATATGGCGTGTATTGGATGGGCGCCTGCGTGGGCGAGGGGACCCTGCATGTAAAGGAGATCGTTAAGATAGACGGCCGCGACGCCTCTGCGAAAACGAACGATTTCATGTCCGCGATCTACAAGATAGACGATACGATACACAGCTTCATAGATGTCAAGGACCTGTGCTCGCTGCGGTTCGAGAAATACCAGCGGGAGGGCCGGTACAAAGCGGATGAGGTCGTGGTCTTTGACCAGAAAAACCACAAAGGTTACTACGAATCGCTGACCAATAAAACCAAAAAAGAGTTTACCATACCCGACAGGGTGCAGGACCTGACAAGCGTTTTTTATTATTTCAGGACGCTGGATGTGAAGCCGAATACCGCCCTGATACTGGACGTGAACGCGGACGAAAAGAACTGGAAGGCCACGATGAACGTCCTGGATACCGAGGCGCTTGAGATCCTCAGGCAGGGCGTGCACAATGTATTCTGCCTTGTGCCGAAAGTGGGTTTTAAGGGCGTGATCTCAAAACGGGGCAAGGTCTGGATCTACGTTAGTACCGACGCACAGAGGGTGCCGGTGCTTATAAAAATACGCATACCATTCGGTTTTGTGGTAGGCGTTCTGGAGAAAACGGAGTAAAAAATGGAGAAAATTCATCAGTTTTTCTGGCCGCTCTGCGTACTGGCCGGATTTGTTATAAGATCATGTTTTTGTTCCATGTCGGAAACGGCCCTTATATCGCTTAGCAAAATACGGCTGCGGCACCTTGTAGATAAAGGCGTAAAGAACGCCAAGGTCGTTCAGAACCTTGTATCGCACCTGGACAGGCTCATTACTACCATCCTTGTCGGGAACAATATAGTCAATATCGGCATCTCCGCGATCGGAACTGCCATATTCATCTATCTCTTCGGCCCGAAA
>JAPLLL010000082.1:0-1589 GCA_026387595.1 Candidatus Omnitrophota bacterium
CGGAGCTGTTAAAGAAACGCATTTATGAAAGAGATAAAAAAAAAAAAAATATCCAGAGGTTCCTCGGCCATCCCAACTACACATTTTACGGTAACGTAGACGTGCGCGATCTCCAGGCGCTGGACAAGGTATTTTTCGAACAAAAGGCAAAGGGTCACCCTGTTACAACGGTAGTTCATCTGGCAGCGCTTGCCGGCGTAAGGGATGCGGATGAGGACCCTACGCGGTATCTTGATGTTGACGTGATCGGAACATCCGAGGTTTTTAAAATCGCACTTAAATATAAAGTCAAGCATGTCTGCCAGGCATCAAGTTCGTCGATATACGGCGGCGTAATGGAACAGGGCAGGCCTTCCGTGGAAACTGACGCAAAAAGGCCCATAACCATGTATGCTGTTGCAAAGGAGGCTGTTATAGGCGAGGCCACATCTTACAGAAGACTGAGCATGAAACCCGGCTCCGGTAATGAGGAATTGCTTGTAACAACAATTATACCTTTTACTGTATGGGGCCCGAGGGGCCGCATTGCAATGTCAATAAGGGCATGGGTCGAGAAAATGGCTAAAGGCGAGACCATAGACATTTTTGCGCCTGACGCGGCCACTGCCAATGAAATAAAGCGCAATTTCACCCATGTATATGACATGGCACAGGGGTATGAACTGGCATTGGTAAAGCCCAAAGATGACGCCCCTTATCAACCGGGGGATGACCCGGGCAACCGCCTTTTTAATATCGGCGGCAGCGAGAATGTAGGGCTAATGGACGTCATTTATATACTTGATAAGAGCCTTAAAGAAGCCGCCGCAAAAATGGGAAAACCATACACCTGGACGCCTGCAAATATCAGATTCAGCCAAATGGTATCAGGAGACGTGAAAGAGTCATTGGCAGACCTGAGCAGGGCGCGCAAATCTCTTGGGTTTGAGCCAACCATGTCCATGGATGAGGGCCTTAGGGAACTGGCTGTTTGGTATCTTTTTTACGAAGATTTTAAAAAGGCGTATGACGCGTATGACAGGCTTGCCGCTAAAAAAGCGCAGGGCTATACCGAGTCAGACCTGCAGGACACGCTTGCGCTTTGCGATACTTTCAAAAAATTATACCGGAGGGGCCCGGTGATGCTTGAGGGTTTCAGGGATAACAGCGAATTTCTTGTTGCCCTGGATTACTTGGGTAAGACCTATCAGCTTATCGGGGATATTTCCGCGCAACAGACGGCAAAAGGACGGTATAAGGCGGCCGCAGCGCTTTTTGGCTCGGGCAATGTTGCCGATGCCCGCACAACTATGCGCGAAGGACTAAGCCTTGATGTCAGGTACAGAGGACTTGTCAAGGTGTTCACCGACGAGGATATTGATGATATCCTGCGGGTAGAAACGATGCGCGCAAGCGTTATTTCTACAGGGTGTTTTATAGAGGACCGCATATTTATGATCTCCATGCCTGCAGGATGGAACAAGGAGCGGCTTGCAAGACATTTATCCGATCGCTACGGCGCAAGCTTAAACGCCCTTTCATTGCTGGATGAGACCACGCCGGACGGACAAGCAAAGATTGCAAACCTACAAGAAGACCTGGCCCAATGG
>JAPLLL010000082.1:1646-2418 GCA_026387595.1 Candidatus Omnitrophota bacterium
TACCAGCAGGGTGTTAAGCCAGGTCGTGCATCCGCTCGTCGACGGCGCAGCGCCATCCGTGGCTGTAAACGCATATGGCGTGCTCGGTAAAGATGATGCGGGCAATAAGGTAATAAGAGAACTGGCGGGATGGGGTACAAATACGCAGCACTTAACACAGACAGATAAGGCCGGTACCTCCGTGACATATGTATTGTCCTTTGGGGACCTTGGCAGGACCTTTATACAGGCAATAAACGCCAACGGTAAGCTTACAAGCGGGGCGATATCTGACGATGCGATACGACAGGCAAATGTCCTGCATATCGGAGGCGCGGCGCTTACGCCGAGTTTTATGGAAAACCTACCGCAATTTTTAAGGCATGTAAAGGCGGTTAATCCGAAGATAAAGATAATAGCCGATACAGCGGCGGATCCCACAGGAAAATGGAACGAAGCATTTACAAAGGATGAAGAAGCATACAAATTAATAGACGTGCTTACCACATCGCACGGCATATATGAGGCGATCAAGATAGTGGGGACTGACGACATAGATACCATATTGAATTATTTCATCAATAAAGGCGTTAAGACGGTTTTCCTGAAAAAAGGCGCGGACGGAAGCTATGTAGCCCATCGCGATCCAAAAACCGGCAGAATTGTGAAGATGCAAATCCCTGTTATTAAAGGCCTGAAGAATGATGCCGTAGTATGGGAGGAAACAGGGGCGGGCGATTCGCACACAGCAGGGCTTGTGCTCAGCCTTTTACTTGGGTGGGATGTTGATAAA
>JAPLLL010000082.1:2454-14890 GCA_026387595.1 Candidatus Omnitrophota bacterium
ATGTTGATAAAGCGGCGTATTTAGGCACTGCGCTCGGCGGCATGGCATGCCGTCATATCGGAGGTTCGATCGAATTTGAAAATATTGTGGATGCCGTTGCTTTTAAGCGCCGGCTTATAACCCAGATGGAAGCTGACCTTGCGGCAAAGGTTTATCCAAATCCAATGGAATTGCAGCGCTTTATCAACCCGGTATATGCCCAAGAGGCCCTGCTATCAGGAGTGTAAAAACTATTTGACCTCCCATAAATTTACTTGCCCGGTTTTTTAAATCTATGTTATAATGTATAAACCTTTTATCCCTCGTCCCCTCCTCGAAAACAAAGGGGACTCGGGAGGGAGCCAAATATTTTAGCTCAAGGGGCTCCACTTCCTCCATTTTAGGGGATAGAGTTTCTATATAGATCCGGTACTCCGATAATAACAATATATTCATAAGGAGAAGTTCGGAATGGACAATACGCTCATGACGCTGTCCAGACTCGATTGGGGAATTATTATCTGCTATATGATAATCTCCGTATCCATCGGTCTCTATTTCACGAAGCGCGGCTCCAAGGGTATCCTGGAATATTTTGTAGCCGGCAGACAGGTAAGCTGGTGGCTCGCGGGTACATCCATTGTCGCGACGAGTTTTGCAGCAGATACTCCGCTCGCGATCTCATCGATTGTAAGGACAAGAGGGCTGCAGGGTAACTGGTACTGGTGGAGCGGGGTAATGGGCGGTGTCTTGTGCGTTTATTTTTACGCAAGGCTCTGGAGAAGGGCGAATCTTATTACTGACGCAGAATTCATGGAAATAAGGTACCACGGAAAACCGGCGGCATTCTTAAGGGGTTTTCACGCGTTTTACCGTTCGGTGTTCTGGAATTCGGTTGTCCTGGGCTGGGTCATACTTGCGATGTATAAGATCGTACATGTGCTTCTGGGCTGGCCCAAGGTCATGACAACATGGACGCTGGTCAGCATTGCTGTTATTTATATATCATTCTCGGGCCTGTGGGGCGTCCTGGCAACGGATTTTTTCCAGTTCATACTGGCAATGACAGGTTGCATAATCCTGGCCGGCATAGTCATGGCTGACGCAGGCGGGCCCGCGGCCCTGGTCTCAAAGGCTGTTGCCGCCGCCCATTCCGCTAACGCGATGCAGCTTCAGTCAAAGGTCGTGGACTCAACGCAGCTCATAAATATTTTTCCGAATTTTCAATCCTCCAATCTTGCGATCATCACGTTTCTTGTATTTATCCTTGTCCAGTGGTGGGGCGGCGGGGAAGGCGGGGGATTTCTTGCGCAGCGGCTGTTCTCGTGTAAGAATGAGAAACATTCTCTCTTTGCGGTGCTGTGGTTTAATTTCGCGCACTACGCGATAAGGCCGTGGCCGTGGATCATCGTCGGACTTGGCTCGCTGGTATACTTTCCGAACATCGCGGACCCTGAAACAGCGTATCCTTTGATGATGATAAAATTTTTACCAAACGGCCTCAGGGGCATGCTGGTTGCGGCATTTTTCGCGGCGTTCATGTCGTGCACGGTCACGCACATAAACTGGGGCGCGTCATATCTTGTAAACGACCTCTACAAGCGGTTCCTTGTAAAAAACAGGACCGAGAAACACTATCTTTTTATGTCGAGGGTCGCGATAATATTCATGACCTGCCTTGCAGGTTCCGCGTGTCTTTGCATGAGCTCGATCTATGAAGCGTGGCTTTTTATAATGTCGCTTATGGTGGGCACATGCTTTATAGTGCTGCTGCGGTGGTACTGGTGGCGCATAAACGTCTGGTCTGAGATCACTTCTCTGATATCAAGCGCCGTTATTTCGATACTGCTTTTACAGCCGTTTTTCAGCAAGTTTGTGGGGATCCCGCTCCTTCATACGGCTGATTATTATCCGATACGGCTTGTGATAACGCTTGTGGTATGCACGGTGCTGTCGCTTTTTGTGGCGTTCGTGACCCCGCCGGAGCCGGACGAACACCTTGAGAAATTTTTCAGGCGCGTACGACCGGGCGGATGGTGGGGCCATATCGCAGTAAAATGTAAGGATGTGAAAAAACTCCATCTGGGCTGGCCCGAAGCGGTGAACTGGCTGCTGACCGTCGTGGGTATTTACGCCCTGCTTTTCGGATTAGGCTGGCTTGTGATGGGCAAGTTCTGGCTCGGCGTAGGCGCGGTAATAGTGAGTTTCATAACTATAAAGATCGTACTTGGCCTCATCGGCAAGATGGAGTGGGGGTTTTAAAGTAAAACGATTGCAGTGATAAAAAACGATTACAGCGATTGCCGGGATAATGGTAATCGCTGTAATCCGTTTATGGTATAAAATATGGACAACGCATTAATGGTTTTATCAAAACTGGACTGGAGCATAATAGTTTTATATATGCTCGCCTCAATTGCCATCGGCCTGTATTTTACAAGGATAGGCTCCAAGGGGATCATTGAATATTTTGTGGCAGGCAGGACAGTGAACTGGTGGCTGGCAGGCACATCTATCGTTGCTACAAGTGTTGCCGCTGATACGCCGCGTGTCATTGCGGCAATAGTCAGGACGCGCGGGCTCCAGGGCAACTGGTACTGGTGGGGCGGGGTCAGGGGCGGGGTCTTGTGCGTTTACTTTTACGCAAGGCTCTGGAGGCGGTCTAATCTTATAACCGACGCCGAACTTATGGAGATAAGATACGCAGGCAAACCCGCCGCCTTCTTAAGGGGCTTTTACGCGTTTTACCGCTCGATATTCTGGAACTCGGTCGTGCTTGGTTGGGTAATACTTGCGATGTACAAGATCGTAAATACCCTGCTTGGGTGGCCAAAAGTGTTCTCAACCTGGATATTTGTGGTCATTTCCGTAGTGTACATATTTTTCTCCGGGCTCTGGGGCGTTATCGCGACGGATTTTTTTCAATTCATACTGGCAATGACAGGCTGCATAATCCTGGCGGGCATAGTAATCGCGGATGCGGGCGGTCCTGCAGCGCTTGTCTCAAAGGCGGTTGCCGCGGCCCACGCGGCCAATGCCGGTCCGCTCCAATCAAAAGTCGTGGAATCTTCGCAGCTTGTAAATATATTCCCGAACTTGCACTCATCCCAGCTTGCCGTTATAACATTCCTGGTATTTATATTGGTCCAGTGGTGGGGAGGCGGGGAAGGCGGCGGATTTATATCGCAGAGGCTTTTTTCGTGCAAGGATGAAAAGCATTCGCTTCTTGCGGTCCTGTGGTTCAATTTCGCGCACTATGCGATAAGGCCGTGGCCGTGGATCATTGTCGGACTCGGCTCGCTTATATATTTTCCCAATATCGCCGATCCCGAGACCGCGTATCCTAAGATGATGGTGCATTTCCTGCCGAACGGCCTGCGCGGCATGCTGGTCGCGGCGTTTTTGGCAGCATTCATGTCAACGGTGGCCACACATATAAACTGGGGCGCGTCATATCTTGTAAATGACCTGTATAAAAGGTTCATGGTAAAGAATGCTTCGGAAAAACATTATCTCTGGATGTCGCGGCTCAGCGTGGTGATAATGACGGCCCTTGCCGGGATATCATGCCTTTTGATGCATTCAATTTATTCTGCGTGGCTTTTCGTGACAGGGCTTATGGCCGGGGTGTGCGTCGTACTATTGCTGCGCTGGTACTGGTGGAGGATAAATGTCTGGTCGGAGATAGCGTCGCTTATCGCCACCGTTTTTATTTCGATAATATTTTTAATGCCTGCCGTAGGCAGGGCAATGGGCCTGCCGCTTCTTCATACGGATGATTATTATTCAATAAGATTTGTCCTGATACTTGTTCTTTGTTCGGTCATCGCAATCGCGGTCACGTATTTGACGCCGGCAGAACCCATGGAGCACCTTGAGAAATTTTACAGGCGGGTGCGGCCGGGCGGATGGTGGGGGCCGGTTGCGAAAAGGTGCGCCGATGTAAAGAAGCTCCGTTTAGGCTGGCCGGAATTCGCGGGCTGGGGCCTTACGGTTGTCAGCATTTACGCGGCGCTGTTCGGCCTGGGCTGGCTTGTCATGGGCAGGTATTTGCTCGGCGCAATTGCCAGCGCGGTTGCAATTATCACCGTATTTGGTATAATGAAGCTGATAGGAAGGATGGAATGGGAACAATAAAAAAACGGTACTTATTTGTTTCGGATTTCGACAAGACGCTTAGCGTAGACGACGGTGGCGCGATATTGAGCGGCAAGCTGGGGCTTTCGGCCAGGGATTTTAATTTAAAGGTCGAAGAGGTCAAAAAGAAAAACATCACCCAGCTCGGCGGCGAACTCGCGTATCTTATAGTGAACGACCCCGACTACAAGGGCAAGGTCACAAGGGATCTTTTGTATCAGACGGGCAAGGATATAAAACTTAAAAAGAACGTGTCTGACCTTGCGAAGATATTAAACGAGGGTTTTACGGAAAGGCAGTTTGGTTTTTATGTCTTGTCAGCCTCACCGCAGGAGATAGTTGAAAAGGCCCTGGAAGGCATATTACCCCAGGACCATATCTTTGGCACAAAATTTACGTTTGACTCAAACGGCGCCGCAGCCGATATCGAGCGCACGGGCGCAGGCCACGCAAAAGTAGCTACGCTTGATATGCTGAAGGTAAGGGAAAAGATCCCGCGGCACAGGGTTATTTATGTAGGGGACGGCGCCTCTGACGTGCACGTAATGCTGCACGTTCTTTCATATAAAGGATACACGATCTCCGTATCATTAACTCCGTACATGGGCCATATCTGCAGGCGCGCGATCGTCTCGGAAAACGCGCTGAGCGTCCTAATACCCATCCTTGAAGACATAACCCGTTGTGAAGAGGGCCAGATCCGCAAATTCTTCGAGGAGCGCGGCCATACCATCCAGGAATGGAACCAGGCCAAGATCGAGTGGGTAGAGCTGGACTGACCGTTTTACCGCTTTACCAACCCCGTAGTCAATCCCGCGATAATATGTTTCTGGAAGGCTAAAAAGACGAGTATTACGGGCATGGCCGTGATGCTTGATGCCGCCATAAGGTGCACCCAGTCCGCGCCCTGAAGCGTGTTGAACAGGGCAAGGCCGACCGGAAGCGTGCGCATCTCGGCCGTGTTGGTAAGGATGAACGGGAACAAAAACGTATTCCATGCGCCCATGAACGTGTTTATTGCTACTATTGCAAGCGCAGGCGTTGACAGAGGGAATATTATCCTGAAAATTATTTGTCGCTCCTTTGCGCCGTCCACGCGCGCCTGATCCTCTAACGAGGCAGGCAGCCGAGATATGTACTGCTTCATCAGGAATATCCCGAACGGCTGCACCAGGGAGGGGATGATCAATGCCCAGTAAGTATTAAGCCATCCGATGCTTTTCATCAATACAAAGATAGGCACTATGAAAGCCTGGGGCGGTATTATCAGGCTGGCAAGTATCAGGAGGAACAACGATTGCTTGAACGCGAAGTCCTTGCGCGCGAACGCATAGCCCACGATCGTGCAGAAGAAGATGTTTCCTATTGTTATAAGGGCCGCGATGAGCGCGCTGTTAAAAAAGTACCTTCTGAAATTTCCGCTTGTGAACACGTCTATGTAATTCGCCAGGGTGAATTTTTTCAGGTCCAGGGCAAGCCCCTCAATGTACATAGCGCCGGAACCATTTGTTATTTCTATCGTGATTATCTCCGCGATCTTTTCCGGCAGGCCCCTTGCGAACTCAGCCGTATTAAAATCGGATATAGGGATCGAGATCTCCTGCCATTCTTTGGTCAGCCCGGCCTTAAGGTATTTTTCAGAATCGACCCGGCAGGAACCGCCGCGGATATCAGACAGCGTGATCCTGAACTGTTCCCCGCCCAGCGAACCCTTTGCCAGAAAAGTGAATGAGGCGAATTTCCGGATATCCTGATGGAACCTGATCTTTAAAACGGTTATGGCTTCGTCTTTATGAGCCAGCTGTACCCGGCTTATTCCTTTTGTGAGCGTGCCGACCGGCCTTATGGAGGTGTGGAACATGAGAAAAAGCGGAGTAAGCGTAAGCATGACAAGGGCCGTCAAAAGGATGACAACCAGAAGATTTACAAAATGTGAGCGCCTCATTCTTCCAGCCTTTCCTCGGTTTTTAACAGCCGCATCTGCAAAAGCGAAAAAAGAAGTATTATTACGGAAAGTATATACGCTACGCTTGATGCCTTTCCCATTTCAAACCTGTGGAAACCCAGTTCGTAAAGGTAATAAACCGCTGTAGTGGTTGAACCGAGCGGCCCGCCCATTGTCATCGTGAATATTTCTGGGAATACCTGCAGGGAGTAAATAGTATTCAATACGACAGCCAGAAGTATTACGGGCTTAAGCTGAGGGAATGTGATGAACCTGAACTTTTGCCACTCCGTAGCGCCGTCCAGGGCGGCCACCTCATAAAGGCTCTCAGGAACGGTCTGTAAACCCGCCAGGAAAAGTATCGTATAATATCCGAAGCTCGCCCAGATATTCATGGCCATTATGCTTAACAGCGGTATGCTTATGTCAAGCCAGCTTAATGAACTCGTGAGCCAGCTTGACTGCGGCCGTATTATGCCGAGATAGTCCAATACCCAATTTGCAAGGCCGTTTGCCGAATATATATAGGTAAAGACCGTAGCGATTACTACGACGGAAGTGGTGACGGGCACAAACAGCCCTGCCTGATACAGCTGTTTAAACGGTATCTTGCGGTTTATAAGGACCGCGCAAAAGAGCGCCAGCCCCACGGTGAACGGGACCGTGCCGGCCGAGAACACAAGCGTGTGCCACAGCGCCCTGTGGAAGTCCGGGTCCGCAAGTAAGGATAAATAGTTCTTCATCCCTACAAATTCGAATTGGGATTTTAATATATCAAATTTCGAAAAACTGATTATTATGGAATATAAAAGCGGATACAGGCCGAACGCCAGAAACGTCAGGAGCCACGGGCTTATCAGGATGAACGGTTTTGCGCTGACCGCCGCCGCATGCGGTTTTTTCTTCCGGGTCAGGAATATCAGAAACAGGACAAGCAGCATGGCCGCTATGCTTAAGGCAGTTATGAACTTATTGCTGACTATGGTTTTTTTTGTTTCTTTCTGCAACAGGGCCTCTATTTTACGCGAGGCCTCTTCGAGCGCCGCCTTCGGCCGGGCCCCTGTCATGATAGTCTCTTCAACCAGGCCCGTGATATATTCCTGTATCTGGGTCCACTGCGGATGGTTCGGCGGGCCCATGGCGGTTTTAAGCTGCGCAAGAAAAACCTTTTGTTCGGGGAACTGCTCGTAATAAGGGTCCTGGAGAACGTCCTTTTGCGCAGGCACTACATTTTGCTGGACCCTGACCAGGGCCATGACATTTTCCTTCGAGGTCAGGAATCTTATAAGGGCCATTGCCTCTTTGGGATACTTTGATTTTTTGGTTATCACAAAAAGCTCGCCACCGGCAAACGCGTTGTAGGCCGAAGACGTGTTTTCGCATTCGGGGAGAAGGGCCACCCCGAAGTCAAGCTGCGGGTTCAGCCTTGGTATCAGCCTGAGGTTCCATGAACCGGATATCTGCATGCCTACTTTTCCTTCGGCAAACAGTTCGTTTATCTGCGCCTGCCGCTCTATCAGCGAATACGTAGAGAGCTCTTTATAAAATTCAAGGGCCCTTAATGTTTCAGGGGAATCAAGGGCGCAGGTTTTCCGGTCCTCGCTTAGGACGCTTCCGCCGCTTGCCCATACGAACGGCAGGAACTGTTGCCATGGCGATTCGGCCTCGCCCGCGGCTATGGAAAAACCCCATATGCCTTTCCTCGGGGCGTGGATCTTTTTTGCCGCGGTTAAAAGGGCCTGCCATGTCGCGGGTCCGTAACCTGCGTCAAGGCCGTTCTCCCTGAACAGGGCCTTATTATAAAAAAGGGCCCTTGTGCCCGAAAGCCACGGCACACCGTAGATCCTGTTGTCATAGGTTGCGGTTTCCCAGAGGAAATAATTGCCCTTGATATCGCGGGTATCGTCGGTAATATCCAGCAGCGTCCCTGCGGATGCGATCTTGGCCATCCAGGTCGTGCCAAGCTCGCATATATCAGGGGCATTGCCTGCGGCAAGGCTTATTATGAATTTATCAAGGCCGTATTCCCAGGTAAGCTGCTGAAGATTTATTTTTACGCCCGGGTTCAGGGCCTCGAATTTATCCAGGAGTTCGCGCATGAGCTGCTCATTGGCGCTGAATTCCCAAAGGGTAAGCGTTACCGGCTCGTCTGCGTAAGAAGCAGTGTAAGGTGTGAAGTTTAAAGTGTAAAGTAAGGGAAAGATAAAGAAAAGACGCTTTATGTGCCTCATTGCCCTAAATATAGCAGATAATTATACTATTGTCAAATAAGGCCCGCTTCGGTATAATAAGTAAGATGCTTAAACTCGGTATAAGTTATTTCGGCTCAAGGATCCAGCGCCATGTCAAAGAAGACATGGCTGATGTTGTCCGTCACAACTGCAATTTTGTCGTCCATACCTTCTCCGAAACCGATCTTGAATTCTACAAGGGCACCATGAAAGAGATCGTGGAGATCTCGCATGGCGCCGGCCTTGAGGTCTGGATAGACCCGTGGGCCGTGGGCGGGGTGTTCGGGGGCGAGACCTATTCCAAATTTATCGCCCAGCACCTGGACGTAAGGCAGATCTCCGCAAAAGGCGAGTCCCTTCCGGCGGCGTGCCTGAATAATAAAAAATTCCGTTTGTTTATGCATTCCTGGATAGACGCAAGCCTTGAAATCGGTTCGGATGTGCTTTTCTGGGACGAGCCGCATTTTTATTTATACCCGCTGGACGAAATGGAGCGCGATCTTACGCTCTGGGCATGCCGGTGCGATATTTGCAGGCAGGCCTTTAAAAAACAGTTCGGATATGAAATGCCGGTCGAGCTGAACCGGGACGTGCGCGTGTTCAAGGAAGACTCGATAGTGGATTTTCTGAAAGAAATGTGCGATTACACGAAGGGTCATAGGGCCGTAGGGTCATCGGGTCATAGTATAAAAAATGCGGTGTGTTTCCTGCCGTTTAAGGGCGAGCTGGGTGGGATAATGGACTGGTCAAAAGCTGCACGCATCGATTCTTTGGACATAGTAGGGGTTGACCCTTACTGGCGGCCCGGCGAAAAAGATGTGGCGGGTTTTGTGCGGCCTTTTGCCAAGAAAATCCAGGAACTTTCAAAAAAATACAATAAGGAAGGCCAGATCTGGATCCTGAATTTCAGAATAAAAAAGGGCGCGGAAAAAGATGTAGAGACCGCGGTTATGACCGCCCATGAAGAGGGTGTAAGGAACCTGGCTGCGTGGAGCTATCTTGGGACCGGGTGCATGTCGTATCTTGCAAGCGATGACCCGCAGAAAGTGTGGGATATGCTGGGCTTGACTTTTAAAAAGTTGTGTGATAAAGTCTGAATAAACCATTTAAAAATTTTTAACAAACGAAATTATGCCCGAATTCAAGACAGGAGGCTTAAAAATGGCAAGCGCTGATTACGGCAGGCCCAATTCCTTATCCGACCATGAAAGAAAAAACCTGGCGATACTGGAAGTTATACGCCGCGGCAAGAGCGTATCAAGGACGGATATCTCAAGGGTCACGGGACTCAATATAGTCACCGTATCAAATTATATAAATGATTATATCCAAAAGGGCCTCATAGTCGAAAAGGGCTACGACTCCTCTACGGGCGGAAGGCGGCCCACGATCGTAGAATTAAAATCGGATTATACGCACGTGATCGGCGTAGAGTTGGGCATAAACTGGATACGCACCGTATTGACCGACCTCGAAGTAAACATCATTGCCAGCTCAAAAAAGGAAAGGCCCAGGGAAGACGCCGAAACGGTTATAAACTGCGTCGGTTCTTCCATAGAAGAGGTACTGAAGGCTTCCAAGCTTGAAAAGTCCAAGATAAAAGGCATATGCGTTGCCGCCTCAGGCCTTGTGGATAAAGAGGCAGGCACGGTCCATTCCACTATCGGCACGGTCAGCGTTTCAATGCCCATAAACCTTTCGCTGAACAGAAAATTCGGTATTGATACGTTCCTTGAAAATGACGCCACTGCCGCCGCATACGGCGAGTGGGCGCTTACCCTTGATACGGACACCAAGGTCATGCTTTATATGTTTTCAGGCGTAGGCTGCGGCATAGTCATAAACGGCGAGGTGTTCCGCGGGGCAACCGGCATCGCAGGCGAGACGAGCTTGAGGGACCATCTTGAGCCGACAGACCTCTGGATCGGAAGGTTATCCGCCCTCGGGCCGTGGGCATTTCATCTCGGGATCCCGGATGATGTAAAGGCGCGGATCAAGGAAGGCGCCGATACAAAGATCTCAAAAATAGCGAAAAACCCTGACGACGTGACGCTTGAGATGGTGTTTAAGGCGGCAAAAGAGAACGACAAGGTTGCGGTAGAGGCGATTGAGCGCGCAGGCAGCACGCTAGGCATAAGGATAGCGTTCCTCGTAAACCTGTTGAACCCCGATGTAATAATAATAGGCGGTGGCATAGAACAGGCAGGCTCTGTCCTTTTGGATTCGGTTCGTCGAGCGGTAAAACGCTGGGCATTTGAAGAAATGGCTGAGGTGGTAAAGATAATCCCTGCGAGGCTGGGCGACAGCTCTGTCTCCGTAGGCGCCGCTACCCTCGTCATACGGAACGTATTCAGCAGGATCTAATCATCCCTCGCCATTCATTATGCAGTAGCTATGATGGCTCGGGATCAATTTCCAGAATATAAACAATAGAAATTGAGGAGGATAGGAACTCAGGATGAAGTACGGACATTTCTCGAAGGACGGCAGGGAATACATAATAACGAATCCGGATACGCCCCGGGCATGGTTCAACTATCTTGTTAACAATGTCTATCACGCGGTATTGTCTGCCACGGGCGGAGGTTTCAGCTATTACAAGGACCCGAAGACAAACAGGATCCTTAGATACGACCATCTTTCCACGGACAGGCCGGGCAGATATATTTTTATAAGAGACGCCGATAGAAAAGAAACTTGGAGTCTAAACTGGCAGCCGTTCCGCAAGGAACTGGATAAGTGGCAGGCCGCCCACGGGCTTGGATACACCAAGATATCCTGTGAACACAATAAGATATCGGGCGAGATCACGTATTTTGTCCCGCAAAAAGAGCCGGTTGAAATATGGGCCGTCAGGCTAAAGAATAATTCCAACAAAAAGCGAAACCTGACCGTATTTCCTTTTGTGGAGTTTATTTCCGGGGATATAGAGCTTGAGGTCTGCTACAGGAACATCCTCATGCTTTATAACGAAGCCTATTTTGACAAGGGCCTGAAATCAATAATTGCATTCAAGCACAAATTTAACACAAAACAAAAAGAAGGCTTCAGCTTTTTCACTACAAACCTGGACATAAAAGGATACGACACCCGCAAGGAACAATTCTACGGCCGTTATAACGACGTGGCAAATCCGGAGACTATCCTTAAGAAAGGAAAATGCAATTCCACTTCGTGCCGCGGGGAAGACATGGTAGGCGTCCTTGAGTCAAGCCTGACCCTGAAGCCTGGCGAGGAAAAAGAATTCGTAGTCATGCTCGGGTTTGTGGAAAATAAATCCGAGATCCATGGCCTTACCGAAAAATTCCTTAAGAACAGCAATGTAAAGAAGGAGCTGGACGGGATAAAAAAGTTCTGGGATGAAGCTGTAGAAAAAATAAAAGTAAAAACGCCGGATGAGAATTTCAACCTCATGGTTAACATATGGGGCAAATACCAGCTCTGCGCCATAACGCACTGGAGGGGCACGTCACAGTACCACGGTGTTGAAGGCGGCCTCGGATACCGCGATACCGCCCAGGACGCGGAAGGGTTGTTTGCGCTGGATCCTGTGCTCGGCAAGAATAAAATGGAGAAGATACTCCAGTATCAATATGCGAACGGCCATGCGGTATCGGGTTTCTCGGATACGGAAGGCGCATGGGACCTTATATACCAGTCGGGCGTGATAGGCAAGGCTGACGTGGCGGTCTGGCTGCCCTATTGCGTGGTCTCGTATGTAAAAGAGACCGGCGATACGGATTTCCTTAAAAAGGAATACCGGTTCTGCGATGGCAGTTCTGCCACCGTGTATGAGCATATCTTAAGGTCGGTAAGGTACCTGCATAATACCCGCGGTTCCCACGGCCTTCCATTGATATTGAAGGCGGACTGGAATGACGCATACGACCATGTGGGCTTAAAGAGAAAAGGCGAAAGCATATGGCTTGGTATGGCGCTTTGCCGCGCATGTAAACAAATAGGCGATCTTGCCAGATTCATAGGCGATAAGGCAGTCGCGGATGAAATGAAGAAGATCTACGATGAAATGTACAATATCATAAATACGGCCGGCTGGGACGGGAACTGGTACCTGGCGGCGTTTAACGACGAAGGCTACAAGATAGGCTCATCCGAGAATGACGAGGGGAATGTCCCGCTGAAC
>JAPLLL010000054.1:0-4161 GCA_026387595.1 Candidatus Omnitrophota bacterium
GCGCCGCCCAGCGCAAGCGAGCCCGTATCTCCCATAAATACCGTGGCCGGATACGAATTAAACCATAAAAATCCCAAAGAGGCGCCCATCAGCGCCGCGCAGAACACGACAAGTTCGCCGCTGCCCGGTATAAAAAAGATATTTAGGTAATCGCTGAACACTGCGTGGCCGGTAAGATAGCTCATGATCGTATATGTGAGCGCTATCATTATCATGGTACCTATGGCAAGGCCGTCCAGGCCATCCGTCAGGTTGACTGCGTTGCTTGAGCCGACTATCACGACAGCCGTAAATAAAATATAAAGCAGGCCGAGGTTTATTATCAGGTTTTTAAAAAACGGCACTTCGATCCCCGCAGGGAAACCTTTATCCGCATAAAGGATAACGCCTATGACAAGGCCTATCAGAAGTTGCCATCTCAATTTCGTCATCGCGCCAAGGCCCTTGGACCTCTTCTTGATCATTTTTAACCTGTCGTCTATAAGCCCTATCGCGCCGAGCCACAGCGTGGCCAAAAGCGCCAGCAGCGTATACTTATTTAACAGGTCACCCCATACAAGCGTGGACAAGACCAGGGCGCCTATGATCAAAACGCCGCCCATGGTAGGCGTGCCTTCTTTCGAATTGTGGAAATCGCGCAGGCTCTTTGTATCATCGCCTTTTCTCACCTGCTCGCCTATTTTTAATTAAAGGCGGAGACCGCGGCCGCAGCCGCCCTGAACGTTATATACCTGAAAACGTTAAACCCGAACCAGTGCTCCCTAAGCGGGTATAAAAGATGATATAGCATCTGCAACCTCGTTTAACCTTACAAGCCTTGAACCCTTAAGCATTACTACGCTGTCCGGCCGCAATATTCTTTTCAGGACCTCTACAGCGCAAGCATTGTCTTTACATGAAAAAACTTTTGTTTCTTCCATGCCGCCGGCCAGGGCAGCGGTTTTCATTATATCCGAAAAATTCCCCACGCTTACCAGATAATCCATGCCCGAGCGGGCGGCAAGCCTGCCTGCTTCACGATGAAAACGCTCCGACAGACCGCCCAATTCCAGCATGTCCCCGCAGACCAATATCCTGGTGCTCGCCGGTTTATAATTCGCAAAGGCCTCTATTGCCGCCTTCAGGGACTGGGGATTTGAATTATACGTGTCGTCTATGATCTCCACGCTGCCCGCCTTTTTCAAACCGAGCCTGCCTTTCAGCGGCTCAAACCCTGAAAGCGCTTTTGCAATATCCGTAAGATCTATTTTATGAATTGCGCCGACAGCTATGGCTACAAGCGCATTATATACGTTCGCCTCGCTGAAAAGGTTGAGCCTAAAATCATATTTGCCGTTTACTTTGAAATTTATAAAACCGTTCTCCCTTACAATATCGGATGCGCGGAAATCCAGGCACCTGCCCTTTATGCCGACCCGCACAACGCGGCATTTTAATCCATTTATCCTGGAAAGCAAAAGATCGTCCGCGTTTATTATTGCAATGCCGTTTTTATCAAGAGCACCGAGAAGCGCCGCCTTTTCCCTTAAGACGCCTGATTCTGACTTAAAAAATTCAAGGTGGGCCGGGCCTATGTTCGTGATTATCCCTATTGTGGGCTTCAGGATCTTTGCAAGGCGCTTTATCTCCCCGAAATGATTGGAGCCTAATTCCACTACGCCGATCTCGTGTTCATTTGTAAGTTTAAGCAGCGTCTTAGGGACCCCTATCAGATTATTCTCCGTCCCTTCATTGCTTAACACCTTAAACTTAACACTTAAAACCCTTGCGGTCATTTCCTTGGTAGTGGTTTTCCCGCTTGAGCCGGTTATGCCTATTAAAGGGATATTAAATTTCAGCCTGTAAGCGGCTGCAATATCGCCGTATATCTTAAGCGTATCCTTGACCTTAAACACCGGGAAATCCATGATCTTCGGCTTGTGGTCAATGACGGAACGGTCAGTTATCGCGCCGGCCGCGCCTTTGCCCGCCGCGTCATACAGGAAAAAGTGCCCGTCGAAATTATTCCCGCGCAGCGCAATAAACAGGTCGCCTTCTTTTATCGTGCGGGTGTCAGTTGATACATTATACTTGCCGTTACAAGCCTTGAGCAATTCGTTTAAACCCGGACTAAACATTTTTTCTGCCCTCTTAAAACCTGCCTTGCGGTTTCCGTGTCGCTGAACGGCAGTATCTTATCCCCTACGATCTGATACCGCTCGTGGCCCTTGCCCGCTATTAAAACCACATCCCCTGTTTGTGCCATGGATATCGCTTCATTTATGGCGCTTTTTCTGTCCAACATGACCTTGTAATTTCCGGATTTTCTGTCCATGCCCTTTTCTATTTCTTTTGTAATGGCAGAAGGCAATTCGCTCCTCGGGTTATCCGACGTTACTATGCTGAAATCCGCAAGCCTTGAGGCAACGTTGCCCATGCGCGGGCGTTTGGAGGTGTCCCTGTCACCGCCGCAGCCAAATACCACGATCAGCCGATTTGCGCAGGTTGGACGTAACGCCCCTAGTACATTCTCTAAGGCGTTATCAGTGTGCGCGTAATCCACGAATACTTTAAAATCCCCTTCTTCGTCCACGCGTTCCAGCCGGCCCTCAGCCCCTTTAAAATCCATCACTGCCCCCTGTATGGCGGCGAGCGGAATCCCTTCGCGCATTGCCGCGGCAGCCGCAGCAAGTATGTTGTATATATTAAAAATGCCGATAAGCGGGCTCTCTATTTTAAGCGAACCTGCCTCGGCCCTGAGCATAAACTGCATGCCGGCCATGCCTGTCTTGATATCATCGGCCCGTATATCGGCCTTATTTCTTATTCCGTAAGTAACAATCGGTGCGGCAATGCCTTCTTTTATCTTTTTAAAATTTTCGTCATCCGCATTTAGTATTGCCTGGCTGCGGCGGTTCAATGTCCTGAATAGCTTGACCTTGGCCCTGATGTAATTTGCAAATGTCTTATGATAATCCAGGTGCTCGCCGGTTATATTCGTGAATATCGCGGACCTGAAATCTATCCCGGCGACCCTTTCCTGGTCAAGCGAGTGGCTTGAAACTTCCATGGCGCAGTAATCAACCTTATCGGAATTCATCCTGCTTAATAATCTCTGCAGCTCCAGTGCGCCGGGTGTTGTATTTTTTGCCTCTATGGCCTTGCCCTTCCACTTGTGGCAGATAGTGCCGATTATCCCCGTCTCGAACCCGGCCTTTTTGAATATGTCTGAGATCAGATATGTGATCGTGGTCTTTCCGTTCGTACCTGTTACGCCGATCACCTTTATCTTTTTGGAGGGATCTTTGTAAAAATTGCTGGCAGCCTTTGAAAGTTCTATCCGCGGGTCCGAAACGCGTATCACTTTAATGCCTTTTATGCGGCCTTTAAATTTTTTTCCCGTTACAACGGCAAAGGCGCCTTTTTTCACCGCCTCTTCTATGAACGCGCAACCGTTTACTTTCGGGCCGTGGATCGCAAAAAATATATCGCCTCTCTTACATGTGCGAGAGTCATCGCTTATGCCTTTTATCTTAATCCTGCTGAGCCTTGACATCCAACACCAGTTTTACGGGTATCTTTTTCTTTACATCCGCGGTAACGCCCATATACCTGAGCGTATCCTCCGCGACTTTTTTAAAAACGGGCGCGGACACGACGCCGCCGAAATACAAAGGATGCGGTTCGTCCGCGCACACAACGATCGCTATCTTCGGGTCGTTTGCGGGCGCAAATCCTATAAATGACGCCGTGAATTTTGAATGCGAATAAACGCCCGTCGGCTCTATCTTCTGGGCCGTGCCGGTCTTACCCGCGGCAGTATATGAATCAAGCCTGGCAAGCGTGCCTGTGCCGTTCTCAATAACCCCTTTTAATAATCGCCTCATCTTCTCTGCCGTTTCCTCCGAAATCACCCTGCGTGTTACCTTGGGCGAAAATGAAGCGATCGTTTCCCCGTTTTCATCCCGTATCTCCCTTATCACCCACGGTTTTACCAAAACTCCGCCGTTTGCTATGACCGACACGGCGCACGCAAGCTGCACCGCGGTTGACGTTATTTCCTGGCCTATCGGGAGCGACGACATAGTGGTGCCTGACCATGCCGACGGCGGGCGCGCGATCCCTTCCACCTCTCCGGCGAGGTCAATGCCCGTAAGCTGGCCGAATCCGAAGACCCTTACA
>JAPLLL010000054.1:4184-6901 GCA_026387595.1 Candidatus Omnitrophota bacterium
AAAATCATACATCTCCTGTTTGGAAAGTCTCTGCGACGCCTTCACCGTTCCTATATTGCTGGATTGTTCTATTACCTCCTGGAAGGTAAGCGTCCCGTGCGATCTGTGGTCGTGCAACAGCCTGCCGCCCACCCAGTATTGGCCATTCTCGCAGAAAAATTTGTCCTGAAAACTGACGCGGCCCTTTTCCAGGAGGCCGCTGGCAGCAACGATCTTAAACACGCTGCCCGGCTCAAAATAATCCGTCACCGCCCTGTCGCGGTGCGCATCAGCCTCTGAACCAGAAAACGAATTGATGTCGTAGGAGGGCCTGTTCGCCAGCGCCAGTATCTCGCCGTTACGCGGGTCCATTACTACAATGGTCATGCCTTTCGCATTATATTTTTTGTACGCGCTGTCAAGGGCCTGCTCTGCGATCGTTTGTATGGTTTCATCGACATTCAGGATGATATTGAAACCGTCTACAGGCGCAAGGTATCTCGTATCATCCGCAGCGATGAACCTGCGTTTGGCGTCGCGCGTTGTAAGCCTGAAACCCTGCTTGCCCTTCAGATAATTATCGCAGGATAATTCTATCCCCTCAAGCCCCGCATTATCCAGCCCCGCGAAACCGATTATATGCGCGGCCAGATACCCGTTCGGATAAAGTCTTTTCGATTCCTTGATAAGTTCGATGCCGTGCAGTTTCGCGGTTTTTATCTGCTGCGATTCCGTCTCTGAGATCTTACGCTTGATCCAGACAAAACCTTTTTTCTTTTTCAGCTGTCCGGCTATGAAATCATAATTCAGGTCCAGGATCGACGCAAGCTTTGTTGCGATGGCGGGCTTTTCTTTCGGTTCGATATCCCTGGGTACGGCAAAGACAGAGTCAACATTAATATTAAAAGCTAATTTATACATATTTCTGTCATATATGGTGCCGCGCCGCGGTTCCAGCTCGATCAGCACTTCATGCTGGGACCTGGCTATTTTGGAAAAGGAAAAGGAACGGGCTACTTGAAGATACGCGGTCCTGAATAGAAGGATGACTTCTAAGGTCAGAAAAAACAGAAATACGGCTATTAGGCGAGTCTTGTGGATCTCTCTCTCCACAACATTACTTTATGGTATTGGCCATTGCCTCTCTTGGCTTGCCAAATATTTTATCGAATATACCCCCGGACGCCAAACGCTTCCGGTCCTCTGGTTTTGCGCTGCTAGAGGCATACACCTTGTTCAGCGGCGCGGCCTCTATTACCTGCCATCGCTCAGCCACCCTGAAATCCTTCTGTGTTGCCAGAAATTTCTCGCCAAGGTAGACCGGCGACTTCATTCTTGTTATAGTATACATCAGTGAGCGGTTGCGGTCAAGTAAAGTTGTGAACTCCTTTTCGTTTGACTGGATGCTGTAACTCATTTTAAGCAGCATTACCTGCTGGTGCACATACAGCAGGCTAACGCCTGTTATGAAAACCAAAAGTATGGAAAACCGGTATACCTTCACCCAGCCCCTCCTGTTTACCCAGTCACCCTCCATGGGAGGGGCTGGGTTCATTTTATACCTTTTCCGCCGCCCTTAACTTGGCGCTTCTTGAACGCGGGTTCTGGCTAAGTTCTGTCTGTAGCGGCTGTAAGGGTTTTTTGGTCAGCCGTCTTAAGCACCCCTGCTTTTCAAAATCCCTGATTATATTTTTCGCTATCCTGTCCTCAAGGGAATGATATGAAAGAACGCATACCCTGCCGCCCGGATTTAAAAATCCGACAGCCTCTTTAAGCGCGGCTTCAAAGGATGCCAGCTCGTCGTTAACCGCTATCCTGAACGCCTGGAATGTCCTTGTAGCCGGGTGGATCTTGTAAAATTTATGATACCCCTGCGCCTTGACCGCAATATCCGCAAGCTCAGTGGTGGTCATGACCGGGTTTCTCTTTCTCTGTTCTACAATGGCGCGAGCGATCCTTGCGTGGAACCTTTCTTCGCCGTAAACGCGCAGTATGCGCGAGATCTCTTCAAGCGGCAGTTTATTCACAAGCTCAAATGCCGAGACGCGGCTGCGTTTGTCCATGCGCATATCAAGCGGCGCCTCGTGCTTTATGCCAAACCCGCGGTGAAGCGTATCAAGCTGAAGCGATGAAACACCAAGGTCAAACAGGATCCCGTCAATGCTGTTTATCTTCAGATCGGCCAGGATATTTTTCAGGTTCCTGAAATTATCGTTTACCAGGAAAAGATTGTCGCTGTATTCATTCAGGCCCTTCCTCACAAGGGCCAACGCTTCCTGGTCCTGGTCAATGCCGATCAGCTGGCCGCTTGGCCTGATCCCGGCGAGTATTTCCCTGCTGTGGCCGCCGCATCCGATGGTCGCGTCCACGAAGATCCCGCCTGGCTTCGGCTCAAGATACGCAACCACCTCTTTTAGCATTACCGGGATATGCACCACTTCAACCCTTATCGCAAAATCTGTTAGCATCTCTGTATCAAGCACGTTTTATCAGTCCGTTATCAGCTTCTCTGAGATCTCCTCAAAAGAGCCCTGCTGTATCTTGTAATATTCCTGCCACGTCTCCTTTGCCCAGATCTCTATCCTGTTCGAAACACCGATGACCACAAGGTCCCTTTTGATTCCGGCATAATCCTTCAGGTACTTCGGGATGAGTATCCTTCCCTGTTTGTCGATCTCAAGCTCCGATGTGCCGGAGAAAAACAGCCTGTTGAAATTCCTGGATTCTTTTTTCGTGAA
>JAPLLL010000054.1:6950-10709 GCA_026387595.1 Candidatus Omnitrophota bacterium
TCCTCTTCTCCGAAAATAAAAAGACACTTATCAAGGCCCCTTGTGATATAAAATTTTTCTATGTAGTGCGCTTTGGCGGCTTCGCGGAATTTTGAGGGTATGATCAGCCTGCCTTTATTATCTAAGGCATGCTCATATTCACCGTAAAACATGTTTTATTCTACTTTCCTCCACTTTCTCCCACTGTATAGTATAAAATATACCCTATCACGCCACTTGTGTCAAGGGAAAAAAGATTTTTTTGGAGATGTCTATATCTGCGTTAGAGGCAGTTCGGGGACGGGTTTTATGCTCCTGTTTAGCGCGCTGAACAGTCTGCTTGCTGTTGATAACTTCTCAGGCTGCGTCGGTAGATCGTTATTGTTTGATGAGGAAGGCGGCGACGCTACGGCGGCACCGGCGATTACGCCTGCCGGCGCAAACCACGACCAGATCGAATTAAAAGGCGCGCTGCCTATCCCGAGAACCGAGTGCAGTGTCTGGTTTATCATGGCCGCTATCATTGATGTTGATGAAAGGCCCGGGATGATATTGGACCAGTCGTAGTCCGTTTTTCTTGACAGCTTGAACTGGAACAGCCGCGCCATCACGAAAAAGAAAGTCGCGAATATTACAACCGCGATAACAGGTCCCGTGAATATCGAAACACCCATGAATGTAAGAAGCGGTATGCCCATCAGTGCGGTAACGGCAAACAAGATAGGCGTCGCAGTGATGTAGTTAAAGGCCAGCGTTATAAGAGGCAAAAATGAAAAGATCTTTTCTTTTTTTGCTGCATAGTCGTGGTCGGTCTCGATCTCTCTTGCCAACTTGCGGAGCAAAAATATTGCCGTCCCGAAAGAAAAGCCCACCCCGACTCCGATGGCCACCCAGCCAAGGTTCACCTTAAACGCCGGATTTGCCCTTAATTCCGCAAAGACCATGAACAGGTTTGAGCTGATGATGCCCGTCATGCCCAGCAACTTTCTCTTCCAGCCTTTTGTTTCTCCGAGATACCTGTATGATAAAAATGCGTTAGGGATCAGATTCAGCTGATGCAGCGCCAGCATTATTGCCGCGCCTACATGCGGAAGCGCGAAGTATATAAGACAGGAACCGGTAAGTGTAAGCAAGGTATATGCGGCTATGTAAAGCTTATGCCGTGCCTTGAGTTTTTGCCATTCGCCGAAGATTTCTTTATATACGCCAAGGCCCGGGCGGCCCGACTCAGTCTTGTAGCTCCCAACTCCCTGTATTATGGCGCCGGCCCATATGAGATCCATAAAAAATATCCAGCTTGTGACCTGCATGGGGTGCGTGCGTTTTGAGATGAGATTCATCAAGACAAGGCCGGCAGCGTTCATCATTGCCGTTGTGCCTACCATCAAAAGGCCGCGGCGCTCAAAAAAATCAGAAACGCTTTTCATCGTCCTGCCGAATAAACTGTAGTGATTTGGGACCCTCTCGCCCAGCGCAAGCGCTCTCAGCACGTCAGATCCGTCGGGACAGGCCCATGCAACCTGCTGGCCCAGGAACGCAATCACAAGCAGGATCGATATAATTTTCATTATGTTATGCGTCATATATGTCTCAGGGCCGGGTTCGGGTTTGGCGCTAGAGCTGTCTCCGGCCCGGCCGCTCTATGGGCGGCCGTCAACCTTCTTACTATGTTTATCGCAACCGCGGTGTTTGAATCGCCTCCGGCAAGTTGTGCCGGGGATTCGCTTTGGCCCTCCGCTGTTTTTTTGATCTCGGAAGCTATTTTGTAAAACCCTAATGCCTTATTTTTTATGGACCTCATGACAAAATCCGCCAAAGAAACAGCTTCGCGCGTCATACCCATTTTTAAACACAAAAACGCCGCTACCGTACTCCCTATTATTTCCTGTTCGCGCTCAAGAGCGGCCCTACTGAAAAATTCCAATGCCTCTTCTATTTTATCCGGATCATTTACCAGTTCGTATAAACCAAAATAGCCCGCTATAACGTAGCCCCAGGAATTAGCCGCGGACGGCTCCTCCAGATACAGGGAGCAGGCCTTTTCCATAAGTACGGTTGCCCTGTCAAGATCCGGCGGCGCCTGTTTTAGGCGTTGCAGGGCGATGCGGGAATAATTATTTACTATAAACTTGGCCTCCTCCGAAATGAGCGGATATAACGGCCTGTACCGCTTAAAAAAACCCAGCGCACCGTCCATTATTTTTTCAAGAGCAACCAAATCTGGATCCGGATATTCTAAAAGCCTCCCGACAAGTATCAGGCTGTTCGTCAACATACGCGGCCCGTCTGCGTCCATTTCGGGGTATTCGCCTATATATTTCTCAAATATCGGATAGGCCTTGTTAAATATCTCCGCGGCCAGCTTTAAGCCTTCGGGGGCGTCCTGTTTGATAAGTTCAACCACTGTCGAAACACTGTTAGTGACAACACCCGCGCACAGTTCTTCGGCTTCCTCATATTGCGTATGATATTCGTCAAACAGGTCCAACGCCTTATCCTGCAATTTTCCGGCGGATTCCATGTCGCCCTTGTCGTTTCGATGCCTTAAAGCCGCCGACGACGATAAAAGCCCTCCTATTACAAACGACACGTGCCCCCTGACTTTTGCGTCCGTTTTGCGGCATTTCTCAAACACAAAAACCGCATTTTCAAGCTGCTCTTTTGCCGCGGTCAGAAGCCCGGGCCTTCTCTGCTCTATCAGCGCGCGCTCAAGCGCAAGGCAGCCCGCCATCAGATATGGCGCCTCTCTGTTCACCCTATTGTCTTTATCCGCCCTGTTCTTGAATATGAAGAATGCCGAATCCATCAGGCCGCAGGCCGCATCCAGACCGAGGGCCGTGTCCTGCCTCCGGAAATCCGACGCCAGCACTATTGCATCGCTCATCAAATTGTATCCGAGGCCGGCGATCCTGCCGCTTTCTCCGTGCCACTTTTTAAACAACGCGGCCGTTTTCTCAAGCGCCTCTTTCGCCATTGTAACATTCCTGACATTATCCTTTCTGAACCCTTCCGAGAACCTGGAATAATCAACAGCCAGATAATAGGCGTTCCTTTCCTCATATTGGCTGTCCGGCAGATATTTTGAAAATATTTCATAGCCTTTGTCCAGGACGCTTTTTGCGGCCATCAGCTCTTTCTCCGTTGCATGCTTTACTCTAAGGCTTATCGCCAACCTTGAAAACGCGGATACAAGGTGCGAAGCCACCCATTTTTTTTCACGGGGAAGCGCTTTTAACTGTTCCAAAAGCCCGCAGGCGAAATTAAGTTGCAGCTCGGCCTGTTTCAACGATCCAGATGTATTTTGACCGGTAAGCGCCCTGGCGGAGTATATCAATTTGAATATGCCATCTATGGTTTTTTCTGCAGCTTGATCATATTGCTCCCGGTCAGTCGCTGACCTGGCTTCTTCGTATGGGCGGGGTCTTAACAGATCAGGCTGCGCCCTTCGACGAGGCTCAGGACAGGCCCTTCGACTAAGCTCAGGGCAAGTCCAGCCTACCTGGGTGCACACGAATGTATTCTGCCGCTGTTAACGCGCAGATCCGTTAAGCTTCTTGTAATTGTCTTAGGTTTCGGCTCGGGGGCAAGCATCGCTGCGGCGCGCTTTAGCCTCTCTTCGAAAGCAAGTTCCTTTTTTAAAATATGCGCCTTCGCCTGCCTGCGCAGGTCGGCTATCTCGCCTCTTACCGTAACCTGGCTCATGCCGTATTTATCGCTTAGTTCAGCTAGCTTTGCGCCGAACACAAAATCCATAAAGAGCCTTCTTTGCAAGGATGGTAG
>JAPLLL010000049.1 GCA_026387595.1 Candidatus Omnitrophota bacterium
CGCGAACTCGTGATACAAAAGGCATCTACGGCCGGCATAAAACAGGAAGCTTTAAAAACGGGCATGAGGACGCTGCGCGAAAACGGGCTCAGGAAAGCGGAAAACGGCGTAACCACTGTGGAAGAAGTCCTGCGGGCAACCCAGGAGGAATAAAGTGCCTACATTTAAGTATAAAGTAAGGGATAAATTCGGTAAAGCGGTAAGCGGCGTGATAACCGGCGAATCCAAGGAGGCGGTTGCCAAACATCTTGAGTCCATGAGGTATGCGCCTATTTCGATCGCGGAGACAAAAGAATCCGCCCCGGCAAAGTTCCTGGGTTTCCTTAATAAGGTCAGCCTGTCTGAGGTAAATTTATTTAGCAGGCAGCTTGTTACATTGCAGAGGGCCGGCGTGCCGCTGCTTTTAAGCCTTGATTCCCTTAAGAAACAGACGCGCAACGTTTATTTTAAGTCAGTGATCCAACAGATGGTTGCCGATATAGAAAGCGGCAACAGCCTTTCCGCCGCGCTTTCAAGGTATCCGCGCGTATTCAATGAATTGTACATTAGCATGGTCAGGGCCGGGGAAGCGGCAGGCACAATGGATGATATGCTTGACCGGCTTGCCGGCCTGGGCGAAGAAGAACTCCTGATGCGTTCAAGGGTAAAGTCTGCGACGCGCTATCCCTTGATCGTAGTTATGACACTTGCGGTCGCGTTATCCGTGATCCTCGGGTTTGTAATACCGCGATTTGCGGCGTTGTTTGAGGGTTTTAAGATCCCGCTTCCTCTTCCAACCCGCATCCTTTTAAGCCTGAGCGCTGGTTTACGGCAATACTGGCCGGTTTTAATTATGGCGATAACAGGGACAGTGTTTGGTTTTTTCAAGCTTATAAACACAAAAGAGGGCCGTCTCTGGTGGGATAATTTCAAGTTAAGGGTGATCATTTTCGGGGATTTGATCCTGATGGTGACAATGTCCAGGTTTAGCAGGGTCACTGCCATATTATTAAAAAGCGGCCTGCCTATATTGCAGATCCTGGACCTTGTCAAGCGGACCACGGGCAATGTTATTGTAGAGCGCGCGCTGGACCAGATAAAGACCAGTGTTGCGGACGGCAAAGGGCTTTCAGAGCCCATGAGGATCTCGGCCCTGTTCCCGCCGATGGTAGTGCAGATGGTCGCGATAGAGCGATATTTCTGCCGATGTGGAACATGGTGCAGCTTGTTAAGAGGTAAAATGCGCAGGCGCGGTTTTTCTGCGGTTGAATTTATTGTAACCTGTGCTATACTATTCGTATTTATAGGCACGGCTTCTTTTTATTTTACAACGGCGCTTAAAGTTTTCCGCGAATCTGCGCTTAAAAACCAACTTGCGGATATACGGCTGAGCCTTAAGCTTTACCATATGTTCCAGGATAAATATCCTGCGGACATAAGGGGGCTGCTGACTGAGGAATTTAACCTGATGCCGTACAGCAACGCGGTCCTCAAGAAGAAATACGTAGATTCGGCAACGACTGATAAAGAAGGATATCCGCTGGACCCATTCGGGAACAGGTTTGTATATAGGCCGGACATAGGAGAGGTGTGTTCCGGTACAAAGATATATGAAAAATGGTGAGTCCCTCGCCATACATGAAAAATTCTATGGCTCGGGATCAATTTCCAGAATATAAACGATAGAAATTAAGGAGGTGATATAGAGTGAAGAAGAAAGGTTTTACGCTTATTGAGCTTATCATGGTCATGGTAATTCTGGGTGTTCTGGCTGCGATAGCCATACCCAAGTTCGTGGACCTGACAGGCCAGGCAAAACAGGCAGCCACCAAGGGCGGCCTGGGCGCGATACGTTCGGCAGTAGCGATACAGTACGCGAAATCAGCAACCGCAGGTTCGCCGGTTTTCCCGTCATCAATTACAACCGATTTTTTTGCCGATGGACGGCTTCCGAAGAGCGAACTGAACGGGTGGACGGCGACAACAGCCACGAGCGCGGTGCCGAGCGGCACATTGACCAGCGCTTCAGCGGGCTGGTGGTATATCTCGGCCTCAGGCAGGGTTGGCGCGTTTTCGGACGGCACGGTTGACACGAGCGATTGGTGAGTATTTTTAAAAAATGGGATGTTCTTTTAATTGCGGCACTGTTCGCGTCCCTGATCGTTATTGCGTACAGCCACGTCATATTCTTTGACGTGATGTTCATAAAAAGGGATATAGGAAGATATTATCATCCCTTAAGGTTTCTGATCCTCCGGATCTTCCAATCCGGAGGATTTCCTTTCTGGAACCCCTATCTGTTTTGCGGCGTGCCCCTGTTCGCCTCGCTTCAGAGCTGCGTTCTCTATCCGGCGTCATTGATCTATTACCTCGGCAATTTTTCGTACATGTTCAATATCTTTATCCTGTTCCATCTTTTTTTGGCCGGGGTCTTCATGTATATTTTCATGAAAGAGCTTGGTTTATCAAAGGCCGCCTCTTTCTTTTCCGCGTTCACGTTCTCTTTTAGCGGCTACATGATAGGCGCTATAAACCTTACGATATCGCTTTGCGCCGCGGCATGGTTCCCGCTCCTGTTGTATTTCTTTAAACGAAAACAGCCTGTTTTTACAGCCGCCGTCCTTCTAATGATGCTTTTGGCAGGGGACCCGGCTATTGTGTATATCAGCGTCCTTGTCTTATTTTGCACCGCAATAATACTGCCGCGCTATCTTAAAGCATTTTTTATCGCAATACATGGATTATGCTACTGCAGCAGGCTGGTCAGTGCCGCCTACCGATCTTTTAAGCCTCATCATCCCGTTTTTTAACGATATAAACTGGTACTTCGGGGATTACTGGCAGGTGCAAAGCTGGCTGGACAATTATTATCTGGGTATCATCCCGCTCTTTCTCGCCTTTACCGGCGCGTTTTTTGACAAATCAAAAAAAACAAGCCTCCTGATATTATTTTCCGTGTTCGCGCTCGCGCTTACGCTGGGAAGCTATACCTCGTTCCACTGGCTGCTGTATAAGATCCTGCCGTTTTTCAGATTTATCCGGTATCCGGTCAGGTTCTTTTTTCTTTTTACGTTCTGTATCGCCGCGCTTTCGGGCGTGGGGCTTGACTATTTCAGGAACAATATAAAAACGGACCTCAGGCTGGCGCGTTTCAGCAAGGTCCTGCTTACGGTTTCATTTTTCAGCGTTATAGGACTCGCTATGCTTACGGCCTTTTCAGGGCAGATATTCGTAAAAATATGGAATACAGTCCTTCCTCTTATTAAGGGTCAGGACGCCTCAAAGACGGTAGGGGACCTGTATACCTATATATTTATGGATTTCTATAATTTCAAGCGGACGCTTGCGCTATTGTCGGTTTTCGGATTTTTATTTTTTCTCGGCACAAAAAAAGGCGCGGGGGCCCGTCTGATCTGCATTGTTTTTATAGGGACGACCGTATGCGACGTGATCGCTACAAACCCCAAATATGAGCCCACCATGGACATAAAGACATACACCGAGCCCACCTCGAATATCAAGTTCCTCCAGAAAGACAAGACGCTTTTCAGGATCGCGGTATCGCCTGTGATAGCCCGTTTGCATATCCGGCTTCCGGAAAAAACATATTCCGAGGGCGTGCTCGCCTCCAAGGACCGGTTTATTTCAAACCGCATGATCGAATATGGTATTTATGACATAAGCGGTTATGATTCAGTTTATCTTAACCGCGCAAATAAAATATTAGGCGCGGTATTAAGCCTTGGCGCGCCGGATGATGCGCCTCTTTTAAATATGCTTAACGTAAAATACATCTGTACGCACAAGGCCGGCCCCGGGAAAAGGGGATACCGTCTTGTAAATAAAACCAGCGCGGCATATCTGTTCCAAAACCTGCACTGGTTGCCGCGCGCCTACCTTGCGGATAAAGCGGTTGTAATTAAAGAAGAAGATAAGATATTAGAAAGGCTGAAGGATAAATCATTTGATCCGACAAGAGAAGTGATTCTGGAAGAAGAGATAAGTGTCATTGCGAGGAGCCCCGAAGGGGCGACGAAGCAATCCAAACATGTTGAAATTGTAAGCTATAAGCCTAGCGAAGTGATCATCAAAGCGCACATGTCTTCGCCTAAATTCCTGATCCTTGCCGATACCTATTACCCGGGCTGGAAGGTTTATATAGACGCAAAGCCAGATAGGATCTACAGGGCGGATTATATATTAAGAGCGGTTTATTTGAAGGAACCCGGCGAACATACTATTAAATTTAAATATGACCCCTGGAGCTTCAAGCTCGGGGTCGGGATAAGCATTTTGACCTTGCTTGCGGTCATGGTATACTATTTAAAATGAGAAACGGTTTTACTTTAATAGAAGCGATCGTCCTGTTCCTTATTATCGGGATATTGGCGGCTGTTGCCTTGCCGGCTCTCGGTCCGCCTGTTTTGGCGGTGCGGCTTGAGGCGGCGCGGCAGAAACTTAAAGGCGACATAATATACGCCCAGGCCCTTTCCGTAACGCAGCAGGTAAACCACGGCGTGATATTCAGCCCGGGCCCCAATACATATTCGGTTTACCGGCAGACTACCTCCAATATCGTGAACAATCCCCTTACAGGCAAACCGTTTACGGTGAATTATTCAACCGACATCGATTTTAAGGGCCTGTCCATTGTTTCGACAAGCTTTGGCTCACCTACTACGAACCGCGTGGAATTCGACAGCTTCGGCGCGCCTTCGAATGGCGCGACCGCGCTTGTTGCGGACGGGGCAGTCACTTTAAGCGCGGGCGGGACAAACGCGACCGTGACGGTGACTAAAAATACCGGAAAGGCAAGTTAGTAAAAGATGCAAAAAAACCGCGGCTTTACCTTAATAGAAGTTATCCTGTCGATCATAATCCTCGGCGTTATACTTACGCCGTTCAGCGTCCTTGTATCGAACGTTATACGGCAAAATATCTATTCGCAGGCGCAGGCAACCGCTGTCAGTCTGGCGGAAGGCGAGCTTGAGCGCATAACGAATATGCGCTTTGCAGCGGTGGCTGCCGAGGCCTCTGCCGCGTTTGCCGCGCCTTTTGGCGCATACACACACGCGGCTGCAGTGGATTATGTAAACGCCGGCGCGCTGAACACGCCGGTTGCAGGGCCTACGGATTATAAAAGAGTGCAGGTGAGCGTCAATAATACTGTTTCCGGTACAATAACGCTTACAACGCTTGTGACCAATAAAACAAATCAATAACGATGGCCAAAAAAAGTTACACGCTCATAGAATTAGTAGTGGTGATGGTTGTGATAGGCGTAGTATTGGCCATCGGTGCGCCGCTGTTGATACAAACCGCAGGTGCCTGGTCGTACGCAAGCCGTTTCCAGAGCAACGCTGTCCTGTCCGCAATTGTGGCGCAGAACAGGATGTCGCGCGAGATACGCAGGCTTAAAAATGACAATTCCATTACAACGGCTGATGCTTCCCAGCTTGCATTTACCGATCTCAACAACAACGCGATAACGTTTAACTTAAGCGGTAATACGCTTATGCGCAACTCGGATGGGCTGCTGGATAGCGTGACAAGCCTGGCGTTTACGTTTTACGACGATGGAGGCGCGGCAATAGCGGTTCCTATAGTCCGAACCTTACCAACATCCACCTGATAAAAGTTGACTATTCGATCCTCGCAGCCAGCAATACGCTTAATTTCAGTTTTATAGTGAAACCGCAGAATCTACGGAGGTTGGGTGAAAAGGTTAAATAAACATGGCGTAACCCTTATCGCGGCGATAGCCATTATGCTCCTTGTATCAGTGATCGGGGCAGACATGGCGCTTTTGCTCGGCGTAAGTACTCGAACCTCGGTTGATTCGTTTCGCTCGGCTCAGGCATTTGCTTTAACGCAGGCGGGACTGAGCTGGTACATGATGCGGCTTGCCGGCATTTCCGACTGGTCCACGGAGACGAACCAGACCGACGTCGCACTTGGGTCAGGCACATTTGATATTACTATAAACAGCCAGACCGCCGCAACTATCAATTTTACCGTAACCGGCAAAATAACCGGGACCGATGGCGTGACTATCCAGCATACAATGACGCAGGCTGCGACTAAGAAGCCCCTTGGGTCTAAATTTGCCCTTTTCTGGGGAAATGACGATGGGAACGTAACTTTCAATAACGTAGATATCAGCGGCGATTATTGGTCGAGGGGCACTACAGCTATGCAGGCCACGGCCTCCGTAACAAACGGCCTTGCCTACAGGCCCGATACCGAAGATATTACAGGCGCAGGCGCTTATACGGAAGTTTCAGTTTCAAGCCCGTATCCCTCAATGCCTGTATTGGATGTCTCTTATTATACAGGCCTTATTTCCGATTGGAATACGCGCATTGATAACGTTTCTGCGGCTGTGGGTTCAGGTGACCTTGTCTTAAGCGCGGACGTGGACTGGACCGGACAGACAATTTCACAGCGGGATATTGATACAAACGGATATAATATAAGCGGCAGTAATTTTACGGTTAACTGCAGGGATTTCAAGATGACCGGGGATAGTATCATCTACGCCGATAATTACACTATAAACTGCAGGGATCTTACCACGAGCGGCACACCCCAATTCAATCAGTCAAGCGGGTTTACTATCAATATGACACGGAACATGAATACAAACGGAACGGTCACGATAAACGGAAGCGGATATTTTGTTGCCGTGGGGAACATACTGCTTCAGAGCGAAAACGCGGATTCAGGCACTCTCACCATCCAGCCGAACGGCGGGAGCATATTTTTCCTTGCGGATGACGATCTTACTGTAAATTCAGTCCCGGCTCAAACTGATACGCCTGTGGATGTTTCCTCCGGCGCGAGGATGTACTCCAGGGGCTCGGGCACCGGCGGTCTTTTAACAATAAGGAACGATACCACCAATATAGACGGGGTGCTTTTAGTAGCAAACAGACGAGTGTCCGCACAGGATAACGCCAATGTTATAAATTCGACCTTGTTTGTAAGCTATCCCGGCGACAATAGCAATAATTATTTGCGGGTGATGGACGCGGGTACTAGTGTAGGGACCCTTGCGGCGCCATGCGCGCTTATAAGCATAGGCCGCA
Source organism: Candidatus Omnitrophota bacterium (assembly GCA_026387595.1). Taxonomy (GTDB): domain Bacteria; phylum Omnitrophota; class Gorgyraeia; order JABMQH01; family JABMQH01; genus JAPLLL01. Next base: position 7,068 of record JAPLLL010000049.1, read on the forward strand.
ACGGTACGGCTATGCGTATAACAAATAATGCCAGCGTTGTCGGGTATGTGTATCAATACGATTCCGCAAATTCAGGGGCTACGGACCTGAACAACTGCACCATCACAGGGGCAGTTATCGCGAATCAGCTTGGAAACGACACGAAGGCCAACGTAACCATAACTTACAACGAGTCGGCTATTCCGTTGATTGATAGTTCAAGCTATTACGCCTCCAAGGACGATGCTTCCTGGAGCGGAAATTAATGCAGGTCCCGCTGTTTTATGGTATACTTAAATAAATTATGATCCTTCAGATCAAGAAAAAGGCAAAGGATGTCGTCGGTATTGATATAGGCCAGGGCCATATTACCGTTACGGTTTTGCATGCCGCGCCGGAATTGGAGATCAAGGACCTTGTCGTGCAAAAAATATCCGCTGATCAGCCGGACAGCGAGATCTCCGGCATTATCCGTGAAATATTCGGGCAGAAGCAGCTGTTCAAAAAAGAGGTCTGGTTGAACCTTGACCTGCCTGAGTCCAGCGTTAATTACAGGCGTCTTAGCCTGCCTTTTATGCCTGAAGCGGAATTGCCCAACGCGATAAAATGGAACCTGAAAGATAAGGTTACGCTTGACGTTAATAATTCAAAGGTAGCGTATGAGGTCATAGGCGAATTAACCAAACCGGACGGTTCAAAGAACCTGGATGTAACAGCGGTCCTGGTTGAAAAAAGCCTGATAAACCGGTACGTGGATATATTTAAGAACGCAGGCGTGGACCTGACAGGCATCAGTCTCACGCCGTTCTCTCTTGCAAATATTTTAAGCGTTGACCAGGTCCTTGCAGGGCAAAAAGAGCCGGTTGTGTTGTGTCATATCGGCATAGAATACTGTTATATATGCATAGCGGTGAACGGGAAAGTGGGCTTTGTCCGCCACATACCATTAGCCGAAAGAAGCTTCCTTACTGCGCTGACAGGCGCGCTTGTTTCCGACAAAGGAAGGGTTGAGCTCACGCTTGAAGACGCCAGAAAAATAATGGAGGAATTCGGGATCCCCAGGGAAACGGATGTTGTCCTGGGCGGAAAAGTAGCGGCAGGCCAGGTCCTTGCTATGATAAGGCCCGTGATCGAGCGGTTTATAGGCGAACTGTCCCGCTCGATTGAATATTACCAGAGAGAGTTCGGCGCAAAGATAGAAATAGTTTTTCTTACCGGCATAGGCTCATATATAAAAGGCCTGGGTGATTTTATTTCAAAAGGGGTTAACCTGAAGATAGGATACCTTAAACTTCCGAAAGGCGTGCTTAACGGGGCGGCGTTCGGGGCGGCGGTCGGGCCGAAAAATAAATTAAACCTTTTACCCGAAGAATTGAAGCAGAAAAAACAACAGGCAATACAGGCGACGGCCCTGCGGCTTTCCACGGTAACTGTGCTTGGGATCCTGTTTTTCTCTTTTTTGACCTTAAGCCTCGGGATCGCAAGCTACAGGAGGCAGCTCGTGCTGCTTAACCATCAGAAAACTATACTTAAGGAATTTAAAGAGATGCAGCGCCAGATAGAATCAAGGCAGGCGGTCATATCAGCCGTAAGGAACCGGGAAGTGCCTATTGACCTTGTATTAAAGGGCTTAAGCAATATCACTTCCGGCAATGTCGCATTTTCGCAAATCTGGCTGAACCAGAAACAGAAGGCACTTAAGATAAGCGGGAAGGTAACTGCCAAGCCCGAAACGGTCCAGGGCGTTCTTTCGGATTTTATGACGAAACTCGAAGCGTCAGATTTTATAAAAGAAGCGCAGCTTACGAATGTGCAAAGAACCGCAGACGAAACGTCGTCTTTTAATATCAACTGCGAGCTTAAATAGAATATGGCGGACCCTAAAAATTCAGGGCGCTGAAAGCGGAATTCGATATCGTTAAGAAAGATATTGCCGCGATAGAATCCCGCGGCGGGCAGCGCGGCCGCGATATTGCCGCCATGGTAAAATCGCTCTACAGCGATTTTGACGCGACCGCGGACAGGCTGCCATATAAAGAGGAAGAATCGTTTAAGCTGATAGCAAAAGAAGCAAATAAAGCCGGTTTATCTGTCATATCCATGAATCCCGGCGAGCGCAGGCCTATGCTGGACGTTAATAACAGCCATGTCTTTGTGGAAAACGTGCAGTGTTTTGAAATACCCATAAATATAGAAATGCAGGGCGGATACAAGGAAATAGGCGAATACCTGAGATCGCTGCGGGAAGATGTCCCGGTGCTGATCAAGGTTGAGGACATCGTCATAAATAAAGAAGGCGCCGGCGGCTCGCAGCTAAAGGCAAAGGCCGAATTTATACTGCATGTTTTATCGCAGGATTGAACATGACAAAGACTAAGATAGAAATAATTGTAACTGCGGGGTTTGTAGTTCTTTTTGCGTTTGTTGTGTTTAAGAGCATACCCGGCGCAAAGGTAAAGAAAGCAACTCCGCCTGCCCCCGTTAAAAATTCGCCGGCTGTCGCGCATAAGAGAGACGTGGTCCAGGCCGATACTAACGGCCCGGCAAAAGCCGCAGCCTGGGGCAGGGACCCTTTTAGTTTCGGCAAGTCCACTTATGCCTCGGCAGAAAACGGCATGGTATTGAACGGGATAGTCTGGGATGAAAATGCGCCCTCCGCCATAATAAACGATAATATTGTAAAAGTCGGCGAAGAAGTGGACGGCAAAAAAGTGGCGGAAATAAAAAAAGACAAAGTAATCCTTACTAAAGACGGCGCTGTCTACGAATTGAACCTGGGTAGTGATGGATCTCTTTAAGGCTGTGATCTTAGGTATTGTCGAAGGTATAACCGAATTCCTGCCTATATCCTCGACAGGGCATCTCATATTGGCGGCCAAGCTTTTAAAATTAACCCAGACGGATTTCATTAAGACCTTTGAGATCGCGATACAATTGGGCGCCATACTCTCGGTGGTCGTATTATATTGGCGAAAATTCCTTGCGGAGACGGCAGTATTAAAAAGGGTCCTGGCCGCTTTTATCCCCACGGCCGTATTGGGGCTTGTTTTCTATAAGATCATAAAGGAATTTCTGCTTGCCGGCGACAGGATCGTGCTTTGGGCGCTTTTTCTGGGCGGTATATTTTTAATCGTGTTTGAGTTGTTTTATAAGGAAAAAAAAGAAGGCTCGGAAGAGATCGCGTCCATGCCGTATAAAAAAGCGGTCCTTATCGGGATTTTTCAGTCGATCGCAATGGTTCCCGGCGTATCAAGGGCCGCGGCCACTATCTATGGCGGGCTGTTCTTGGGGCTTTCCCGGCGGGCAATAGTGGAATTTTCTTTTCTTCTGGCAGTGCCGACAATGCTGGCCGCGACAGCGCTAGACCTTTTTAAAAATGCATCCGCTTTTTCGAAAGATCAATTCGTGTTTTTATCCGTAGGCTTTATTGTCTCTTTTGTCGTGGCAATGGCCGCGATAAAATTTCTTCTGTATTTTATAAAGAAGAACAATTTTATTCCGTTCGGGATATACCGAATAATCGCGGCGTTGGCTTTCTGGTTTGTAATCCGATAAAGTAAAAAAGGGGGTTGTTATGCGAAAACCGGGGTTGATATTGTGCGTAGCGGCTGTATTTATTTCGTCCTGCTGTTTTGCAGGCGAGCTATCCTCGCGGGACATTAAAAAAATAAAGGATGGCGTGGAAAATATAAAAAACAGGGCAAGGGGCATCCAAAAAGAAGGGTATACCGCGCTGAAAGATATCGGCCTGGATTGTGTACCCTATGTTACCCCTCTTTTAAATGATAAGAATATCGATAATGAATCAAAAGTCGTGGCCTGCGATCTCTTGGGGGAGCTTAAGGCAAAGGACGCTGTTAATGCCCTGGTGGAAGCCCTGAAAAATAAAACGTATACGGTAAGGGCAGCCGCATGCAGGGCCCTCGGGAAGGTGCCGGACAAAAAGGCGCTTGATCCGCTTCTGGGCATGCTGGGCGATGAAGAGTATGCAGTGCGCGGGGCCGCTGCGTATGCCCTGATAAACTATAAGGATCCCGCCATAGCCCCTAAGGTTGCGGTATTGCTTGATGATCCAAACGATTCGGTAAGGGTTGCCGCTGCAACGCTTCTTGAAAATAAAAAGGATCCCAAGACCGCTGCGGATATAAGAAAAGCGCTGGAGAAGGACAAATTCGAAACAGTGCGCGAGCTTGCGGCAAAGGCCCTTGGCGGCATAAAGGACAAGGACGCTGTAGGCGTACTGATGGACGCTGTTATCGAGGATAGAAGCAAATCTGTCCGCGAAGAATGCGCGATAGCGCTCGGCAAGATAGGCGATAAAAAAGCGGTCCCGGCCCTTATAAAAGCGTTAAAAGACAATTATAAGGATGTCCAGCTTCGCGCGTCGTATTCGCTTAAGGATATAACCGGCAAGGATTTTGAGCGCGACTACGACAAGTGGAACAACTGGTACGAATCCCAGAAATAGAGAGAGCAGTAAGCATAATTGGAGAAATTGATAGTCCACGTGGATATGGATGCGTTCTTCGCTGCCATTGAGCAGCGGGACAATCCTGAACTGCGGGGCCGGGCCGTTGTTGTGGGCGCTGACCCCAAGGCAGGCAAAGGCCGCGGAGTCGTCTCCACCTGTTCCTACGAAGCCAGAAGGTTCGGCATCCACTCAGCCATGCCCATATCCGCCGCCTATAAAAGATGCCCCGATGCCGCCTACCTTCCCGTAGATATTCCCAAATACAGCCGCGTTTCGCGCCAAATATATAAGATCTTATATGAGTTTACGCCGGATATCGAACCTGTCGGCATAGACGAGGCCTTTCTGGACATAACAGGAAGTTTTCATCTTTTTAAAACCCCGCTCAATACATGCCTTTTACTTAAAGCCGGCATAAAAGAAAAGACCGGCCTGACGGCTTCTCTGGGCCTTGCGCCTACGAAGACGGCGGCCAAGATCGCGTCAGATCTGAAAAAACCCGACGGCATGGTAGAGGTCAAGCCTGAAGGCCTGCTTGATTTTCTTTGGCCGCTAGAGATAAGAAGGCTCTGGGGGCTGGGCGCAAAGACCGAACAGATACTTAATGGCATGAACAGCGGCGCTTGGCAAAAACGGGGAGGAGCTTCGGAAGCTGGCAAACGGCATAGATGAAAGAGCGGTTTCTCCCGCCGGCGAGGCAAAGTCCATAAGCAATGAAACCACTTTCGAGAAAGACAGCAATGATACGCAGATGATAAAGGCGCAGCTTCTTTTGCTTTGCGAAGAAGTCTCCGGCAGGCTCAGGGCGGGAGGTCTGAAAGGCCGCACCATCACGCTTAAGATACGGCTTGAGGGCTTCCAGACATACACAAGAGCTATTACTATTGACAGAGCGATCAATTTCGTGGATAGTATTTATAAAGAGATAATAGTTTTATACGATAATTTTGATAAAAGAAATAAGCGAGTCCGCCTTGTAGGTGTCAGGGTCTCGGGCCTTTGCCTCGCGGCGCAGCGGGACAGCTTGTTCGGCGACGATGCCGAAAAAGAAATAGAATCTATCCACAAAGCAGTGGACCGCATAAGACAGAGATTCGGCGGCGAGGCGATACACAGGGCGGGTAGTGTTACGAAAAGAACGGAGCGATAATATGGGAAACGATACCGGTTTCGATAACGAGAAATATTTAAACGAACAGACACAGGCAATACTTGAACGCGTCAAAAAATTCGACAATAAGCTGTATCTTGAATTCGGCGGCAAGATAATTTTTGATTACCACGCCTCGCGCGTACTGCCCGGATTTGACCCGAATGTGAAGATGAGGCTGTTCCAGAAGCTGAAGGACAGGGCGGATATCATACTCTGTATCTACGCGGGCGATATAGAGCGCAGGAAGGTAAGGGCGGATTTCGGCATAACATACGACGCGGACGCGCTTAAGCTAATAGACGACCTGAGGGACGACGGTATAGAGGTGACAGCGGTTGTGATAACCCGTTTTGATAACCAGCCGTCAGTGAAGATATTTAAGAACAAACTTGAACGCCGCGGCGTAAAAGTATATACCCACCGCTTTACAAAGGGATATCCCACGGATGTTGATATGATAGTCAGTGACGAGGGTTACGGCGCAAATCAGTATATAGAAACAAAACACCCGCTTGTGATAGTCACGGGCCCCGGCCCTGGCAGCGGCAAACTCGCAACGTGCCTTTCACAGCTGTATCATGACTACAGGAAAGGCCTCAAATCCGGATATGCGAAATTTGAAACATTCCCGATCTGGAATATCCCGCTTAAGCATCCGGTGAACGTGGCATATGAGGCCGCGACCGCTGACATAAAAGATTTCAACCTGGTAGACCCGTTCCATCTTAAGGCGTACAACAAGACCGCTATAAACTACAATCGCGACGTGGAAGTGTTCCCAGTCCTGAAAAGGATACTTGAGAAAATAACAGGAGCGGAGGCCATGTATAAATCCCCGACTGATATGGGCGTGAACCGCGCGGGCTTCGGCATAGTGAACGATAAGGCCGTGCAGCAGGCCGCGACACAGGAGATAATAAGGCGCTATTTCAGGTATTCGTGCGAATACATGATGGGCTTCGTGGACAAAGACACGGTTCAAAAAGTAGAGTCGCTGATGAGCGAACTCAAGCTCAAGCCCGAGGACAGGAAAGTCGTAAAGCCGGCCAGAGAGGCGGCCGTTGAGGCGCGTAAGAAAAATAAGGGGAGCAACGGCGTATTCTGCGGGGGCGCGATAGAGCTTAAGGATGGTTCGATTGTAACCGGCAAGAATTCGATATTGATGCATTCCGCCTCAAGCCTTGTATTGAACGCGATAAAAAAACTGGCGGAGCTGCCGGACAAGATACACATCCTTGCGCCGAATGTAATTGAATCCATAGGCAACCTTAAAAAGAATGTGCTGGCTGCAAAGACAGTGAACCTGGACCTGGAAGAGACGCTTATCGCGCTCAGCATAAGCGCCGCGTCAAATCCGACGGCTCAGCTGGCAATGGAAAAATTAAAAGAGCTGAAGGGCTGCGAGGTCCATCTTACGCATATACCCACGCCCGGAGACGAGGCGGGATTAAGAAGGCTCGGCGTTAATCTTACAAGCGAACCCGCTTTTTCGACCAAGAGCCTGTTTGAGGCATAGGTGTGGAAAATTTAAGGCTGGAACTTGTCAGTATAATAACGCAGTGCGCCGGCGTAAAGACGTTCAGGTTCAGGCTGGATAAAGAGGTCCCACGCAAGCCGGGACAGTACCTTATATTCACCCTGGATGTAAACGGTAAGCAGGTGCCCAAGGCGTTTTCTATTTCCAGTTCTCCCACGGAAAAGGGCTATATAGAATTTACAAAAAAACTGACAGACAGCGATTTTTCAAAAACCCTTGATGCCCTTAAACCCGGCGGCCTGTTTTCGCTGCGGCTGCCGATGGGTAAATTCACTTTTGAAGGCGAGTTCCCGAAGGCCGCTTTTTTAAGCGGCGGTATAGGCATAACGCCCATACGCAGTATTTTTAAATACGCGACCGATATAAAGCTTTCCTCAAGTCTTGTATTGTTATATTCCGCGAGAGTGCCCGAGCAATGCGTATTTAAAAATGATTTCGCGGTGATGCAGAAAGAAAATAAAAACATCAAAATGGTCTACACCCTTACCGATTGCAAAGAGGAGGTGCCGGGCTTCAGGTTCGGCGCGATAAACGAGGCTATGGTCAAAGAAGATGTCCCTGATTATAAAGAGCGCAAATTTTTTATGTGCGGGCCGCCCGGCATGGTGGAGGCGATGCGTGCGATGCTTTTGACAGGGCTGGGCATTTCTAAGGAAAGTATTATAACCGAGGATTTTACCGGATATTAATAACGAAAGGAAAATGGCTATGGACAAAGAGTATATAACGCTGCCAAAAAAGGATATTCCCCAACGGTGGTATAATGTGCTGGCTGACCTTCCCGTACCGCTTCCGCCTCCGCTTAATCCGGGAACCGGCAAACCGCTCGGGCCGCAGGACCTGGCCCCGATATTCCCGATGTCGCTGATACAACAGGAGATGAGCCAGGAGAAATGGATAGATATCCCGAATGAAATACTGGATGTATATAAAATATGGCGGCCGGCGCCTTTGCACAGGGCAACCCGCCTTGAGAAGGCGCTTAAGACAAAGACAAGGATCTACTATAAGAATGAGAGCCTGAGCCCGGCAGGTAGCCATAAGCCCAATACAGCTGTTGCGCAGGCGTATTACAACAAAAAAGAAGGCGTAAAGCGGATCTGTACCGAAACCGGGGCGGGCCAGTGGGGGTCCGCGATTTCGTTCGCGTGCAAGGTGTTCGGGTTAAAGTGCACGGTTTACATGGTAAGAGTAAGTTATGAACAGAAACCGTACAGAAAATCGCTTATGCGCGTATGGGGGGCGGATGTATATGCTTCCCCCACGAATCTCACGAAATCAGGCAAGGCGATCCTTGCGCAGGACCCGAATTCGCCGGGCAGTTTGGGCATGGCGATATCCGAAGCTGTTGAAGATGCCGCAATGCACGATGACGCGAAATACGCCCTTGGCAGCGTTCTGAATCACGTGCTTTTGCATCAGACCGTTATCGGGCTTGAGACAAAGAAGCAGCTTGAGATGATAGGCGAAGCCCCCGACGTATTGATCGGCTGCGTAGGCGGAGGCAGCAATTTTGCGGGCCTGTGCCTGCCGTTCATCCAGGATAAGATTAAAGGTAAAAAAATAAAGATCATTGCGGTTGAGCCGACAGCGTGCCCCACGATCACAAAGGGCCTGTATGAATACGATTTCGGGGACACGGCTGAGCTTACGCCGCTTGTTAAGATGTACACGCTCGGCCACAGCTTTGTGCCGCCCGGCATACACGCGGGCGGGCTGCGGTATCACGGCATGGCGCCCATCGTGTCGTTACTTGCGAAACAGGGGCTGATCGAGGCAAAGGCATACGCGCAGAATCCTGTTTTCGAGGCAGGCATATTATTTGCCGAGACGGAAGGACTGCTGCCCGCGCCTGAGGCGTCTCACGCTATAAAATGCGCGATAGACGAAGCGAAAAAGAACGAGGATAAATGCGTTGTATTTAATTACAGCGGACACGGATTTTTCGATCTTTCCGCCTATGACGCGTACCTGGACAATAAACTTGAGGATTACGAATATCCGGAAGAGAAAATAAAAGAGGCGTTGAAGAATACGCCTAAAATATGATCAAAAGAGGCATAGCGACTTTCACGCTTGATACGGGCAAGTGCCCGCGGTGGCTCTTTGACAGGATGGTCTCACTTGGCAGGCAGATGGTCCATGTAATAGCCGCCGAGTACGGCCCGGATGAATTTATAGAAAGGATAGCCGACCCTGTGTGGTTCCAGTCGCTTGGCACTGTCCTTGCGTTTGACTGGAACGCCTCCGGCCTGACAACAATACTTACGGCTGCGTTAAAAGAGTCAATAAGGGGCAGGGAGAAAGAACTGGGGATCTTTATCTGCGGCGGGAAGGGAAAGACATCGCGCAAAACGCCGGACCAGATAATAGAATGGGGAGAAAAGCTGAGCCTGCCGTCCGCAGGTGTTGATAACCTGGTTTATAATTCAAG
>JAPLLL010000056.1 GCA_026387595.1 Candidatus Omnitrophota bacterium
ATGATAATCCCATTTATATACTAATATTACCATATAACATGGGAAATTCAAGGATTAAGGTTATGCGAGGAATTTCTTGAGGTATTGTCCGGTGTATGAGCTTTTTTGCGAGGAAATTTCTTCAGGGGATCCTTGGGCAACGATACGGCCGCCTTCGTCCCCTCCTTCAGGGCCAAGGTCTATTATGTGATCGGCGGTTTTTATGACATCCAGGTTATGTTCTATCACTAATACGGTATTACCGGCATCGACAAGCGCATGCAGCACGTTCAGAAGTTTATCAACGTCGGCAAAATGAAGCCCGGTAGTGGGCTCATCCAGGATATAAAGCGTCTTGCCCGTGGCGCGCCTTGAGAGTTCGGTGGAGAGTTTTACCCTTTGCGCCTCACCGCCCGAAAGCGTTGTCGCTGACTGGCCCAGTTTTATGTAGCCCAGGCCCACGTCAAAAAGCGTCTGCAGCTTGTCTTTTACGGGCGGTATATTTGCAAAAAGCGTAAGCGCCTCTTCCACGCTCATATTAAGTACTTCGCTGATTGATTTTCCCTTGTATTTTACTTCCAGCGTTGCGTCGTTAAAACGATGCCCTTTACAGATCTCACATTGCACATACACATCGGGCAGGAAATGCATCTCTATCTTCTTGATCCCGTCTCCTGCGCATGCTTCGCAACGGCCGCCTTTAACGTTAAAACTGAACCTGCCCGGCCTATAGCCTCGCATGCGCGATTCGGGCAATTTTGCAAACAGGTCCCTTATCGGGCCGAACATCCCCGTATAAGTCGCAGGGTTGCTGCGCGGCGTCCTTCCGATAGGCGACTGGTCTATTACTATTACCTTATCTATCAGGTCAATGCCTTCTATCTTTTTATGTTTGCCGGGCCGGTCTTTTGCGCGGTAAAGTTTTTTCGCAAGGCCGCGGTACAGGATCTCGTCTACAAGCGTGCTTTTCCCGGAACCTGACACGCCGGTTATGCACACAAAAAGGCCAAGCGGGATTTTTACGTCTATCTCTTTAAGGTTATGTTCGGCGGCGCCTATTATCTTAAGGTATCTGCCCTGCTTCGGACTCCTTCTTTTTTCAGGCACCTTTATCTCCAGTTTTCCGTTCAGGTATCTTGCGGTTAGCGATTCCGCGCTTTTTAAGATCTCATCTACTGTACCGGCGGCCACGACCTTGCCCCCGTGCTCGCCAGCGCCCGGGCCTAGATCTATTACGTAATCGGCCCGGCGTATTGTGGCCTCATCATGCTCTACAATTAAAAGGGTATTCCCCAAATCGCGCAGTGCCTCCAGCGTATCGAGCAGCTTTCTATTGTCCTTCTGGTGCAGGCCTATGCTCGGCTCGTCCAGGACATACAGCACTCCGGTAAGGCCCGAGCCTATCTGGGTCGCAAGCCGGATCCTCTGTGATTCTCCGCCTGATAATGTAGCGCTGGCCCTGTCCAGCGTAAGATAATCAAGCCCGACATTCGCCATGAACTGGAGCCTGCCGGTTATTTCCTTTAAGGCTTGGTATCCTATTTTTTGCTGGGTATCTGTAAGCTTAAGGCCCTTGAAAAAATCCCTTGCGTCTTTTATGGAAAGGCCACAAAGGTCCATTATGTTCTTGTCTCCGATGGTAACGGCAAGGCTTTCCCTGCGCAGCCTTTTTCCGCCGCATTCAACGCAGGGCAGAACGCTCATGTATTTATTTATCTCCATCTTCATGTATTCGCTCTGCGTTTCATGGAAGCGGCGCTCCAGGTTCGGCACAACGCCTTCGAACCAGCCGCCCTTTTTCGCGTCCCCGTAAAAAAGTATCTTCTTAAGCTCAGGGCTCAGGTCCTTGTAAGGCTTGTGCACGTCGACATTGTATTCATGCCCGTAAGAACGCAACAGCCTCCGGAAATACATCCACAGGCCTTTTCCTCCCCTACGCCAGGGCTCTATCGCTTCTATAAGCGGCCTTGATTTATCCGGCACCACAAGTTCAGCGTCTATTTCCATCCTGTTGCCAAGGCCACCGCATTTAGGACAGGCGCCGTACGGGCTGTTGAACGAGAACATCCTGGGCTGAGGCGCTTCTATATTTATGCCACAGCCCGCGCAGGCGTAAAGCTCGCTGAACAAATGATCTGTTTTGCCGTCGCTAACCATTGCAAGCCCTTTGCCCGCCTTTAAAGCGATCTCTATGGAATCAAAAATGCGCTTCCTTGTTTCTTCCTTATCGTCAATGCCGATCCTGTCAACCACGGCCTCAATGGTATGTTTTTTGTACTTATGCAACGCAGGCGGATTTTCAGCTTCTATTATTTTGCCGTCAACCCTGGCCCTGATGAATCCTTCTTTCTGTATCTGTTTAAACAGCTCCCCGTATTCGCCCTTTTTACCCCTGACAAGCGGCGCAAGTATGGCTATCTTTGAGTCGGCAGGCAATTTCATAACCTTGCTAACTATCTCCTGGGCGCTCTGCTTCGCAACTTTTTTGCCGCACTCAGGGCAATGGATAATGCCTACCCTTGCATATAATAATCTTAAATAATCGTACATCTCCGTCTGCGTTCCGACGGTAGAACGGGGGTTTGCAGATGCGTTCCTCTGTTCAATGCTTATAGCAGGCGAAAGCCCTTCTATGTATTCCACGTCAGGCTTCTGCATCTGCTCCAGGAACTGGCGGGCGTAACTTGACAGGCTTTCAACGTACCTGCGTTGGCCCTCGGCGTAAATTGTATCGAACGCAAGCGAGCTCTTGCCCGAGCCGCTTAAGCCTGTAATAACAGTAAGGCTATTACGCGGGATCTTAACGTCTATATTTTTAAGATTGTGTTCTTTGGCGCCTTTTACAAAAATAAATTCTTTTTCCATGGCTTTTTATTATATCAGTATCCGTCAGCATTTGCAACCTAGAATCTCTTTTTAAA
>JAPLLL010000117.1:0-937 GCA_026387595.1 Candidatus Omnitrophota bacterium
AAAAAAAGTCGTCGGCGCCATGCTTATTCAGGACAGGGATACTAAAGATGATCTTGAGATAAAGAGCGCTACAAAGAAAAAACCTACAAAGGCGCAGCTTGACTCTCTTCTTTTCGGATGGAAGATAGCCAAACACACCAGGTCAAATGCCATAGTCCTGACAAAAGGCACCAGGACCATCGGTATCGGCGCGGGCCAGATGTCGCGCGTTGACTCAGTGATCATCGCCTGCAGAAAGGCCGGCAAACTCGCAAAGGGATCATGCCTTGCGAGCGACGCGTTTTTTCCTAAAGCGGATTCTATCCTGATGGCTAAAAAGGCAGGCGTAGCCGCTATAATACAACCGGGCGGCTCGATAAGGGACGGCGAAGTTATAAAGGCCGCTGATAAGGCGGGCATAGCGATGGTGTTTACAGGTATAAGGCATTTCAAGCATTGATGACATACAAAGAAACGCTCGCATATCTTGATTCCTTCATAGATTACGAAAAATCCCCTTTTTTTGATTATAAGGAATCGCTTAAACTGGACAGGATGCGAAACCTTGCCCGCTGTCTGGGCGATCCCCAGCAGGACCTGCGAAGCATTCATATAGCAGGCACAAAGGGCAAGGGTTCCACATCTGCAATGGTTGCTTCGATATTAAAAGAAGCGGGTTTCCGCGTAGATGATCAAAAAGGAAGAGCTATGCAGCCTGGCAGAGAAAATAAAGCCGGTGATAAGCAAGATAGGCAAAGGAAGTGATCTGTATCCCACATTTTTTGAAGTGTATACAGCGATCGCATTTTTATATTTTAAAGAAAAGAAAACGGATTTTTGCGTCCTGGAAGTGGGCATGGGCGGCAGGCTTGACGCCACGAATATCATAGAAAGGCCGTTTGCAAGCGGGATTACCCAGATAAGCTACGACCACACGCAGAAACTCGGTAATACGCTG
>JAPLLL010000117.1:962-11616 GCA_026387595.1 Candidatus Omnitrophota bacterium
TCTGCGTGAGCTCCGGGCAGGAACCTGCCGCCGCAGAAGTGATAAGGAAGGCCTGCGCTGATAAAAAATGCAGATTATACGAAGTCGGCAGGGATATACACTTCAGAGAGGAAAGGTTTGACGGCTCGTCAAGCAGGCAGCAGGCCTTTTCAGTGTCAGGCATATCCGGAAAGTATCCTTTTTTGAAAATAGGCCTGTTAGGCGACCACCAGCTTATGAATGCGGCCACGGCCATAGGATTAGTTGAGTCTCTGCGGTTCTATGATATAATAGTAAGCTATAACAGCATAAGGGATGGCCTTAAAAAGGTGAACTGGCCCGGAAGGCTGCAGGTCTTGAAAGAGGCGCCGCTTGTTGTATTGGACGGCGCTCAGAACAGGGCAAGCGCAGCCGCCCTGAGCAAGGCAGTAAAAAGGTTTTTTAAATATGACAGACTTATCCTGGTCCTTGGCATATCCAAGGACAAAGACATAAAAGGGGTCTGTGAAGAGCTTCAGGATATAAGCAGCGAGATAATACTTACCAGGGCTGATATCCCCAGGGCCGCCGAACCCGGTATTATAAAGAATTATTTCAATAAACCGGCCCGTCTTACCGGCCGCGTTGAAGAGGCGCTGGGCCTGGCCCAGGAAATGGCCGGGCCAACGGACCTGATTCTGATAACAGGATCATTTTTTGTCTTGGGCGAAGCGGTTGCAAAAGCGAAGATGCCGGAATTAAATTATGCTTAAAATAAACCTGGATGATACCATCGCGGCGATCGCCACACCTATAGGCGAGGGCGGCATAGGGATCGTGCGCCTGAGCGGCAGGGATGCGCTTTCCATTGCTGACATGATATTTGTTCCCAAGGACGGCAAAAGGCCGTCGGATTACGCGGCATATACCATACACTACGGCCGCGTTATTGATAAGGCGAAGAATGATACGATCGACGAAGCGCTGCTGACCGTACTGCGCGCGCCCAGGTAATATACCAAAGAGGATATCGTTGAGATCAGCTGTCACGGCGGCATAATACCGCTTCGTAAAACGCTTGAGGCCGTATTAAATGCCGGCGCAAGGCTTGCCGAGCCAGGCGAGTTCACAAAAAGGGCATTTTTAAACGGGAGGATCGATCTTGCCCAGGCAGAGGCGGTCCTTGACATAGTAAAAGCCAAAACGGATAAATCGCTCAGCGCCGCGCTTACGCAGCTTGAAGGCGGCCTGTCGCGTAATATAAGAGAGATGAGGGAAAGACTGCTTGATTTAAAGGGGCACCTTGAGGCCTCGATAGATTTCCCGGACGAAGAGATGGTTTTAAATTCCCCCAAAGAACTGGAAAACAGCCTGAACGCCGTAAAACAGGACCTTGAGAAACTCATAAGATCTTCTGAGGCGGGCAGGATCGTGCGGGAAGGCATAAATTGCGTTATCTGCGGCAAGCCGAATGTCGGCAAATCCAGCCTGATGAACGCCCTTCTAAAAGAAGAACGGGTGATCGTCACGCCTGTGCCCGGCACCACAAGGGACGCGGTGTCCGAATATGTAAATATAGGCGGCCTGCCTATAAATATTGTAGATACCGCAGGGATAATAAATACGGGCGATCCGGTTGAAAAAGAGGGCGTGATACGAAGCAAGCTCTACCTGGAAAAAGCGGACCTGGTTTTGTTTGTGGCGGATATAACCACGGGCATTGTAAAAGAAGATAAAGAGATCATAGGGCTCATAAGAGGTAAAGAAACAATATGTGTTTTTAATAAAATAGATATAGAGACGCGCAAAAAAATAAATACAGATGAGATAAAAAAGTATTTCGGCAAAAAGGTGCCCGTTGTAGAAATATCGGCGCTTAAAAAAATAAATCTGGATAAACTTTGCCGGGATATATCCGCCCAGGTCTGGAGCGGCAGCGTTTTTGCAAATGACTATAATATCCTTATAAATGCGCGCCATAAGGATTCTTTGGTTAAGGCAGCGGAGTTTGTCAAAGAGGCGCTTGGTTCGCTGACAGGCCTTAGGCCGCAAGAAGTGGTTTCTATAAGTATAGGCGAGGCCGTATCCGCGCTCGGAGAAGTGACAGGGGAATCGATCTCTGAAGAGGTCCTGCACAGGATCTTCAGCCGGTTCTGCGTCGGCAAATAACTGAGGTAAAAATGGACACAAAGAAAATCGAAAAAGCGATCAGGATGATACTTGAGGCAGTGGGCGAGGACCCGCGCAGAAAAGATATAGTAAAAACGCCGACCCGCGTTGCGGAAATGTATGAAGAGATACTTTCCGGTACCAAGAAGGACCCTGCCAAGGAACTTGAGGTCATATTCGAAAAAGAACATGATGAGATAATTCTTTTAAAGGACATACCGCTTTATTCCATATGCGAGCACCATCTTTTGCCGTTTATAGGCAGGGCCCACGTAGCGTATATCCCGAAAGGCAACCGCGTTACGGGTTTAAGCAAGCTCGCGCGGGTGGTTGAGATACTTTCAAGGCGGCTGCAGGTGCAGGAGAGGCTCACCACGGATATAGTGGAAGTCATGATGAAAAAATTAAAACCCAAGGGGGCCATGGTCATAATAGAGGCAGAGCACCTTTGCATGAGCATGAGGGGCGTGAAGAAACCCGGCATAGTCACCGTAACCAGCGCGGTAAGGGGCATATTTCGCACAAACGAGAAAACGCGTTCCGAAACACTGTCGCTTATAAGAAAATGAGAGTCGATTTCGATTTCGCAAGAGAATTTTTCCACAATCAGGTGCTCTTTACTTCCCTGGCGGCCTGGGCGATAGCGCAGACAACGAAGGTCGCGCTGGGCGTGATACGCGAGAAGAAATTTAATTTTAAATGGTTTGTGGGTACGGGCGGCATGCCAAGCTCACACGTGGCGGGCATGATGGCGCTTGCCACATCTGTCGGGTTCGTCTGTGGTTTTGATTCGTACCAGTTTGCAATTGCCTTCGTCGTCGCCCTTATTGTCATGTTCGACGCCCAGGGCGTGCGCAGGGCAAGCGGCCGCCAGGCGGTTATCCTGAACAGGATGATAGATGATATCTATCTTAAAAAAAAGATAGAGGAAAAAAAGGTAATTGAATTTCTGGGGCATACCCCGGTCGAAGTATTTGCGGGCGCGATAATGGGTGTCCTGGTCGCGATAATATCGTTTAAAATCTAATAAGGGGGACTTACAGGTTAAATGAAAAAAATAAGATTTATACTTATCGGCGCAGTGGTTATCGTTATTATCGCGGCATCTGTTTTTATCTTGTCAAGATTAAAAACCAGTATTGCGAACGGGCAAAAAACAATTGCGGAAGAAAGCCTCATAAAAGAAGCCGGTACCCAGGCGGCCCAGGGGAAGTTGTCCGCTGCAAGAGACCTGTATCAGAGAGCCATAAGGGATTACCCGCAGGGAAAGTCAGTTTCCGATGCGCAGAAGGCGACTTGGGACCTGAATATTAAACTGCTTTTTTCACAGACGCAAGCGCCGGATTCCAAGATATACCAGGTTGAACCAGGCGATACGCTGGGGAAGATAGCCAAGAAATTCAACACAACGGTTGAATTGTTGATGAGATCAAACAACCTGAAATCCGACCTGATAAGGCCGGGCATGAGGCTTAAGGTATGTACGGCAAAATTCAGCATACTTGTAGATAAATCCCAGAATACTCTGACGTTAAAAGCAAACGACGATATATTCAAGATCTATACAGTGGCTACCGGGCTAGATAATTCAACGCCTATAGGCACGTTTACCATAGTTACAAAAGAAGTGAACCCCACCTGGTATAAATCGGGCGCGATCGTGCCGCCCGGAAGCCCGAAAAATATCCTGGGCACGAGATGGATGGGGATTTCCCTGCCGGGGTATGGCATACACGGCACCACCGAACCGGAATCAATAGGAAAACAGGTAACAGCCGGCTGCGTCAGGATGCTTAATAACGAGGTTGAAGAGTTGTATACGATTGTGCCGTCAGGCACGGAGGTAACAATAGTAGACTGATGGACGCCACAGGACTTGATTTTGAAAAACCGATAATAGAGCTGGAACGCAAGATAGACGAACTTAAGAAATTCTCGTCTTTGCAGAAACTTGATATAAGCTCCGAGGTCAAGCGGCTCGAGGAAAAACTTGAAAAGGTAAAGAAAGACGTTTTCGATAACCTTACGCCATGGCAGAAGGTGCAGATAGCAAGGCATCCCAAGAGGCCGTATACTCTTGATTATATCACCATGATGATGACTGACTTTATCGAGATACACGGAGACAGGCACTTTGCGGATGACAAGGCGCTTATCTGCGGCCTTGCGAAGATAGACTCTGAAAAAATAGCGATCATCGGCCATCAAAAAGGCAGGGACACAAAAGAAAATCTTATGCGCAACTTCGGCAGCGCCCATCCCGAAGGTTACAGGAAGGCCATGCGCATAATGAAACTCATGGCGAAATTCGACGTCCCGATAATATGCTTTATCGATACACCGGGCGCTTATCCCGGGATCGGCGCCGAAGAAAGGGGCCAGGCAGAAGCGATCGCTTACAACCTGCAGGGGATGTTCAAGCTCAAGGTACCGATAATAGTAGTGGTCATAGGCGAGGGTGGCTCGGGCGGAGCGCTCGGTATCGGCATAGGCGACAGGGTATGCGTGCTTGAGAACGCGTATTATTCCGTTATTTCACCTGAGGGGTGCGCTGCGATATTGTGGAAAGACAGAAAAAAAGCGCCTGAGGCCGCCGCGGTCCTTAAGCTGACAGGCGAAGAGCTTATGAAATTGGGAGTAATAGATGAGATCATAAAAGAACCTTTGGGCGGCGCGCACAGGGATCATGAAGCGACTGCCAAGAACATAAAGGCTGTTATAAAGAAATATCTGACGGAGTTAAAGAGTATCCCTGCGGATAAATTACTGGAGCAGAGATACGAGAAGTTTAGGAAGATGGGCGTTTTTACCGAGGAATAATTTTCGCTGGAGTGGCGGAACTGGCATACGCGCCGGTCTCAAAAACCGGTAACCGTAAGGTTGTGTGGGTTCGATTCCCACCTCCAGCATAAAAGCCCCTCGCCCGCCTGAGTAAAATTTAAGGGCTCGGGACGATTTTTACTGGAGAAAACTAAAGAAAAATCGGAGGACAAAATGATGATAGTTCCTATATTGGTGGTTTTGATTTTTATTGTTGCTTCAGGAGTGAGGGTCATACAGCAGTATGAGACAGGGGTTGTTTTTCAGCTGGGTAAATATTCAAGGACGCTTCAACCGGGGTTAAACTTTATTATCCCGGTACTGGAATGGGCAAGGGTCGTGGACATGAGGGTCTCCACGCACGATATCCCGAAGCAGCAGGCTATAACTAAAGATAATGTGCCGGTTTCATTCAATAAACGGCGTTCTGTATTTTAAAGTGATGGACGCGCAGATAGCCATTATCAAGGTGCAGAGCTATATCTACGCGGTCTCGCAGTACGCGCAGGCCGCATTGAGGGATGTTATCGGAGGCATGACGCTCGATGAGCTCCTTGCGGAACGGCAGAAAATAGGGGATGAGATAGAGAAGGTCATAGAAAAAGAAGCAAAGAACTGGGGGCTTGAGGTTACCGCGATAAAGATCCAGGACGTGGACATGCCGGAAGAACTTAAGAAAATGATGTCAAGACAGGCCTCAGCCGAAAGAGAAAAGCGCGCTACGATCACAAAAGCGGAAGGCGATAAACTTGCAGCGTTCAATTTGGCAGCGGCCGCAATGACAATGGCGCAGTCGCCCGGCGCGATGCAGCTTCGTACACTTCAGACGATAGATGGCCTCGGGCCCAGCCCGTCAAATACGGTAGTACTTGCGGTGCCGGTCGATATAATGGAAGCGGTAAAGGCGGTAACATCGAAATTGGGCGAAAAGAAATAAAAAGTTAATGTAAAACTCGTGGGCCTGTAGCTCAGCTGGCAGAGCACTTGCATGGCATGCAAGGGGTCAAGAGTTCAAATCTCTTCAGGTCCATTTTTTCCTTATCACTATATGGCAGACGAAAATTTCTATCCGTTTACCTTAATAGAATCAAAATGGCAGAAGGCCTGGGCAGACAGCGCCGCGTTCAAGGCGCAGCATTCAAAAGATAAACCCAAATATTATCTTTTGGAGATGTTCCCGTATCCTTCCGGCAAGATCCACATGGGCCATGTGCGCAACTACACGATCGGCGACGTGGCTGCCCGCTATAAACTGATGCAGGGTTTCAACGTGCTGCACCCAATGGGGTTTGACGCATTCGGCCAGCCCGCAGAAAATGCTGCAATAAAAAACAAGACCCACCCCGCTGCCTGGACTCACAAGTGCATAGATTGGATGAAGACAGAGCTTAAAAGGATGGGTTTCTCCTATGACTGGGATAGGGAAGTTTCCACCTGCGCCGCTGATTATTATAAATGGAACCAGTGGATATTCCTTAAGATGTTCGAGAAGGGCCTTGCGTACAAAAAGGCGTCGCCTGTTAACTGGTGCCCGTCATGCGAGACCACGCTTGCGAACGAAGAGGTCGTGAATGGCGGGTGCTGGCGCTGCCATACGGCTGTTGAGCAAAAAGAGCTTGAGCAGTGGTTCTTAAAGATCACGGATTACCGCGAACGGCTGCTTGAGGATTTAAATAAGCTTATGCAATGGCCGCAGCGCGTAGTAGCAATGCAGGCCAACTGGATAGGCAGGAGCCAGGGTGTTGAAATATATTTCCGGCTGAAAGGCTCTGAGAAGATAATCCCTGTCTTTACGACAAGAGTAGATACCATTTTCGGGGCGACATACATTGTCCTGGCACCGGAACACCCGCTGGTAAAAGAGATGATAAAAGGCACGTCCCAGGGGAAGGCAGTGCTTAAATTCATAGATAAGGTCGCCAAGGAAAGCAAGGTGGTGCGCAGTTCCGCAGATGTAAAAAAAGAAGGGGTGTTTACAGGCGCTTACGCAATAAACCCGGTCAATAATGAGGAGATCCCCATATGGACTGCGGATTACGTGCTGATGGAATACGGAACCGGCGCGATCATGGCAGTGCCTACGCATGACCAAAGGGATTTTCTGTTCGCAAAAGAACATAAACTGCCGATGAGAATTGTTATTCAGAAGTCTCTCTCGTTCCCGGATGCTACGCAAATTTCAGAAGCATATGAAGGCGACGGTATACAGGTAAATTCAGGACAATTTGACGGTTTACCGAACCAGGAGGCAAAGATAAAGATCGCCGAGTGGATGGAAAAGTCCGGTATCGGAAAAATAGAAACACACTGGCGGCTGCGGGACTGGCTGATCTCCAGGCAGCGGTACTGGGGCACGCCAATACCTATAATATATTGCAAAAAATGCGGTACAGTGCCTGTAGCGTATGAAGATCTGCCGGTTGAACTTCCGCAGGATGTTGTGTTTACAGGCGAAGGCGGCAGCCCTTTAGGGAAGGCGGATAAATTCGTGAATACCAACTGCCCTAAATGCAAGGGGCCTGCCCGGCGCGAGACAGATACCATGGCCACTTTTTTTGATTCTTCGTGGTATTTTCTGAGGTTCTGCTCGCCGAAGTTTGACAAGGCCCCTTTTGACAAAGAAGAAACAAAATATTGGATGCCGGTTGACCAGTATATAGGCGGGATAGAACACGCTATCCTGCACCTTTTATATTCCCGTTTTTTTACAAAATTTTTAACTGATTTTGGCATCTTGAATTTTTCCGCCGAAGACGGATCCGCCTCCGGCGGAAACGAACCGTTCGTGAAACTGCTTACGCAGGGCATGGTGTTAAAAGACGGCGAGGTAATGTCGAAATCAAAAGGCAACGTAGTGGATCCCGACGGGATCATAAAAAAATACGGCGCAGACACCCTGAGATTATATATCCTTTTTGCCGGCCCGCCCCAAACAGAGATGGAGTGGAGCGACAAGGCCATTGAGGGCTCATTCAGATTTTTAAACAGGGTCTGGAGGCTTGTAGAAAAGGTCACCAGTCACCAGTCACCAGTCACCAGTCCGGGTGAAGAAGAGAAGCGGCAGATACATAGTGCGATAAAAAGAGTGACAGATGATATAGAGCGGTTTAATTTTAATACGGCCATCAGCGCGATAATGGAACTCGTGAATTACGCATACCAGGCAGGCCCTACCAAGAACGTGGCAGAGGCAGCCGTGTTATTGCTTTCGCCTTTTGCCCCGCATGCCTGCGAAGAAATGTGGGAGTTGCTTGGCCATTCCGGCGGCATATCCAGATCCGGATGGCCCAAATATGATCCGCAGGTCCTCAGGCAGAAAGAGGCCCTTGTCATAATTCAGGTGAACGGCAGGGTACGGTCAAAGATAAATGTAGCGCCAGGTACCTCCGAAGCGAAAGTAAAAGAAATGGCCCTGGCTGATGGGTCCGTAAAAAAATGGATAGAGGGCAAGCCGGTTAAGAATTTCATTATCGTGCCGGATAAACTTATAAATATAGTTGTCTGATGCTGGACCTTACAAAGCAGGAAAAACGCACCCTTATTTTTTTGGTATCCGTCCTTATCCTGGGCATTGCCATCCTTTATTTAAAAAGCCTGGTTTCTTCCCCGAAGATAGAAGTCATTTCTGCATTAGAGAAAAAAGAGATCCAGGAAGCTAAGGTCATAAATATCAATACCGCCTCAAAAGAGGACATCATGAGGTTAAAAGGCGTGGGCCCGGCCCTGGCAGAAGCTATTATTGAATACCGGACCGCGCACGGCAGTTTTAAGGATAAAGAAGAGCTAAAGGCTGTAAAGGGTATAGGCCCGGTCAAATACGACGGAATAAAGGATCGCGTTAAGACGGAATGAACCCAGCCCCTCCTAAAATAGAGTACTGGGATTGGGAAGGAGGGGCTGGGTGAAACGGCCCCTTTTGGGGATAACGGTCGCGTTTTTTACGGGGATATTGCTTGAGGAGACCTTAAGCATCCCCGTTTTTTATTTATTTTTAGCTGCGCTAATAACTGCGTTTTTATCAGTCCTGTTTCTGCAGTCACGGCTCAAATTTTCAGCCTGCATCCTCATCGCTTTTTTATTTACCGGAGGGCTGTGTCTTAAAAATTATAATACGTCCCCAGCCGGCGATATAAAAAACCTGGTTCTATTCCAGCAGGGAATGCCCTCACAGGTTATCCTGAAAGGTGTTATCGCAAATCGTCCGTATTCAAGAAAAACACATAACCTTCAGGATAAAACTGACTTTTTGCTTGATGTAAAAGCGCTGATGACTTCCGATGCCTGGCGCCAAAGCAGCGGCACGGTCCTGGCTAATGTGTTTAATCCTGCCGTAACCCTTAGATACGGCGATGAAGTTATTTTGGAAGGGGAATTGAGCCGGCCTAGGGCCGCGACAAACCCGGGACAATTCGATTATAAAAAATTCCTGGAACGCGAAAAAATTTTCTATTGCCTGACAGTAAAAAAAGAAAATTTTTATAAAATTATCGGCTATAAAGGCGGCCCGCTTAAAAGATTTGTCTACGCAATAAAGGCCCGGATAGAAGCGCTGATAGCGGAATTCTCGCCTCAGATGGAAGGCGCGTTCCTAAATACGGTTTTACTGGGGAACAGGCAGGATATGGACGACGATGTAAACGACGATTTCGTTAAGACCGGGACCGTTCACATACTGTCTATAAGCGGGCTGCATGTCGCGCTTATGGCCGCGATATTAATGCTTGCACTAAAGATTCTAAGGCTGCCTTTTGGCGCGCGGGCAGTTTTGTTAGCCGGTATGGTAGCCATGTACTGTGTCATGGTCGACTCGAAACCGCCGGTGATGAGATCCGCCATCATGATAATCATTTTCCTGGCAGGCCGCCTGCTTAAAAGGGAGCAGGATATGTTGAGCACGCTCTCATTTTCTGCGTTAGCGATCCTATTGTTCGACCCGAACGACATATTTAATATAGGTTTTCAGCTTTCATTTTTGACAGTAGGCGCCATTGTTTATGTTGCACCGCACCTTAAGCATGACCCGGGGAATAAAATTAGATCCTATTTTTTTCAGACAACAGCCGTTTCTTTTGCCGCGTGGCTCGCAAGCGCGCCGCTTGTTGCGCGTTATTTTAATATCGTTTCTCCGGTCACGGTCCTGGCTAATATTTTTGTGGTGCCGTGGGTATTTTTTGTAATGGCAGTTTCGTTTGTTTTTATCATATTCGGCTCCGTATCCCATGCCTTGGCCCTTGTGTTTTCCCAGGTTACAAACTTGAGTATCACGGTGCTTATTAAGATGGTTTCGGTCTTTTCACAGATACCGCTGGCTTGTTTCAGGGTAAAGAGCCCGCCTTGGGTTTTTGTGATCGGATTTTATCTGTTCGTATTTTTATTTTTAAACAGGGCCCGCCTGAAATTAAAAGCAAAATATTTTTTGATCGGCGCGCTGCTGCTCTCAAATATTTTTATCTGGCACAGGGCGCTTTTAAAACCTCCCAGTGAACTAAAAATAACTTTTCTGGACGTCGGTAAGGGCGATTCGATGTTCCTGGAATTCCCCGGCGGCGGTACGATGCTGATAGACGGCGGCGAAGGGCTTGCCCCGGACATGGGCCGGCTTGTAGTGAATAGGTTCCTGTCGTATAACGGGATAAACTGTATAGACGCAGTTTGCGCAACGCATCCGCATACCGACCACATAGGCGGCATAGTCAACGTGCTTAGG
>JAPLLL010000117.1:11645-12360 GCA_026387595.1 Candidatus Omnitrophota bacterium
GGAGAATCCATTATACGCCGAAGCCCGGCGGCTCCTTGAAGTAAAAAAAATAAAAACAATTGTCTTAAAAGAAGGAGATATGATAGGCGGGTTTGACAGCGTAAAGCTCCGCGTGCTGAATCCTCCGGCCGACAAAAAATTTTCAATTCCCAACGACAATTCGCTGGTCATCAGGCTGGACAAGGGGAATTTTTCAGCGCTTTTATGCGGGGATATTATGAACGAGGCTGCAAAAAACTTACTGCTAACAGAGAACGAGAATCTTGGATCGATATTTTTGAAGGTACCGCATCATGGCGGCAGCATGGGAGACATTGCCGGAGATTTTCTTATGAAAATAAATCCTAAAGCGGCCCTGATTTCAGCAAGAGGTAAAAAGGTTGATAGCCATATCTTGTTGATATTAAAAGAGTTAGGAACGAAGATTTACAGTACGGATATAAACGGAGCCGTATCTTTGGAAACCGAAAATAATAACTGGCGCATCCGCCAATTTATCCAAAATTAGGGCTTAGAAAAATAACTAACTTTTTTATATTTTATCCTTGACAAAATTAAAGTCATGCTGTATACTTTAGTAACGTAAAGGAAAGAGAAAGGATCCAACAAATGGAAGATTTTCTCAAGTTTGATGAGAAGAGAAAGTTTCCCCGTTTTTCAGTATCAGTTCCCCTCGAGTATAAAAAACTCCGGGAATCCCAAGAGTCAAAAAAAG
>JAPLLL010000077.1 GCA_026387595.1 Candidatus Omnitrophota bacterium
CAAAAGCGAAATGATATTTTTTATATTCTACAAAATAGGCGCCTTCCTTGCGCTGGCGCTCCCTGTAGGCATCA
This sequence comes from Candidatus Omnitrophota bacterium, assembly GCA_026387595.1. Taxonomy (GTDB): domain Bacteria; phylum Omnitrophota; class Gorgyraeia; order JABMQH01; family JABMQH01; genus JAPLLL01. Next base: position 75 of record JAPLLL010000077.1, read on the forward strand.
GTTATAGGATCGCCGGGGCGGTCGCGCGCGTAAAATACATGTTTTCGCGCTGCGAAAAACAGGAAATGGTAGAGAACCTGAGGCAGGTCATTCCCGGTGCCGGCGAAAAAAAATTACGGCGGTACGCAAAAGAGATATTCATAAATTTCGCAATGCACCTTGTCGATTTTTTAAGGTTCCAAAAAGTCGACCGTGTGTTTATTGACGGGCATATTCCCATACCGGGAAGGCACTTTCTGGACGAAGGATTAAAAAAGGGCAAAGGGGTAATTATTGTCAGCGCGCACATCGGCAGCTGGGAGCTCGGCGGCGCTGTCCTGGGCGTATTGGGATATCCGTTCAATGTTGTCGCGCTGGACCATAAAAACAGCCGCGTAAACGATTTTTTTGTAAAGCAACGGCAGATGAAGGGCGAAACGGTTATCTCCATACACAGGCCCGGCCGGAGTTGTTTTAGCTGCCTTAAGGAAAAAAAGATCCTTACGCTTGTAGGAGATAAGGATTTTACGAATAACGGAGCGGTTATTAAATTTTTCGGCAAGGACACGCTTCTGCCGAAAGGTCCGGCAGTGCTAAGCCTTAAGACAGGCGCGACCATCATACCGGCCGCCACTATCAGGGTGCGCAACGATAATTTTAAACTTGTGTTTGACCGGCCGATCGAATATACGCCTTGCGGCGATTTTGAAAAAGACGTTGTAAACCTTATGCGGCTTTATATTACGGTCCTTGAGTGTTATATCAGGGAAAACCCGACACAGTGGTATTGTTTCAGGCGCTTTTGGAAAGAATGATATGAAGACATGCGTATTAATACCGGCGTATAATGAAGCGCAGCATATCGGCGGCGTGATACAGGATGTGAGGAAATATATACCGGATATCGTGGTAATAAACGACGGCTCTGCTGACGATACCGAAAAGATCGCCAGGGAAAACGGGGCCAATGTAATCAGCCTTAAACAAAACAAAGGGAAAGGTGAGGTCCTTAAGCTGGGGTTTGATTATGCCGTTGCTAATAATTACGACGCTGTTATAACCATGGACGGGGACGGCCAGCACTCACCGGGCGATATCCTTAACCTGACCGAAACCGCTTCCCGGCCAAGGGTCGGGGTCGTAGTCGGCAACAGGATGTGTAATCCGGAAGGCATGCCGCCTGTGCGTTTTGCTATTAACCTTCTTATGTCGTTCATCATCTCTCTTATCTGTAGACAGAACGTGCCTGATACGCAATGCGGATACAGGCTGATAAAGGTCGATGTGCTGCGTAAGGTCCGCCTGACATCGTCAAAATACGAGATCGAGTCGGAAATGATAATAAAGGCGAGCAGGCTGGGGTTCAAAGTCGCGTCCGCGCCCGTGAAATCAGTTTACGCCGGCCAGGTAAGCCTGATAAATCCGGTAATCGATACGTGGCGCTTTTTTATAATGCTTTGCCGGGTGTTAATTTAGTAGATATCTCTAGTTAAACTGAGAAAATTGATGGCGTATGAAAGCGAACGCGGGGCAATGGTCAATGAGCAGCTTGTCCCGCGCGGTATCGGCGATAAAGAGGTCCTGGCCGCTTTTCGGAAGGTCCCAAGACATGAATTTGTCCCCCGCAGCCTGCTAAAAGACGCATACGGCGATTATCCTCTTCCGATAGGCGAGGGCCAGACCATTTCGCAGCCCTACATGGTCGCGCTTATGACAGAATGCCTGGGGCTTTCCGGCGTTGAAAAAACCCTGGAGATAGGGACAGGGAGCGGTTACCAGACCGCCATATTGGCAGAGCTGGCAAAAACGGTTTATTCGGTGGAAAGGTTTCAGGGCCTTTCGGAAACCGCGGCTGAACATTTAAACAGCCTGGGCTATAAAAATGTACACCTGAAAGCCGGCGACGGCACGCTTGGCTGGAAAGAATTCGCGCCTTATGACAGGATCCTGGTCACGGCCGGGGCGCCCGATGTCCCGAAATCGTTATTATCCCAGCTTAAGGAAAACGGCAGGCTGGTCATACCGCTTGGAAGCGCATTCAGCCAGGTATTGATGATCGTCGAAAAAAAAAGCGGCAAATTTTTTTATAAAGAGATGGGCGGGTGCGTATTCGTTCCGCTGGTCGGAAAAGAAGGATGGGAAGTTAAAGATGGAGCCGGGTAATCTTTTAGTATATCTGCAGGGGCTGTCAAAGGAATGGGCCACGTTTATCGTGGCAATGCTTCCTCTTTCGGAATTGCGGGCCGCCATGCCCATAGGCATTACGTTAGGGCTTTCGCCTACAAAGGCGTTCTGGCTTTCGGTCCTTGGGAATTCCGTGATCATTCTGCCGGTGCTGTTTTTGCTGGAGCCGTTCTCGAACAGCCTGATGCACTTTAAGCCATGGAAACTGTTTTTTGCCCGGCTATTCAACAAGGCTAAAGAAAAGGGCAGCATCCCTCAGATACTTGCGGCAGCAGGTATTATGGTATTTGTCGCGCTGCCGTTCCCCATGGCAGGGGCATGGGGCGGATGCATTGCGGCAAGTTTCTTACGAATAAAATTAAGGTATGCCCTGCCCGCGATATTACTGGGTGTTTTAATATCCGGCATCATCGTTTTATCGGTATACCCCAGATAAAATGAAGAAATTAAAAAAAGGCCTTATTCATATTTATACAGGCGAAGGCAAAGGAAAGACCACTGCGGCAATGGGCCTGGCATTCCGGGCAATGGGCTGCGGCATGAGGGTCTGCTTCCTTCAGTTTTTTAAAGATAAACTTTTCCCGTGCGGGGAGGCCGCGGCTGCGAAAAGGCTGGGCAAGGCCTTTAAGTTCAAGAGATTCGATGTTCCCCACCCGATGTTTTGTAAAACCGGCCGGAATGCGCTTAAGGGCCGCCTTGAAAAAGCCTTAAGCGAAGCAAGCCGGATAATAAGGAGCGGGAAGTTCGACCTTGTTGTGCTGGATGAGATCATCATAGGCGTTTCGCAGGGCTTTTTAACCGAAGGGGAAATGATAAAACTTATCAAGTCAAAACCTG
>JAPLLL010000118.1 GCA_026387595.1 Candidatus Omnitrophota bacterium
CATCTTTCGTTCTTCATCGCTTACCGCGCCTTCCTCCTTGCCCACCTCTATCATGAGCTTGAGTTCTTCCGCCGTGATAAGGGGCGAACGCTGTTTGAGATTGCCGCCGAAGAGCCGTATAAGAAAATTCCCTATGCGCATAAAGATATTGACGATGGGCCGCAGGACAACTATGAGAAGGCTCATCGGTTTTGCCACAAATAACGCTACCTTTTCGGGATGCTGCGCGGCGAATATTTTCGGGGTTATCTCCGCGAACGCAAGGATACCCGTTTACAAGGATTCGATAGAAGAGGTGGTGGGCATAATCTACGCAAGGGACCTGCTGCACATATGGCATAATAAGGGGCTTATAATAATACCGGACCTTGTTCAGCCGGCCTATTTTGTCCCCCCTAACAAAAAAGTGAACGACGTGCTTAAAGACTTCCAACGCATGAAGATACAGATCGCCATAGTGGTGGACGAGAACAAAAAAACGCTGGGCCTTGTTACGCTGGAAGACCTTATAGAGGAGATAGTTGGCGAGATAGAAGAGGCCTATAAATAGGATTGACTAAAAGACCTAATAGGGGATGATCAAGGGCCGCTCAGTATTAGCCCAGGTTTTAGCCGAGTCGGGCTTCATCGGCAAAGGACAATATGAAAAAAGAACCGGATTTTGATAAATTAAAGCTATATTCGATAAGAAACAGGAAAAGCAAGGTAAGCGTTGTTGAGTTCGCTAAACCGGCGAAAAAGGGCGCCTCTTTCGCGAATTTTTACGACGGGCTGCCGGATATACTGGCGGTAAAAAGCCTGCGGGCGGTTGCGGACAGCCTGGCCCTTGCGAAAAAGCGTAAAAAGACCGTCATATTCATGGCAGGCGCGCATGTTATAAAATGCGGCCTTTCCCCGCTCGTGATAGACCTTATGGAGAGGGGCGTTATAAAAGCGGTTGCCATGAACGGGGCAGGCATAATTCATGATACCGAAATAGCGATGGCCGGCAAGACCAGCGAGGACGTGGACGCCGGCATACTGGACGGCTCTTTCGGCATGGCCGAAGAAACATCGCTTTTCATAAACAAGGCGATAAACCTGGGCTGCAGGCTCGGTTTCGGCATAGGCGAAGTGCTCGGTAAAAGGATCACGGAAAAAAAGTTTAAATACAGGCACCTGAGCATACTTGCCGCGGCTCACAGGCTCGGCATCCCAGTTACGGTGCATGTGGCGATCGGGACGGATATAATACACCAGCACCCGCTTGCCGACGGCGCGGCTATCGGCGAGGGCAGCATGGCGGATTTTAAAAAACTTGTAAGATCGGTCAGCTCCCTGGGCGGGGGCGGGGTCGTGCTCAATTTCGGCTCGGCCGTGATACTGCCGGAGGTATTCCTGAAAGCGATAAACATAGCGCGCAACCTGGGTTTCAGGGTAAAGGATTTTACCGCAGCCAATTTTGACATGTACACGCATTACAGGCCGACACAGAATATACTGCTGCGGCCCACGCAGAAAGGATTCGGCAAAGGGTACAATATCATCGGGCACCATGAGATAATGCTGCCGTTATTGTACCGCTCGCTGATAGAAAAAATATGAAGACGCAGAGCCTGAAAAGGATCAAAGAAATAATTTCGCGGTTCGAAAAGGCAAAGGTCCTTGTCATAGGGGACGTGATGCTGGATGAGTTTGTGTGGGGAAGCGTGAGCCGTATATCGCCCGAGGCGCCTGTGCCGGTCGTGCTGGTAAACAGCGAAACCGTTATGCCGGGTGGGGCAAGCAACGTTGCCAACAATCTTGCCACGTTGGGCGCCAGGGTCATTGTCGCAGGGGTTATCGGCGCGGACAATAAGGGCAAGATCCTTGCCGGGGAACTGGATAAAAAGGGCATTGATACGGAGGGTCTTGTAGTGGACCCGGACAGGCCGACCACACTTAAGACGCGCGTCATCGGCAACAGGCAGCAGGTGGTAAGGATAGACCGCGAAAAGCCAAACGAAATACCCGCGGCGACCCTTGGAAAGATAACCGATTTCATAGATTCTAGGATAAAAGACGTGGACGCGGTTATCATAGAGGATTACGGCAAAGGCGTTATAACGCCCGCGGTAATAAAAAAGGCGGTGTCCGCGGGTAAAAGGTTCAATAAGATAATAACCGTTGACCCGAAAGAGGAGAATTTCAATTATTATAAAGGGGTCACGGCGGTCACGCCAAACAGGTACGAGGCCCAGAACATGGTGGGATTTAAGATAAGAGATGACGCATCGCTTAAAAAAGCAGGTTGGGCCCTTGTGAAAAAACTTAATTGCGATATCGCGCTGATAACCCTTGGCGAAGACGGCATGTGCCTCTTTGAAAAAGGGAAGGCAAGCCCTGTCCAGATCCCGACCGTTGCCCAGGAAGTATTTGATGTATCAGGCGCGGGCGACACCGTGATAAGCGGTTTTACGCTTTCATTATGCTGCGGCGCCACGAAGATAGAGGCCGCGCACATAGCGAATTACGCGGCGGGTATTGTCGTCGGCAAGGTAGGCGTGGCGGTTGTGAGCCGCGAAGAACTTATGCAGCGCATAGGAAAGGAAATAAAAACTTAATGGACGCTATAGGCATCATACCGGCGCGCTACGCTTCTACCAGGTTTGAAGGCAAGGTCCTTGCGGACCTGTGCGGTAAACCCGTGATACAGCACGTGTACGAAAAGGCGAAACAGGCAAAACTTCTGGACGACCTGATCGTGGCGTGCGACGACGAAAGGGTAAAAAAGGTTGTCCAGGAATTCGGGGGCAAGGCGATACTGACATCCCCTGACCAGCCCACGGGCACGGACCGCCTGACAGAGGTGGTGAATCCCCTTGACGTAAAGGTGATCGTGAATATCCAGGGCGACGAGCCGTTCGTGCAGTCCACGATGATAGACGGCGGATAGAGGACGAAAAAGAGCTGGACGACCCGAATGTGGTGAAGGTGGTGATAGACAAGGACGGCTTCGCCATATATTTTTCAAGGAGCCGCATACCGTTCGTAAGGGACCCCTCAAATAAAAGGCCCGTCCTGGAGGCGCATACGTTTTATAAACATATAGGCCTGTACGGTTACACGAAGGATTTCCTTTTTACGTTCAAGAATCTGCCGACATCGAACCTGGAGGAGGCGGAAAAGCTTGAGCAGCTGCGCGCAATTGAACAGGGCTATAAGATAAAAACGATCATTACAAAATTCGACACCGTGGGTATTGATACTCCCGAGGACCTTGAGCGGGCAAAGCTTGTATTCGAGAAGAGCTTAAAACATGACTAAAGAGATAAAGATAGGCAATGTAAAGATAGGCGGCAAAAATCCGATAGTACTGATAGCGGGGCCGTGCGTTATCGAATCCGAAGAGTCTGCGTTAAGGCACGCGCGGCAGTTGAAGGTTATAGCCGCTGCCGCAGGCATGCCTTTAATATTTAAGTCAAGCTATGACAAGGCAAACAGGAGCTCCATAGATTCTTTCAGGGGGCCGGGTATTAAAAAAGGGCTGGCAATTCTGGCAAAGGTAAAGAGCCAAACGGGCCTGCCCGTCCTGAGCGATATCCATTGCCGTGAAGAGATAAAAGAGGCAAAAAATGTGCTGGACATGATACAGATACCGGCGTTTTTATCAAGGCAGACGGATCTGATCCTGGAGGCTGCCCGCGCCAAAAAACCGGTCAATATCAAAAAGGGCCAGTTCCTTGCGCCGTGGGACATGGCGAATATAATAAAAAAGATAGAAAGCACAGGCAATAAAAATATCGTAATAACGGAACGCGGGGCAAGTTTCGGCTACAACAACCTTGTGAGCGATTTTCGCTCCATCATGATAATGCGCGAGTTCGGCTATCCCGTGGTGTATGACGCGTCGCACTCGGTCCAGCTGCCCGGCGGCCTGGGCAATAAAAGCGGGGGCGAGCGCAGGTTTATTTCGCGCCTGGCAATGGCCGCGGCTGCCGTGGGCGTAGACGCCATATTCATTGAGGTGCACATAAACCCGGACAAGGCGCCGTGCGACGGGCCCAACATGCTGTTCATGAAGGACCTGAAGGGCCTGCTTACCAGGATAAAAAAGATCGAAAGGGCTGCTATATGATAATTAAACGGGCAAAAGGCGTTTTAACGATAGAGCGGGACGCGATCAACAGCCTTATCGGCAGGATCGACGCCGGATTTAAAAGGACTGTTGAGGCAATATATAAAACAAAGGGCCGTGTTGTAGTGACCGGCATGGGCAAGCCCGGTTTTATCGCACAGAAGATAACCGCCACGCTGTCGTCATTGGGCACCCCCAGCCTGTATCTGCACGCGGCTGACGCGCTGCACGGGGATATCGGGAAGGTGACAAAAGACGATATTATCATCGTGCTCTCAAACAGCGGGGAAACCGAAGAGGTCGTAAAACTTTTGCCGATAATAAAAAAAATAGGCGCTAAGTTAATAGCAATGACAGGCAACACAAGATCTACGCTTGCGAAAAACAGCGATTTTGTCCTGGACGTAAGCGTGAAAAAAGAGGCCTGCTCCCTGGGGCTCGCGCCCACTGCCTCCACCACTGCGATGCTTGCCATGGGCGATGCGCTTGCGATCGCACTCCTGGACAGGCGCGGGTTCAAGGAAACGGATTTTGCGCTGTATCATCCGGGCGGAATACTCGGCAAGAAGCTCCTTCTTAAAGTGGAAGACATAATGCGCAAAGGCGAGGCAAACCCGCTGGTCGGGGCAAACATGCTTGTGAAAGATGTGCTGTTAAGGATCACCAACGCGCGTTCGGGCTCTGCCTGCGTCATAGACAAGAATAAAAAACTTATCGGGATATTTACCGACGGGGACTTAAGAAGGCACCTTGAAAAGGACCCGCACATAATAACCCGGAAGGTAAAGGACGTAATGACAAAAACACCCACTGCCATAAGGAAACAGCGGCTTGCGGCCGAGGCGCTGAGCATACTGCGCTCAAAAAAGATAGACGAAATACCGGTTGTGGACGAAAAGGGCAGGCCCATAGGCCTTGTGGACGTGCAGGATCTACTCAAGGCAGGGCTCGTATAAATTGGTAATTGGGTATTAACATGACATTAGAAGAAAAAGCGCGCAAGATCAAGCTATTGATCCTGGATGTCGACGGCATAATGACCGACGGCAGGATATATTACGGCAATTACGGGGACGAGCTTAAATCGTTCGACGTAAAAGACGGCTTCGGCATAGTGCTTCTCAGGAAGGCAGGCATAGAAACGGTCATTATAACCGCCAAGAAATCCAAGATAGTGCGGTTGAGGGCAAAGGATATCGGCATAAGACTGGTCTATGAAAATCCGTCGAAAATGAAGGTATACGAAAAGCTGTTAAAAAAATTCAATATCTCCGGCGAGGAAGTTTGTTTTGCCGGGGATGACCTGCTGGATATCCCTATCCTTAAAGATGCCGGCCTTGCGGTCACCGTGCCCCAGGCAGTGGATGAGGTAAAACAGATCGCCTCCTATGTCACGAAGGCCAAGGCGGGCCGCGGCGCAGTGCGCGAGATTTGCGAGATCATCCTCAAGTCCCAGGGTAAATGGGGTGAGGTTACCGCTAAATATATTTCCTAAACCCCTGAAAATTACAATGGATAAGGCAGCCGCCACTAACCGCCAGGCAAGGTTTCATTACCATATCTTTGAAAGCTTTGAGGCAGGCATAGAGTTAAAGGGCACAGAGGTAAAATCCCTGCGAGAGGGCAACGCCTCTTTAAGTGATAGTTTTGCCAGGGTCGACGACGGAGAGATCTTTCTCTATAATTGCCATATCGGCCCTTACGCGTTCGGCAATATCGCGAACGTTGAGCCCTTAAGGACGCGCAAGCTGCTCTTACATAAAAAAGAGATAGGCAGGCTCCTGGGCCAGACAGCGCAGAAGGGCATGACGCTGATACCCCTTAAGATATACTTTAACAAAAGGGGCATCGCGAAAGTGGAACTTGCCGTTGCAAAGGGCAAGCTACTCTATGACAAGCGCGAGTCGATAAAGGACCGCGACAGCAAGCGCGAGCTAAAACGCGCGCTTAAGTCGCGCAGCAAATAATGCGAAAAAGATCATTTACGCTCATAGAGCTGCTCATTGTCATTGTTATTATCGGGATAATTGCCAGCCTGGCCGTTCCCCAGTTTGAAATAATCATTTTAAAGACGGAATCTATCGAAGCAAAAACCACTTTGCGTGTACTTGAGGATGCTATGTGGCGCCGGTATATAGAAACAGGCGAATTCCCCGAAGCTACTGAGTCAGGTGACCTGCCGGCTTCTCTTTTAGATGAGATGCCCAGCCTGAAATTCGATGCCGATATCGGCGCCCATGTAGGTAAGCATTGGTCCTATGGATATTCGACGACTCAAGGCGGGTTTTCTGTAGCGGCTGCCAGATTGGTTGATGTCCCGGTAGGTATTGTTTTTAGATATGAGATATGCTATTTTCAAGGACAGCCGTCGCCTCAGTGGCAAGGGGTTCAACGAGTTAATGATACGTGGTGGAAACAATATAGGATTAATAAAAGAACGGGGCCCACAAGCTATCTGTACACGGGGGGATGGGAGTAGATTGGCAAGTGACGTATCTTGAATCCTACGGGATTTGATATATAATATAAATAGAAGCCCCTCGCCACTTGATATGTGGTCTAAAGGGTGGCTTCCCTCGTTGCCTGATGTAAATAATGGCAACTCGGGACTTCGCGGGACGAATTTTCTTCGAAAATTTAGGGGGTGACAGGTCTCGACTCGGGTAGTTGAGAGATTCGCCGCATGCCGAGGCAGTCGGGTGGCCTCGTAAAAACCCGGCAAAAAACAAATGCTAAGAACAGTAATGTTCCAGCAACAGTGGATGGGCTTCTTGCAAAGATAGGGATTGGCATTGTCAATCCCATTCTGGGCAACGGGGTTCTTCCGCTGGCCAGCCCGGTTATTATATAACCGGCCGTCAGCCGGTCCTGCCTGTGGGATCGGATCGACGTAATCAGCAGGCTGGCTCGATACCTTATCTTTTGGGCGTTGGGCGAGAACGTAAAAAGATAGCTGGTTAGGCATCCTGTCTATCGGAGGCTTGATCGGTGAACATAAGTAGATAGGCTACGCATGTAGAAGCATTCTTTACGGTACTCGAGGACGCGAGTTCGATTCTCGCCACCTCCACCAGTTCGGAAATGGGGCGTCTTTTAAGTAATAACGGAGGGTACCCTCCGTCGAAAAATTTAATCGGCCCCTCACGGGCTACATAACCTGCCTTGTTTAAAGTAGTTACAAATTGCCTGGCCGGTTCGAACCAATTATTGCCCCCGGCAGCAAAATCTCTCAAGGCTTCCTGCAAATCCTTCTTTTCACAAAATAGTTTTTCCTTCTTAGGCTTATACTCCTCTTTGGACATAAGTCCATCAAGGTATAAATCTGTAAGCCTGCTTAACTTACCCTCAACAACGCTTAACTGCCTCTGGAGATTTTGCTGCTGGGGGCGTGATGATTGGACGGCCTCGTTTTTGTCCTTATCTAACGCTCTTAAAATTTTCGCCGTCCAATCATCGCACAAAGAAACTTTTTGACAAGTGCCAGGAGGTAATGAGGTGCCGGGGCAAGCCGAGAAAGACAGAGCATTATTTTGCTTTAAGAGGGCTTATGAGATGCGGCGAGTGCGGGCGGGCGATAACAGCAGAGCTGCAAAAGGGTTTTACATATTATAGGTGCAGCAAGCGCCAGACCCTATGCAAGCAAAGGTATGTCAGAGAAGAGGCGC
>JAPLLL010000010.1 GCA_026387595.1 Candidatus Omnitrophota bacterium
ATCGCCCGGCAAGATCCTTATAAAATTCATCCTCATCTTGCCTGAGCCCTAACCCAGGACCTTGTCCCCGTTGTCAAGTTCAAGCCTGACCATCGCATTGCGCAGCGTCCCAACGACCTTTGCCTGGACTATTATCGGTTCTTCTTTTGCCATTTAGTTAATATCCTCGGCCCGTCTTTCGTAATAACCACCGTGTGCTCCCAATGGGCCGATAATTTGCCGTCGCTTGTAACAGCGGTCCAGCCGTCTTCCAGGACATCCACATCGTAGATGCCCTGATTTACCATCGGCTCGATCGCCAGCGCCATCCCCGCCTCCAGCCTTGGGCCGCTTTTCCCGGACTGGCAGTAATTCGGGATCTCAGGGTCATCGTGCATCCTGGAGCCTATACCGTGCCCCACGAATGCCCGTACGACGCTGAAGCCGTTTTTCTCGACAAAGCCCTGGACCGCGTAAGAAATATCCGAAAGCCTTTTGCCCGGCCTTGCCTGCTCTATTCCGAGATACAAAGAACGCTCTGTTATGTCGATCAGCCGTTTTGCCTCGGCTGAGATCTGCCCTACCGCGAACGTTGCTGCGGCATCGGCAAAATAGCCTTCAAATTCAACGCCTATGTCAACGCCGAGGATATCCCCGCCTTTTACCAAGCGCTGCGAAGGTATTCCGTGCACCACTACCTCGTTTATCGAGGCGCAGATATTAGCGGGAAAGCCCTTATACCCTAAAAACGCGGGTTTACCGCCCAGGAAACGGATATAGTCTGCCGCGATAGCGTCCAGCTCCTTTGTCCGTATGCCCGGCGTAATCTCTTCTTCCAGCCTTTCAAAGACCTTGCCTGCTATCTCACCGGCCTTAGCCATCAGGCCGATCTCTCTATCTGCTTTTAAGCCAATCACTTATTATGCCGAATGCTTCTTCAATGCCCAGGTCGCCGTTCAATGTTTTTAATATGCCTTGTTGGCGGTAATAATCTATAAGGTCCGCCGTCTGGCTGGTGTATACTTTTAGCCGGTTCTTTACTGTCTCAACTTTATCGTCATCACGCTGAATAAGCGCTCCCCCGCAGAAATCGCACACGCCTTCTTTTTTGGGCTTTATGGTCACAAGGTGAAAATTCGCCCCGCATTTCCTGCACACCCTGCGTCCCGTAAGCCTTGAGATGCTCATCTCAGGGGATGTCTCAAAATAAATCGCGTAATCTATCTTTGCGCCTATCTTTTTAAGCGCCTCGTCAAGCGATACAGCCTGGACCTTTGTCCTGGGAAAGCCGTCCAGTATAAAGCCTTTTTTGGCATCGGGTCTTTGTATCCGCTCGACCGCGATCTTTATCACGATCTCGTCCGGCACAAGCTCGCCCTTATCCATGTAGGCCTTTGCCTGCAGGCCGGCCGGCAGGCCCGCCTTTACGGACTCGCGCAAGATATCGCCTGTTGATACATGCGGTATCTTGAACCGTTCGCAAACAACCTTTGCCTGCGTGCCCTTGCCCGCGCCCGGAGGCCCTAAAAAAATAAGCTGCACGTTATCTTCTTCCCCTTATCCTGCCGCGTCCCGCAAATCCTTCATAGTGGCGCATGATCAACTGGGATTCAAGCACCTGGATGGTATCCAGCATGACACCCACGATGATTAAGAGGCCCGTGCCTCCGAAAAAGCTTGCGACAAGATACGGTATTTTCAAAGAACCGCTTATGATGCTTGGCAATATTGCTATGATCCCGAGAAATAAGGCGCCGGGAAGTGTAATCCTTGTCATGACAAAATCCAGGTATTCCGCAGTGCCCTTGCCCGGCCTTATGCCCGGCACGAACCCGCCGTACTTCTTCATGTTCTCCGAAACATCGTGCGGGTTAAACGTGATGGCAGTGTAAAAGTATGAGAAAAAAACGATCATGAGAAAATATATGGCGTTGTATATGACCTCGCCGCGCATTAATGTGCCCGCGATATTCTGCATCGCGGGATTCGGTATAAGGCTCGCTATCGTTGCCGGGAACATGATAATGCTCTGCGCGAATATGATCGGTATAACGCCGGGCTGGTTGACCCTTAGCGGTATATAGGTGCTCTGGCCGCCGTATACGCGCCTGCCAACGACCCGTTTTGCGTATTGTATTGGTATCTTGCGCTGGCCCTGGGTTATGACAATGACTGCCACAACCACGGCTACAAGCATGGCCACCATGACAATAAGCGTAAACGGGTTTATCTGCGCCTTGTCAGGCGAAAATGGGCTTAATAAACTGAATAACTGGTACATTGCCGTCGGGATCCTGGATATGATGCCCACGGTTATGATGAGAGAAATACCGTTTCCTATGCCCTTTTCCTGGATCTGTTCGCCCAGCCACATGATGAACGCGCACCCGCTTGTGAGCGTGATCATGGTCAGGATCCTGAAGCCCCACCCGGGACTTGTCACTATCTGCAGCCCCCCGAACCTTGCCGGCGCCTCAAGCCACATCGCTATAAAAAACGACTGTATCGCTGCCAGCACCACTGTGCCGTATCTGGTGTATTGGACTATTTTCTTGTGGCCCGCCTCGCCTTCCTTTGCCATCTTTTCCAGCGCGGGTATGACCGTTGTAAGAAGCTGCAATATGATAGAGCTGGATATATAAGGCATGATGCCCAGCGCGAATATTGTCAATCGCTCTATCGCGCCGCCCGAGAACAGGTTCATTATGCCGAAAAGCGTGCCGCCCTGCGACTTGGCGATATTATCAAAGAACTGCGCCAGTTTCATCCCGTCAATACCCGGCGTTGGTATGTAGGCGCCTATCCTGTAAACTGCCATCAGGCCGAGCGTAAACAATATCTTTTTACGCAGGTCCGGGATCTTTAAAAGATTAAAAAATGGCTGTAGCATTTTATTTTGCCAGGAGCTCTATCGTGCCGCCGGCTTTTTTTATCTTCTCGATGGAGCTTTTTGAAAAACTGTGCGCACGCACGGTCAACGGCCTGGTTATCTCGCCGTCGCCCAGGATCTTGACGCTTAGGGATTTGTTTTTTATGATATTTTCCTTCGCGAGTTCTTCGGGCGTTACAACACTGTTCTCTTTGAACCTGTTCAGGACCTCTACGTTCACTACCTCGAAATAAGTCTTGAACTTGCTTGTAAAACCGTGCTTCGGGACCCTGCGGATAAGCGGCATCTGGCCGCCTTCGAACCCGACCCTTGGCCCGCCGTGGTGGCCCGTGCGCGCAAGCGAACCCTTGTGCCCTTTGCACGCTGTTTTTCCGTGGCCGCTGCCCATTCCCCTGCCGCGCCTTTTAGTGCGTTTGTTGGCGCCCTTGGGCATTCCGATATCGGTTATCTTCATATTACTCCGTATTTCTTACAAGACGCAGCTTTGTAAGCGCGTCTATTGTGGCCTTTACGACATTTACCGGGTTATGCGACTTGAACGCCTTGGTCAGGATATTCTTGATGCCCGCTGCCTCGCATACCGCCCTGACCGGCAGGCCCGCGATAACGCCTGTTCCGTCCGCGGCAGGCATCAAAAGGACCACTGATGCGTCGCACTGGCCTGTTGACTTGTGCGGTATGGTGGTGCCTTTTAACGAGACCGAAACAAAATTCTTTTTGGCGTGGTTAAGCGCTTTTTTTATGGCCTCGGAAACTTCCACGCCCTTGCCGAACCCGTAACCCATCCTGCCTTTGCGGTCGCCCACAACAACAAGCGCGTTAAAAGAGAATCTTTTCCCGCCCTTTACGACTTTTGCGACGCGCTTTATGGCTATGACCTTTTCATAATAGCTTTCGCTGTTCGCTGATTGTCCGCTGCGCGACGGTCCCCTGTTATCGCGCCTTGTTGGTCCGCTTTTTATTTATTTATTCTCTATGTCCGCAAATGCCTTTATCCGGCCGTGGTACAAGTATCCGCCCCTGTCAAAAACCACTTTCGAAAAACCTTTCTTAACAGCCTCTTCGGCAAATATGTCCCCGAAGGCGGAAGCGCCTGCCACATTGCCCCATGATTTTGCCTTGCCTTTAAAGGCCTTTGAATTTGTGGTAAGCGCAAACAATGTGTGCCCTTTTATATCGTCTATAAGCTGGGCGGTTATATTATTAACGCTTCTGTTAATGCTCAGCCTGGGCTTTTCCTTCGTGCCCATGATTTTTTTTCTTATGCTGAAATGCCGTCTTATTCTTCCTTTTACGTGCGCCATGTTAAGCTACAGCCTTTCCTGCTTTCTTTCTTACGTATTCGCCTGAATACCTTATGCCCTTGCCCTTATACGGCTCGGGTTTGAAGAATTCGCGTATGTTCGCCGCTGCCTGCCCGACTTTCTGTTTATCTATGCCTTTTACAATTATGTCAGTCGGCTTCGGGGCTTCGATCACAAGGCCTTCGGGTATCGGAAAATTTATAGCGTGCGTAAAGCCCAGGTTCAGCACCAGGCTCTTGCCCTGGATCTGCGCCTTAAATCCCACCCCGTGGACCTCAAGCTTTTTTATATATCCTTCGGTAACGCCCTTAACCATGTTGTTTATCATGCTGCGCGCAAGGCCATGGTAAGCCAGGTCCTGTTTGACGTCGCAAGGACG
>JAPLLL010000023.1 GCA_026387595.1 Candidatus Omnitrophota bacterium
CAGGCCGGAGTGGATGATACTTGAGACGCTTCCCGTAATACCTCCGGACCTGAGGCCGCTCGTGCCCTTAGATGGGGGAAGGTTCGCGACCAGCGACTTAAACGACCTGTACAGACGCGTAATAAACAGGAATAACAGGTTAAAGAAGCTCATGGAGCTTAAAGCGCCGGATATTATTATAAGGAACGAGAAGCGCATGCTCCAGGAAGCGGTTGACGCCTTACTTGATAACGGCAGGCACGGCAGGCCGGTACTCGGCGCAGGCAACAGGCCGCTTAAGAGCTTAAGCGATATGTTAAAAGGCAAACAAGGCCGTTTCAGGCAGAACTTGCTCGGCAAAAGAGTTGATTATTCCGGAAGAAGCGTTATTGTCATAGGGCCTGAACTCAAACTGAATGAGTGCGGTCTTCCCAAGAAAATGGCGCTTGAACTTTTCGAGCCGTTTATCATAAAAAAATTAAAAGAGCGGGGGTTTGTCCATACGATAAAAAGCGCAAAGCGCGTGATCGAGCGGGCCAAGCTTGAGGTATGGGATATATTAGACGAAGTAATAAAGGACCACCCTGTTTTTTTAAACCGCGCGCCGACGCTGCACAGGCTCGGCATTCAGGCATTCTATCCCGTGCTTATTGAAGGCAAAGCCATAAGGATACACCCGCTTGTGTGCGCGGCATTTAACGCAGATTTTGACGGGGACCAGATGGCAGTGCACGTGCCGCTTTCCGTAGAGGCGCAGATGGAAGCGCGGCTTCTTATGCTTGCGACAAATAACATTTTTTCGCCGAGCAATGGCAAGCCCATAGTCACGCCTTCGCAGGATATTGTCCTTGGCTGCTATTATCTGACCAAGGAAAAGGCCGGCCTGAAGGGCGAAGGCAAGATATTTTCATCGGTTGACGAATGCATCATAGCTTATAACGATAAAGAGGCTGCGCTGCACGCAAGGATAAAAATAAAATTAGGCGAACAATTGGTAGAGACCACCATCGGAAGGGTTATATTCAACCAGATCCTGCCGAAGGGGTTCAAATATGTTAACGAGGCCATGGACAAGGCAAAGGTCGGCAAGGTTGTCGCGAGTTGCTACAAGCAGTTCGGCCATTCCGAAGTAGTGCACCTGCTGGATGAGATGAAGAAGATCGGTTTTGAGTATTCCACGCTGGCGGGCATTTCCATATCAATAGACGATCTTCTGATACCCAAAGGGAAAGAGGAAAGCGTAGCAAAGGCAAAACAGGAAGTAAAGGCTGTAGAGGAACAGTACCGCAAGGGCCTGATAACGGACGGCGAACGATACAATAAGATCATAGATATCTGGACGCATACGACCGACAAGGTGTCAGATATGATATTCGAACAGCTGGACCCGTTCAACTCGGTATTCATGATGGCGCACTCAGGGGCAAGAGGTTCAAAACAGCAGATCAGGCAGCTCGCAGGCATGAGGGGCCTTATGGCAAAGCCTTCGGGAGAGATCATTGAAACTCCGATCACTGCCAATTTCCGCGAGGGCCTTACGGTCCTGGAATATTTCATATCGAGCCACGGCGCAAGAAAGGGTTTGGCAGATACGGCGTTAAAGACAGCGGACGCCGGATACCTTACAAGGCGGCTCGTGGACGTTGCCCAGGACGTCATAATTTCCGAAGACGACTGCGGCACGCTGAACGGCATCCCGGTGAGCGCGATCATAGAAGGTGACGACGTGGTCGTGAACCTTAAGGAAAGAATAATAGGAAGAGTGGCCCTGGATAACATTGCAGACGTTATAACCGACTCGACAATAGTTGAGGCGGGACAGCAGATAGACGAGGAAGCGGCCGAGAAGATCGAGAATGCGGGGATAGAGAAGATCAGGATCCGCAGCGTGCTTACCTGCGAATCAAAACGGGGCGTATGCGCAAGATGCTACGGCAGGAATCTTGCTACCGGCAGGATGGCAGAGCTTGGCGAGGCGGTCGGCATAGTCGCGGCGCAGTCAATAGGCGAACCGGGAACGCAGCTGACAATGAGAACGTTCCACATCGGCGGGACCGCAAGCCGCATAGTCGAGCAGTCTTATATCGAGGCGAAAATAACCGGCATAGTAACATAGGAGAATCTTAAAGCGATCGAGATAAAAAAAGGCGCGGAATGGATAGTTCTGAACCGCAACGGCCATGTTGCCATTACGGATGACTCCGGCAGGGAACTGGACAAACGCAGCCTGCCGCAGGGCGCTGTCGTCTCGGTTGAAGATAATAAAAAAGTAAAGAAGGGCGAGATATTCGTCAGATGGGACCCCTACACCTCACCGATCCTTACAGAGGTGGGCGGCGACGTAAAATACGAAGATATAAAGGAAGAAATAACCATGCGAGAAGAGCTGGATATCTCGACCGGCCTTGTCAACAAGGTCATCATGGAATCAAAAGGCGACCTTCACCCGCAGGTCCTTGTGCTGAACAAGCAGAAAGAGGTCCTTGCGATCTATCCCGTTCCGCCTGGCGCGCATATTATAGTGGAAGACGGCCAGACCGTAAAGGCAGGCGACACCCTTGCGAAAACGCCGCGTATCATCTCAAAGACAAAGGATATCACGGGCGGTCTGCCAAGGGTCGCGGAACTGTTTGAGGCGCGAAAACCGAAGGACCCGGCCATCATAAGTGAAATAGACGGCATCATCGAGTTCGGAGAGGCTAAAAAAGGCCAGCGCCGCGTTATAGTAAAGAGCTCTACCGGGATGAAAAAGGAATACCTTATCCCGCACGGGAAGCACTTAAACGTTTATAAAGGCGACCGCGTGTTTGCGGGCCAGCAGCTGATAGACGGGCCCGTAGTGCTTCAGGACATCCTGCGCGTAAGCGGCGAAAAAAAGCTGCAGGAATACCTTGTAAATGAGGTCCAGGAGGTTTACAGGCTCCAGGGCGTTTCGATAAACGATAAACATATAGAGGTAATAGTCCGCCAGATGTTAAAAAAGGTGCGTATAGAGGATTCGGGTGACACTGATTTCCTGATAGGCCAGAACGTGGACAAGGTCCGGTTCCACGAAGCGAACCAGAAGGCCCAGAAGAAAAAAGACAAGCCTGCGTCCGCGACCCCGCTCCTCTTGGGTATTACAAAGGCTTCCTTAAGCACAGAAAGTTTTATTTCAGCAGCGAGTTTCCAGGAGACCACAAGGGTCCTGACTGACGCGGCCGCGAGCGGCAAGAGGGATTACCTTTTAGGGCTCAAGGAGAACGTTATAATGGGGCACCTGATCCCCGCAGGGACGGGATTTAAGACCCATAGGGAGATAGATGTCGTCCATAATGTAGAGGTGCCGCAAACCGAAGACGCGGCCGCAGCCGCGGCCCAGGCCGAAGAGAAGCCGGAGGTTAAAGAAAAAGCCGAAGGAGATATTAAGGCTAAGGTAAAGGAAAAGAAAATGGGGAAAACAGAAAAGAAGAAAAAGAAGAAAAAATAAAATGCCAACAATAAACCAATTGATCAGGTTAGGAAGACAGCAGGTAAAATATAAATCAAAATCGCCTGCGCTTATAAAATGCCCGCAGAAAAGAGGCGTGTGCCTGCAGGTCAAGACACAAACGCCGAAGAAGCCGAACTCGGCGCTGCGCAAGGTATCCAGGGTAAGGCTCACCAACGGCATAGAAGTGACCGCGTATATACCCGGGGTCGGGCACAATCTGCAGGAGCACTCGATAGTCCTGGTAAGGGGCGGCAGGGTAAAGGACCTGCCCGGCGTGCGTTACCACATTGTGCGCGGGACCCTTGACTCCCAGGGCGTCCAGGACAGAAAAAAATCACGCTCCAAGTACGGGGCAAAGAGGCCTAAATCATGAGAAGAAGACGCGCGTAAAAAGGAGATCTTTTGCCTGACCCGAAGTTCAACAGCAAGGTTATCGGAACTACGTCAGAACGCATCGTTTACGGCGCGCTTGATAAGGCATGCCAGAAGGTGGACGAAAAAGATCCGATGAAGCTGTTCCAGAAGGCGCTGGACAATGTGAGGCCGCTTCTGGAATTAAAACCGCGGCGCGTAGGCGGGGCCACATACCAGGTGCCTATTGAGGTAAAAAACGAGCGCGGTGTCAGCATAGCGATGAGATGGATACGCAATGCGGCCAGGGTAAAAAAGGGCAGGCCCATGCAGGAAAAGCTTGCGGAAGAACTTTTGGCAGCGTTCAAGGGCGAAGGTTCCGCGATGAAGAAACGGGAAGAGACGCATAAGATGGCAGAGGCGAACAAGGCCTTTGCGCATTTCAGGTGGTAATTCTGCTTCGCCGCACACGTATGTAAAACTCCGGTGCGGCTACGCAGGAATGATAAAGGTGTACAGGAGGGGCAGCGACTAACATGAGTTACTGTGCGTGCATTGGCGAGTTGCAATGCACACGAAAGATAGCGATGAAAGAAAACAGCGATTGTTTAAAACAGACCAGGAACATAGGCATAATAGCCCACATAGACGCGGGAAAGACCACGACTACTGAGCGGCTCCTTTTTTATACGGGCAAGACATATAAGATCGGCGCGGTTGACGAAGGTACCGCTGTAATGGACTGGATGGAGCAGGAGCAGGAGCGCGGCATCACGATCACTTCGGCGACAACGACATGCTCCTGGAAAAATCACACGATAAACGTCATTGATACGCCAGGACATGTGGATTTTACGGCCGAGGTGGAGCGCTCGCTTAAGGTGCTTGACGGCGGCGTGGTTGTTTTCTGCGCGGTCGGCGGGGTTGAACCTCAGAGCGAAACCGTATGGCGCCAGGCAGACAGGCACAATGTGCCCAGGGTAGCCTATATCAATAAGATGGACCGGACCGGCGCGAATTTTTTTGATACGGTCCTTCAGATACACGATAAGCTCGGGGCGTTCGCGAGTCCGATACAGCTTCCGGTAGGAAGCGAAGGCAATTTTAACGCGATTATAGACCTGATAAAAATGAAGGCTTACATATACGAAACCGAAGGCGGCGAGTTTGTCGAAGCGCCCATACCCAAAGACCTTGTAGCATCAGCAAATGAGTGGCGCCATAAGCTGATCGAAAAGCTGGCAGAAGTGAACGATAACGTAATGGATAAATTCGTGCACGACCGCGAATTAACAGTCGATGATTTAAAGCAGGCTGTACGGGAAGCAACGATAAAACACAGGTTCGTCCCGATACTCTGCGGCGCGTCGTTCAGGAACAAAGGTGTTGAGATGGTGCTGGACGCCATATGCGATTATCTTCCTTCTCCGCTTGATATACCGCCGATAAAAGGGATAAATCCCGACACAAAGGCCGAAGAGGTGCGCAAGACTTCGGACAAGGAACCCTTCTGCGGCCTTGCATTTAAACTCATGACCGACCCCTATGTAGGGAAACTGATATTCTTCAGGGTTTATTCAGGCGTGCTGAAATCCGGGGAGTATATTTATAATTCATCAAAGGATAAGACCGAACGCATCGGAAAGATCGTAAAGATGCATGCGAACAAACAGGAGATAGTTGAAAGCGTATCAGCCGGCGACATCGCGGCATGCGTAGGATTAAAAACAACAAAGACGGGCGATACAATCTGCGATGAGGATCACCCGGTCATACTGGAAGGAATGCATTTCCCGGAGCCTGTCGTATCCCTGGCAATAGAACCAAAGGCGGCGGCGGACCAGGATAAGCTCGGAGAGGCGCTTCATAAATTAGAGGATGAGGATCCCACATTTACAGTAAAATATAACCACGAAACAGGCCAGACAACCGTCAACGGCATGGGCGAGCTGCACCTTGAGATCATAGTCGACAGGCTCATGCGGGAATTCAAGGTAGATGCGAATGTGGGCCGTCCCGAGGTCGCATATAAAGAAACGATCACGAAGTCGGTGCCGTTCGTCGTGGGGAAATTCATACAGCAGACAGGCGGCAGGGGCCAGTACGGCCATGTCGTGTTCCAAATGGGCCCCGGAGAAAGAGGAAAGGGCGTCCAGTTCACAAGCAAGATCATAGGCGGGGCGATACCCCGGGAATATATACCGGCTGTAAAGGCGGGCGTTATCGAGGCGGCGAAGAGCGGGGTGCTGGTCGGGTATCCTGTCGTGGATATTGAAGTCCTGCTGATCGACGGCTCGTTTCACGAAGTTGATTCATCAGAGATCGCGTTCAGGATGGCGGCGAGCATCGCGTTTAAGGACGGCTTCAGGCAGGCCCATCCCATACTTCTTGAGCCAATCATGGATGTTGAGGTATCCACTCCGGAAGAATACCTGGGAGAGGTGGTAGGCGACCTGAATTCCCGCCGGGCGAGTATCCAGGCGCTCACGCAGCGGGGCAAACTTAAGATCATAAGGGCGTTTGTACCGCTCAGCGAGGTATTTGGTTACGCCACCGCAATAAGGAGCTTGACACAAGGTCGCGCAGCGTATACAATGGAGCCTTCCTTTTATCAGGAAGTGCCTAAAAATATATTTGAAAAGATAACTGCGAAGATGCAGAAGTAACAAGGAGAAAACATGGCCAAGGAAAAATTTGAACGCAATAAACCGCACGTCAACATCGGCACCATCGGTCACGTAGACCACGGAAAGACCACTTTAACCAGCGCCATAACCAAGGTCCTGGCAAAGCAGGGCCTTGCCAAAGAGCGTTCCTAT
>JAPLLL010000067.1:0-10483 GCA_026387595.1 Candidatus Omnitrophota bacterium
TGATGCGATAGATATCCTGTCAAAGGTAGGCGGGTTTGAGATAGGCGGGATATGCGGCGTTATACTCGCAGCAGCAGCAAGGTCAGTGCCGGTTGTTGCGGACGGGTTCATCTCAAGCGCAGCCGCGCTTCTGGCATGTAAACTGGTCCCGCAGACAAAAGACTATATCTTTGCATCGCATATGTCTCAAGAAAAGGGCCATAGAATTGCGCTTAAATACCTGGGCCCGGAACCTATACTGGACCTGGATATGAGGCTGGGCGAAGGCACGGGCGCAGCGCTTGCAATGAATATTATTGAGGCATCGATAAAAGTACTTAACGAAATGGCCACATTCAACAAGGCAGGAGTGTCAAAAGCAAAATGAAAGACTTTCTGATCGCTTTGAGTTTTTTAACCAGGATCCCTGTATCGAAGAAGTTAGTTATCGACGATAAAACTCTCAGCCGCTCAATGCGTTTCTTCCCGATCGTGGGATTTGTGTTGGGGGCTATCCTGGTCCTGGCCTGGCATATATTAACGCCGTTATTACCGGAGCGGCTTGTAAGCCTTATCCTGATTTTGCTGCTTACCTTGTTGACAGGGGCCATGCATCTTGACGGCTTTGCGGACACGATAGACGGCTTGTGCTCAAAGGCAAAAAGCAAAGAAGAGATACTGCAGATAATGCGGGATTCCCGTATCGGCGCCATGGGGGTAATAGGGCTGATATTACTGTTTTTGCTTAAATGGGAGGCATTGAATAACATTACGCCAAGGCTTAAAGAGGCGGCGCTGATCCTGATGTGCACAGCAAGCAGGTGGAGCCAAGTCTTTAGCGCGCATTTTTCCGGATACGCAAGGGACACGGCCGGCCTTGGCAAGCCGTTCATAGGCACTACCAGAAAAATGGATTTTAATTTCGCCACTATCTTTATCATCCCGCTGTTTCTTATGTTCCTATTCCTGAAAGGGCTTATTGCCCTGGCTATTCTTGCAGCGGTTGTATGGGGCCTTGTGAAATATATAAATAAAAGGATAGGCGGCATGACAGGGGATACAATAGGCGCGATAAGCGAACTTGTAGAGATCACCGTACTTATGACAGTGTTGATACTGGGGAAAATATAATGGCCGCCAGATCCGCAACGATATCCTCCTGGAGCGGCGGAAAAGACAGCTGCCTTGCCTGTTATAAGGCGCTTAAACAGGGCTATGATATAAAATACCTGCTGAATTTTATTTCAAAAGATTCAAAGCGGGGATGTTTCCACGGCATAGAGGCCGGGCTCATGCAGCTGCAGGCGGAGCTGGTCGGCATTCCCCTGGTCCAAAAAGAAACCACTCCTGACATGAAACAATACGAAGAGGAATTTAAAGAAGCCGTATCAGGTTTAATGGCCAAAGGTGCCGGCTCAATGGTGTTCGGGGACATTTACCTGGATGAACACAAGGACTGGGTTGAGCGCGTGTGCAAGGATATGGGAATAGCGCCTGTAGAGCCGCTATGGAACGCTCCGGCCGAGTCTGTTTTAAAAGAATTTATTGACGCGGGGTTTAAAGCGGTTGTGGTCAGTTGCCAGGCGGATAAATTCGAAAAGGAGTTTGTCGGCAGGCAGGTCAATAAAGAAATGCTGTCTGAGCTCAAGGCCAAGAATATATGCCCCTGCGGCGAGAACGGCGAATTCCACACCCTGGTAGTGGACGGCCCGATATTTAAACGAAGGATAGAGATACTGGAAAGCGAGCCCGTGCTTAAACAAGGTTTCTGGAAATACTGGTTCCTGGATATAAAGAAATACAGGTAAAAAGACGTGAAACGTTTTAAAAAGATCGCCGGGCTTTTTATTATTTTCTTTCTTCTGTGCGGCCCGGCTTATTGCCGCGACATAAGAGTGATTTCGCTTGCCCCTAGCACAACCGAGATATTATTCAGCCTCGGGCTTTCCGAAAACGAGATCGTAGGTATTACGAATTATTGCAATTACCCGCCTCAAACGCGCAATATCCCGAAGGTCGGCTCGCTGGCCACGGTAAACATTGAAAAGATAATATCCCTGAAGCCTGATTACGTATTTTCCGTAGGATCCGCTTCCAATCCCTTAAACAAAAGTCTTAAGGCAGCCGGCCTTGATGTAAAGATCTTCAACGCGGAGCGGTTGGACGGGATCTTTCTGGCCATCCTGGATATCGGAGAAATAACAGGCAGAAAAGACAAGGCGGAAACGCTTGTCAAAAATATGCGCAGGGAGCTGCAAGAAATACGGGACAAGACAAAAAGCATAGAACAGCCGAAAAAGGTTTACGTTGAGATATGGGGCGAGCCGATCACCTCATGCGGCAGGAATTCGCTTGTAGACGAGGTAATAACTGCTGCAGGCGGCATTAACATCGCGGGATCCATTAATACGCTTTATCCGCTTCTGAGCCAGGAATTCATAATAAGCCAGGATCCGGATGTAATATTGCTGGGATACATGAGCAGGGACCAGGCCGGCTTAAAAAAGGCTGTCGCAAGCAGGTTCGGCTGGCAGAATATAAAAGCGGTAAAAAACGATCAGGTCATATGCGATATCAGCCCTGATATTTTTTTAAGGCCGGGGCCCCGGATAGTTGACGGTATAGCGCAGATCCAAAAACGGCTTTATGGCGAATAGAAAAATATTTTTATTAATACTTCTTCTGGCGGTGTCAGCGGCTGCCGCTCTGGTGATCGGCCCGGTCAGCCTGACCAGGGATATCCTTTGGCTAAGGCTGTCCAGGATACTTCTTGGGATAGCGGCAGGCGCAGGCCTGGCAAGTTGCGGCGCTGTTTTCCAGGCATTGCTCAGGAACCCGTTAGCCGAGCCGTATGTATTAGGCGTTTCAAGCGGGGCAGGCCTGGGCGCTGTCCTGGCGGTTGCGCTTTTCGGATACGCCGGATTTTTACCGCTTCCCGCATTCACAGGCGGGCTTTTGGTGATATTCCTTGTATACAACCTTTCGCGCGTCGGTCAGAAAGTGCCTGTGCAGACCCTGCTTTTATCCGGCGTGGTCATAAACATCATCTGCTCAAGCCTTATTTTATTCTTCATTTCAGCGTCGGGAAATCCTGTGCTGCACGATGCGATGTGGTGGCTCCTGGGAAACCTGCAGGTCTTTGACAGCCGGCTGGTATTGGCATCCCTGGCAGCAGCCGGCCTTGGCATACCGGTGTTTATGCTATACAGCCGGGAGCTGGACGCAATATCGCTCGGAGAAGAGGAAGCCCTTCACCTGGGCATCAACATAGAAAATGTAAAAACCGCGCTGTTTATTATCGCCTCGATAATAACCGCTGCGCTGGTCTCGGCCTGCGGCCTGATAGGTTTTGTAGGGCTCATAGTCCCGCATATGGCGCGGGCCATCGTAGGGCCGAAACATAAGGCGCTGATAATCACTGCCGCGATCCTGGGCGCCATATTCCTTGTATTAAGCGACGCTGCTGCAAGGACAATAATGAAGCCTGCCGAGATACCGATAGGTATTATCACATCACTTTTAGGCGGGCCGTTCTTTTTATACCTTTTAAGGAAGACAAGGAACATAAAACAAAAATGAGCTCCATGATCCTTGAAGTAAAAAATCTTTGGGCCGGATACAGCAACAGGGAAGTCATAAAGGGAGTGGATTTTTCAGTGAACCGCGGCGAATTTATAGGAATAATAGGGCCGAACGGCGCGGGTAAATCCACGCTTATCAGGGCCCTCTCAAGGGTCCTGGAGCCGTCGCAGGGCAGCGTAAGCCTTAACGGGAAAGACCTGCACAAGATGCGGCTTTCCGAAGCGGCGCTGATAACCGCGGTTGTGCCGCAGGATACGCTTATTGTTTTTGAATTCCTGGTGCGCGATATCGTTTCGCTCGGCAGGATACCGCATATAAGAAAGCTTGGAAAAGAGACTCAAGAGGACCTGGACATTGTTGAAGATTGCCTGGGCCTTACCAAGACAAAGGAACTGGCAGACAGGTTCATCAATGAATTGAGCGCGGGCGAACGCCAGCGCGCCATCATCGCAAAGGCGCTTGCTCAAGAGCCGCAGCTCCTTATGCTGGATGAGCCGACATCCCACCTGGACATAAGCCACCAGACAGAGATCTTTGACCTGATCAAAAGCCTTTCAAGGGATAAGGGCCTTACAGTGATCGCGGTGCTGCACGACCTGAACCTTGCTTCAGAATATTGCGACAGGCTGATCCTGATGTCTGAAGGAAAAATTTTCAGGCAGGGCAGGCCGGAACAGGTCCTGGATTATAAGACGATCGAAGCGGTTTATAAGACCGTAGTGGTTGTAGGAAAAAATCCGGTTTCAGGCAAGCCTTCTGTTTTCCCGGTGCCGGAAGGACAGCGCAGACAATGAAAAAGCGCTTTATATTAATCGCGCCGCTTATTTTTCTTTTTCTTGCCCCGGCTGCGGATGCAGAAGAGAAAAAAGACGCAAAAAATATGCTGGACATCGGCAAGCTCGTGGTAACAGCTTCCAGGGTCGAGGAGGAATACCGCGATTCAACCCAGGATATAAATATCATTGATTCAGAGGATATCGAGGACAGCTATGCGGTAGAGGCCACAGACCTTCTTTCCACGCTGCCCGCTGTAAATGTCATTAGCTACGGCTCATACGGCGCGACCAAAACAACCCATGTGCGCGGGGCAGACGCCTCGCAGACAGTTACCCTGGTAAACGGCAGGCCCGTAAATACGCCGCGGGACGGCCTTACGGATTTTAACCAGATACCGCTTAATAATATCGAGCGCATCGAAGTGTTAAAAGGGCCCACGTCCAGTATTTACGGCGCAAACGCTGTCGGCGGCGTGATCAACATCATAACAAAATCCGGGAAAGAGAAGATGTTCACTGAGGTAAGCGCCCAGGCGGGCAGCTTCTTCACCTCAAGGCTGGATTTTGCAAACGGTTGGAAAAAAGGCGGGTTGGACTATTTTATCTCGGGCAATCTGATACAATCGGACGGCTACAGGAATAATTCCGACTACGAACAACAGAATTACGACATCAAGCTCGGCTACGATCTGAATAAGGAAAACCGCCTTATATTCAATTCAGGCTATGTAACGTCCGAGACCGGCACCCCGGGCAGGAATTCCAACGAGGACCCGGACGATAGGCAGGAAAAGCGCGGGGATTATTTTGACCTGACATGGGAAGGCACGGGCCCTAAGGATACGGATATACTGCTGAAAACATATCAAAACCTGGACAGGATAGAGTTCATAGAAAGCCTTTCGCCGGTCACGCAGATAGACACAAACCAGACAACAGTTTACGGCGCGGACCTGCAGCTATCCCGCCTTTGGTTCGATACATTCCGCACGATCGCAGGCGTAAGCGGCCAGGAAAACCGTCTTAATAGTTCGACAAGTTCCAAGCACAGGTATAATTTTAAGGCTGCATACGGCGAATTAGAGGCTGAATTTTTTGACGACATTGTCCTTAAGGGCGGGGCGCGTATAGATGATTATTCCAATTTTGGAAGCAGGGCAAGCCCTAGCGCGAGTTTTTCATGGTGGCTGTTTGACACGATAAAAATGCACGGCCTGTGGGGAAAATCGTTCCGCACGCCTACATTTAACGACCTTTACTGGCCGAAAGAGGATTATGGCCCGGGATGGGGAGGTGTCGAAGGCAATCCCAACCTAAAACCGGAACGGTCCTCATCCAGCGAGATCGGCGTCGGGACATATCTGTTCGGCCGCATTGAAACGGATCTTACTTACTTTTACACCAAATCGCGGGATATGATAGCCTGGACCATGGACGACACGTTCTGGTGGAGGCCCACCAACGTGAACTCGGCCGTGATAAAAGGCGTGGAAGCGAATTTTACCGTCGAGCCCGTGAAAAACCTGAAATTGAACGCAAATTATACAAGGCTGTCCGCGATAGACACCGCGACAAAGAAGTGGCTTATCTACAGGCCAAGACATGAGTGTAAAGGCACTATTAGTTATCTTTTCAATAACAGGCTGAATCTTTACGTGACCGGCCGCTACCTTACCAAGCGCTATACGACCGAGAGCAACTCCAGGTTTTTAAAACCGTTTTTTGTCGCGGATGCGAATATCGAATATGAATTAAACAGGAATTCGAAGGTCACCCTCGGCGTTACCAATATTTTTGATAAAAACTACGAGGAGCAGGAGGATTATCCCGCCCCGCCGTTCTCGTTTTTATTGGGGTTAAAATTTACAGTATAAAATTTTAGAAATTGCCGCGGTTTTGTGGTAAACTATTACAAAGATGAAACTGAAGTACGCGGTATTCATATCGTTTGTGGGCCACTGCGCCCTGCTTGCGCCTCTGGCGAATTTCGGTGTCCCTTTTCCCGATATTAAAAAAGTAAATGCCGTCGAGGTTACCTACTGCCCGGCGAAACCGCAAGCAATTACACAGCCCCAGGTCCAGGCGCCGCAGGACCGGCGCGTCCAGATAGAAAATAAAAAAATAGGGCAGGCCGCGGCAAAGAGGCACAGCCAAAACCGCCCCAGAAAACAGGCGGCAAGCCGGGCGGTTAAACCCGAGAAGGCTGCCGTTCCTGCGTCTATCCCGGGCACAACGCTTCCCAATACCCCGGAATGCGTAAGTTATTACCAATATATCCGCGAAGAGATCAGGCAGGGGCTGGAGCGCGAATACCGTTCCGAATACGGAGAAGGGGATGTGGCTGTAAACTTTGACCTGCTCCGCAACGGCCGGCTCATCAACCTGGAAGTCATTGAAGCCTTCTCGGTCAACATACCCGTACTGCACCGCATAGCGCGGGACAGTATAAAACTCGCCTCCCCGTTCAGGGCATTCCCCGCAGGGCTGGAACAATCCCAGATATCGTTCAGCCTGACCATCACATTTAAGAAGAAGTAGTTTTATTCCGGTTGACTTTTCCCGCCACTCCATATATAATATAAGATTATAATAAAATCATATCCCGAATGAAGCTTTTCTGCGAAGAATAGCTTCGGGATCCCGGAGGACTTCTTAAGAAGTTCCTGCATCCGGGAAAAGAAAGAAGGTGGATATAAATGTCTCGTGTTGAAATAAGCGCGGACGAACCGTTTGAAAAAGCGCTCCGTCGTTTCAAGAAGAAGATTGAGCGAGACGGTGTCATAAAGATCCTTAAGGCCAGGAAGCACTACGAAAAACCGAGCGAGCGCAGGCGCAGAAAGATAAGGGAAGCGCGCACGCGCAAGAGATAATACTCTGGTTTGTCCGGATGAAAATCGCCCTTAAAAGCCTTTTAGCAGTCGCGGCCATTACCGCAGGCCTTCAGATCGCGGCCCTGGCGGATGACGCAGCCAAAAGCGTTCTCGAGAACGTGTAATCATAAAAGAATCGCATAAATCTCCGCTGGTCGCCATCGAGGCTGGGATAAGGTCCGGTAGCGCGGACGAAGCCCCGTATCAGGGTAGCGGTATAGCGCACTTTGTCGAACATATGGTATTTGACGGCACAAAGCGCTGGCCGAAGCCGACGGATATCGAACAATTAATAAAATCCAAAGGCGGCTACATAAACGGTTTCACCTCGCATGATTGCGTAGGCTTTAAGATAATTATTCCGTCCGGATATGCCTCCGAAGCCCTAGAAGTCATGAAAGAAATCCTTACTGAGGCTGTCTTTGACCCGGCTGAAGTTGAAAAAGAACGGGAAGTGATCTTAAAAGAGGTACGGCTTAACATGGACGAGCCCGCAGCCTACCTGTCACAGCTTACCTGGTCAGCAATGTTCACGACCCACAATTATCGTTTTCCTCCCATAGGCAGAGAAGATCTTTTGAAGCTTATCACGCCAAACGACCTTAAGGCCTATTATAAATCCCGCTACACTCCGGATAACATTGTTTTGGGCGTGGCCGGGGACGTTGACACTGCTTCAATTTCAAAAAAGATAAAAGAACTATTCGGTAACGTGGAACCGCATTTCTGCGCCGCAACAGCCTCCCCTCAGGAACCGCAGCAGATAACAGGCGTGTCTGTAAGGGAGCAGCGGGACGTAGGGCTTACTTATCTTACGCTCGGTTTCCACAGCGTTCGCGCGCGGGATACGGATATCTTCAGCCTTGATGTATTGTCCATGCTCCTCGGAAGCGGAAAGGATTCCCGCTTATTTAAAGAACTCTATGCAAGGAAAAAACTTGTTTATGCGATCGGAAGCGCGGATTACACGCCTAAGGACCCGGGCATATTCGGCATAACAGCAGTATGCAAACCGGAAAATACGGATAAGGTCGTCGCTGCGGTCTGGGATGAGGTCGTAAAGATGCAAACCGACGCTGTATCCGAAAAAGAACTGCAAAAAGCAAAGAACCAGGTCCTGAGCGGATATATTTTTTCAAAGCAGACCGTTGAGGACCAGGCCGCTGACCTTGTGGGGAGCCAGATACTGACCGGCGATCATGATTTTTCAAAAAAATACGTCGAAGGGGTAAGCGCCGTAACAAAAGAATCTCTAACGGCAGCAGCGAAGAAATACCTGATAAAAAATAATTCAACGCTTGTCGTGCTTACCCCGGCCGAAGGCCAAAAGGCCGGCGTAAAAAAAGAGATTGCGTCTCGGTCCGTCCTGGCTAACGCGAAAAGTTTTAAATTGAAGAATGGCCTGGCCGTTCTTTTGATCGAGGACCGCTCGCTCCCGATAATTTCCGTGACCGCGGTGGGCCTTGGCGGACTGCGCACGGAAAATTTCCGGAACAACGGCGTTGCCAATCTTGTTTCCGAGACCCTCTTGTGCGGGTCCAGGACAATGGGCGAAGAGGAAACCTTTTCGCTGATCGAAGGCGCGGGCGGCGCGCTTGGCTCTTATTCCAGCAGCAATAGTTTCGGCGTAAGCGCAAGCGGCCTTAGCAAAGATACTGATCTGATCCTCAGACTCTTTACCGCAAGCCTGCAGGATCCGCTTTTCGGCCGGGATAAGATCGCTCGCGAGAAAAACGCGATCGCGGGCGCGATAACCGCGATAGACGACGATATCTACCGTTCGGGAATGCGCACTTTAAAATATACCCTTTTCAGGCGGCATCCTTACAGGTTCCAGTCTGCCGGTACGCCGGAAACTTTGAGCCGCCTCTCGCAGGCCGATATACTTGATTATTACCGCAGGTACTACAGGCCAGGGAACATGGTATTGGTCATAGCAGGCGATATTGATAAGCGGCAGATGCAGGATAAGATCACAGCGCTTCTTGAAAAACCGGACAACGGCCGGGTCGTTGAGATCAACCCGCCGTCGGAAATCGAACACCGTAAGCCCAGGGTCATTACCCGCCGCGCGGCAAAGGAACAATCTCTTGTCTTATTGGGATACCTGGGCGGCACTATCGCAGGCCCTGACAGGTACGGCCTTGAGGTCATGTGCTCCGTTCTCTCTGGAGTAAACGGCCGCCTTTCCGAAAAGATACGGGGGCAAAAAGGCCTTGCCTATGCGCTTGATGTTGTGGCAGTGGAAGGCATCGAGCCCGGGATGATCGTATTTTACGCGGGAACAACCAGGAAAAATATTTGGACCGTTAAAAATGAGATCTTCAAAGAGATCGAGCGGCTCAAAACAGAAGGGATAACGGACGAGGAATTAAAATCCGCAAAGAGCGAGCTCATCGGCCTGCATAAGATGGGGCTTCAGACCATACAGGATATTTCAATGCAGGCGGGCCTTGATGAATTGTACGGCCTCGGATACGACAACACGCTCAAATTTGAAGAAATGGTCACGGCCGTGACAAAAGACACGGTGCTTCGGACGGCGCAGAAATACCTAAAACCGGATTCGTACGTGCTTTTGACCATAGAGGGGACAAAATGAAGCGAAACCCTTCGGTAGCGGGACAATTTTATCCTTTACGTGGCGCGGCTGTCGAGAAACAGGTTTTTTCATTTATCAAGAACAGCGCCAAAAAGGTAAACGCCCTTGGCATAGTTGCCCCGCACGCAGGCTATATCTATTCAGGCGCCGTTGCCGGCAGCGTATATTCGCGGATCGAATTAAAGCCGACCTATATAATACTCGGGCCCAATCATACCGGCCGCGGTAAGCCCTACAGCATAATGAGCGAGGGGACATGGGCAATGCCGCAGGGAGAAGTGGAAATAGACAGCGTGTTTGCAAAGGAACTGCTTCATAAGTCCGAATTCCTGGAAGAGGATTTTCTCGCGCACGCGTATGAGCATTCTATTGAGGTGCAGCTTCCGTTCTTGCAATCATTTAAACAAGCGTTTAATTTTGTGCCGATAATCGTTTCTTATCCGCCCGGCCACACATACCAGGCTCTGGGCGAGGAAATCGCGAAAATAATAAAGGCCCTGAAGAAAGATGTGCTGATCATCGCCTCAAGCGACATGTCTCATTACGAACCGCAGGAAGACGCGCGCTTCAAGGACATGAAAGCGGTGGAGGCTGTTTTGAAATTAGATGAGGAAGAGCTGATAAAACGCGTCCAGGAATTTGATATCAGCATGTGCGGTTATGCGCCTGTGGCA
>JAPLLL010000067.1:10514-10994 GCA_026387595.1 Candidatus Omnitrophota bacterium
GGCCGAATTAACCGATTATCAGACAAGCGGGGACGCGACAGGAGACTATTCGTCGGTGGTGGGATATGCGGGAATTATTATCACGTAAGGCACTGGCGCGCAGCATGAAGATGTTGCGCGGCAAAAAGATCAAAAAGGCGCTCGTATTAAGCGGAGGCTCAGCGCGCGGGCTTGCCCACGTAGGGGTTATCGAAGTGCTGAAACGTGAGAACATTAAGTTCGATCTTGTAGTCGGCACCAGTATCGGCTCGCTTGTCAGCGCGACCTACTGCCTTGATCTGCCCATCGAACACGTCTTAAAGATCGCGAATAAAACCACTATCCGCGACATAGTGGATATCAGCATATCACGCATGGGCCTGACAAACGGAAATAAACTCGAACAGCTTATCCGTCTGACCATAGACGGCAAAGGCTTCACGGACCTGAAGATACCACTGGCGATAACTGCAGTAGATATAGAGACAGGCGAGGACCTGT
>JAPLLL010000067.1:11002-11501 GCA_026387595.1 Candidatus Omnitrophota bacterium
GGACCTGTGTTTTACAACAGGTGACCTTGTTAAGACGATAAAGGCAAGCTGTTCTCTGCCCGGTATATTCAAACCCGTCGAAATGAACGGCAGACTTCTCGTTGACGGCGGCATAAGGCATCACCTGCCGACACGCGTGGCAAAAACGCTTGGGGCGGATCTCATTGTGGCCGTGGATGTGGGTTTTTGCATAAAACATGAAAAAATAAACAACATGCTGGGGGTAATAATGCAATCCATCCAGATCCTGGGCGAGGATCTAAGCAGCCACCAGTCACAGCAGGCCGACATATTGATCAAACCCGACCTGGGAAGAGACATTGACCAGCTTGCGTTCGATAAGGCGCCGTTCATCATAAAAAAGGGCAAGGAAGCCGCTGAAGAGGCACTTCCAAAGATAAAAAAATATATGGGGGTTGCGTAATATGACGAGTCCTGAAGAGATCAAGAAAAAAACAGACGAAGCCTGGAAAGAGACCGTGGAAAAAGAAAAGGGCAC
>JAPLLL010000017.1:0-666 GCA_026387595.1 Candidatus Omnitrophota bacterium
CGAACTCCGCCGGGATGCTGAGCCAGATGATGGATAAAATCCGCTATAGCGCCGAGCGCACCATCCAGGCCGCAAATAATTTGGTGCAGCCCGTTTTACAGAGAAAATCAAGCTCGGGGAAAGGTTCGAAAAATAGCCGCCTGTCCGGCGCCCAGCTTATAGACTCAACCCAGTATAATGTGGATCTTACTGCGCCCGGGTGGACGAATCTCGGCAACGGCATGATCTCAAGGGTCATCGACGGCGTCCACCATATCTATGTTGAACACGGGTCGGCCGTTACGTCCAGCACGTCAACTATTCAAGATGCCATAGAACTTATGGGCAACAGCGGCGGGATAGTGCTTGTAGCCGGGGGCGCTTACAGCGGCGACATCAGCGTTACTAACGGCGTTAAATTATACGGCGGCTATGATCAACACGGAAACAGGAATCTCACCGCCTCCGCCACAACGATTCAAGGCACTTTCTCCGTCGACGGAACGACATACGCCGATTTTGCAAACACCGGCGTTCCCATGGGGACTGTCGATGCCATTACCGAAATAAACGGTTTTACGATCACTAACGACCTTACCGCGGCTATAACAATAGGCGCCCATAATGCGGATAAACTACGTATCCTGAATAACGACATACAGTATAGTTTTCGTGGTATCTACGCAA
>JAPLLL010000017.1:711-2218 GCA_026387595.1 Candidatus Omnitrophota bacterium
TACGCAAATAATACGACGGGAGCGCTTATTTTTAATAATAGCATCACGTCTTCTAACGGCGATGTGTCGGGGAAAGGCGCAGGAATATTCACCGATCATTCGTCTCTTAATATAACGAATAACATCATCAAATACGGCGAACATGGTTTGCTCGAAGAGAGCCATTCCAGCTCTATCTTCTCCAATAATTTCATATGGGACGTAGTAAAGCACGGCGTTGTTGTGCGCGGCGGCTCAACCACTACGATAACCAATAAT
Organism: Candidatus Omnitrophota bacterium; assembly: GCA_026387595.1. Taxonomy (GTDB): domain Bacteria; phylum Omnitrophota; class Gorgyraeia; order JABMQH01; family JABMQH01; genus JAPLLL01. The sequence goes on from JAPLLL010000017.1 coordinate 970, forward strand.
ACATTTTATAATACTTGCAACGCCGACGCCATACACCTGAATAATTCTTATCCCAGCATAGGCAAGAATGCTTATGTCGGCAATTACGGTGTTGTTAATATTGAAGATGATAAACATAAACAGGATGGCGCCACCGGCAGGAGCCAATATAACCCGATAGATGACGCCCCGCCGATCGTTGCCCCAGTCATCATTGGCTTTGATCCTGTGAATAAAATCTTCGATCTGCCGGGATTGTCAGGTAAGGGCTATTCGTTTGATGCGGGAAAAACAGCGCGCGACACCTATGACAGGATGCAGTCCGTGACCTATTCCAACCCTGCCGGCAGTTATTATACCCCGCCGGAATACAATAACCCTTTGCTAACCTCGGATTTCGGGAAGAGCACATTTTCACTCTTTGGAGGGCTTGGCCAAGACGGCGCATTGCAGAATATATTCGCTTCCGGCAAAGGATCCTCAAAAGAAGATGCGCTTGATATGGGGGCTGTCCTTAAAAGCCTCTTAAAAGGCAGGGGGGAGGGCTCTGATAGTAACTCGCCTTTAACCACCGTGCAGATAGCAAGGATGGTAGACCAGGCATTTAATCAATCGGCCATTGCCGTGCCTGTGTATGCTAAAAGGGCTCAGGCAGGTGAAGATGCGGCGGTCCTGAAGCTGTCCAACATACTTAATAATCCCACCGATATGCAAAAGATGATTATCGATGCCGTGACAGCCGTAATGGCGCAGGCCGAAGATACCGCTTCGGATCAAGTCAAAAAGGCCGCGGATGGCTTTTACAGGGCGGCCGCCAACGCTATGTTGACGCAGGCCTTACCGGATATACTAAGGGACGGGGATGTCGCCAACATAAAAAGCCTATTTTCCGACTTGTCAAATACCAAAAACCGCATCCTCGCCGAATATTACGAAACAACAAAACCATATTACGATAAGACGATAAAATGCCTTGAGAAAAATATGAGTTTTCTCCAGTTGAATAACATACTGGCTAAGAATATGCTCGAAAGCGAACTTGAAAACCTGCCCAGGAGCGAAATCGACAGGATCATACAGAAGATCAAGAGGCTCGATAAAAAGGCCTTTGAAACCGACTATATCCTCCAGGAAGAGGCAAAATACCGCAAGGCATACATTGACCCCAGCAAAGATGCCCTCAAGGACAGTTTTACCGGCCTCCTTGATGATTTCACGAAAAAGATCAATATAGCTTTGGACGAGGCCAGGAATCGGAAATAAGGTTATC
>JAPLLL010000151.1:0-7442 GCA_026387595.1 Candidatus Omnitrophota bacterium
TAAAATGCGGCGGCGGCAAGGATCAAGATAAGCAGGCACGTAAAGAGGCTTTGCCTGTAAAACCATTTTGCCGCGTACTCTGACGCAAAACATATTGTCGCGTAGATAAATACGTTCGCCCAGAACGCGGTAATGCCGAAAATCCCGTTAAATACCCCGAAAAAGATCCCCAGGGCAAGGCCCGTCTTAAAACCCCTGCGCACGCTGAAAAAAACAAGGGTTATAAGCTGCAGATCAAAACTAAAAAGCCCCAATGCGGCGTAAGAAACAACGGTCCACTGCAAAACCGAAACCACTGCCGCGATCAGGAATATGATAGCCATAGGTTTATTCTATGCACAGGACCTCTTCGATCCTGAAAAGGTCGGATGAGGGTTTCACGATTGCGTTCGCGTAAAGCGAGGCCGGGCCCTTTGCCACTTTTGTTATCCTGCCGATCATCATGCCCTTTACGCAAACCCCGCTCAGTTCGCTCGTTACGATGATATCGCCGGGCTTTGCCTGCGTATCGTATGGCAGATATGTTATCCTGCACATGCCTGCGCCGATGCCGGCAAGGATGCCCTGTTCCCTTGTCCTCTGCACGGTAACGCCGAGGCGCGAACCCGGGCTGTCGATAAGCATGACTTTTGCGGTGTCTTCTCCGGCTTCAAAAACGCGGCCTATCAGGCCGTCGCTTTTGGCCACTGCCGCATTTACATCTATGCCGTTTTGTTTTCCCTTGTCTATGATAACAAAACTCTCCCAGCTGGACGGATTCCTGGCTATGACCTCTGCGGCAATACTTTTCTGGGGCAGCTTGTTTTTAAAGTCCAGCAGCTGCTTTAATCTTTGATTTTCGTCAGAGGTTTCCTTTGCAAGGACAGCCGCATTCGTAAGCGCGGCCACCCTTTTATTAAGCTGTCCTATTTTTTGTTCGTATACGTTGCGGGGCGTCGAGAGGTTATAAAGGGCCTTCATGGACCTGGCGAGTGAGGAGGGCGAGCGCCCTTCTGCCGATGAAACAGCGGGCAAGATGAGGGATGCAAAAATTACAGCGAAAATCAGGCAGGTCTTTTTCGTCTTATATCTCAGTCCTTGGCGCAACTGTTACTTTTTTAAGATAATTCAACTCGCTCAAAACCTTCCCTGTCCCAAGCGCGACCGCTGTCAACGGATCATCCGCTATGTGGACCGGCAAGCCGGTTTCTTCCTGTATCAGTTTGTCCAGCCCTTTTAAAAGCGAACCCCCGCCTGCCATGACTATACCGCGTTCTATAAGATCGGCCGAAAGTTCGGGCGGGGTGCGTTCCAGCGTTATGCGCACGCTTTCAATTATCTGCGATACGGGGTCAGCCATTGCCTCGCGTATTTCCTCGCTTGATATCATGACCATCTTGGGCAGGCCCGCGACAAGGTCCCTGCCCTTTACTTCCATTGTAAGTTCTTCTTCCAGCGGGTATGCGGAACCGATCTTTATCTTTATATCTTCCGCAGTCCTTTCCCCGACCATGAGGTTGTATGTCTTCTTAAGATATTCGACAATGGCGTCATCCAGTTCATCCCCGCCTATGCGTATGCTCCTTGAAAATACTATGCCTGCCAGCGATATCACCGCGATCTCGGTTGTTCCGCCGCCTATGTCTATGATCATATTGCCGGCGGGTTCCTGTATGGGCAGGCCCACGCCTATTGCCGCTGCCACAGGTTCCTCCACCATGAAAACCTCGCGCGCGCCCGCGTGCAGCGCGGAATCCTTAACAGCGCGTTTTTCCACTTCTGTAATACCTGACGGTATCGCGATAACCATCCTGGGCCTTACCATGTGCCTGGACTGGTGGACCTTGCGTATAAAATACCTGAGCATGCTCTCCGTGATCTCAAAATCCGCTATAACGCCGTCCTTCATCGGACGTATGGCCACGATATTGCCGGGCGTGCGTCCGAGCATCCTCTTGGCCTCTTCGCCCACTGCGAGCACGTGATTGGTGCCGCGCTGTATGGCGACGACCGAGGGTTCGCACAAAACAATACCCTGGCCTTTTATAAAAACCAGGGTGGTCGCCGTGCCGAGGTCTATGCCCATATCATACGAGAATAATCCTAATATCCTATTAATAACAGCTGAAATAAAGCCCGAAGCTTTTTTAAGATATTCGTTCATATCAATTCCTCTCGTTTACATTTGGGAAATTGACCCCGACCCCGCCTTTGGCGGGGAAGGGGTCTTCTACCCTTGTGATTATAACAAATGGCACCGGAGGTGTCAAACTAATTTGTGAAGCAGCCCCTCGAATTCGGGGAATGAGGTATTGATGCAGTCTGTATTAAGAACGGACGTGCGGCCCTGCGCCCTCAGGCCCGCTATCGCCATGCTCATTGCGGTCCTGTGGTCGCCAAAGCTGTCCACATCAGCACCATTGAGCGTCTCCCGGCCTCTGATTATGATATTATCCTGTTCTATTGTAATATCCGCGCCCATTTTTTTGAGGTTGCCTGACATGGATTCTATTCTGTCGGTTTCTTTTACGCGCAGTTCCCCCGCGCCTTTTATGACAGTGGTGCCTTGCGCAAATGCCGCCGCGACCATTACTATGGGCAGCTCGTCTATTGCGCGCGGGATCAGATCGCCTTCTATCACGATGCCTTTTAAAGCGCTTGCGGATATCGTTACATCCGCCATCGGCTCAGGCAGGTTTAATCCTATCGGTGATATTTTTATATCCCCGCCCATTGCCTTCAATATGTCTATGATGCCTGTGCGCGTGGGATTTACGCCCATGTTCTTTATCGTGAGCCTGGATGATCCCAATATGAGGGCCGCAACCATAAAGAATGCGGCGCTTGATATGTCGCCCGGCACATAGATCCGGCCCTTTGATCTTAATACGGATCTCTTTACGGAAACCTTAAGGCCGTCCACTTTTATGTTTGCGCCGAATTCTTTGAGCATGCGCTCCGTGTGGTCCCTGGACTTAAGCGGTTCGCTGATCGTGGTAGTGCCGTCCGCATACAGGCCGGCAAGCAATATTGCCGATTTTACCTGCGCGCTGGGCATGGGCAGCGTATAATCAATAGCCTTGAGCGGATATTTTCCTTTTATCTTAAGCGGCGGATAAATCTCTTTTGACTGGGAACTGGGAACTGGGAACTGGGAACCGATCTGGGCGCCCATGAGCCTCAGCGACTCTGCAACGCGCTTCATGGGCCTCTTCGATAAGGAGGCATCGCCTGTAAGCGTGCTTTCAAAATCCTGCCCGGCCAGTATCCCCATAAGCAAGCGGATGGTCGTGCCGGAATTCCCAAGGTACAATTCTTTTTTAGGTTCCTTTAATCCTCTTAAGCCTTTTCCTTTAACGACAACTGGGAACTGGGAACTGGGAACTGGCAACTGGATCTCCACGCCCATTGCCCTGAAGGCGTTGATAGTGGAAACGCAGTCCTCCCCCATAAGAAAATTACTTATCTTAGTGGAGCCTTCCGCTATGGAACCAAACATTACAGCGCGGTGGGAAATGGATTTATCGCCGGGAACCTCTATTGCGCCTTGCAGCTTTTTGGCTGGAGTAATTACAAGTTTAGACACTATTTTACTACTGCTACCTTGTCGCCTTCTTTTATATCAACGTTTTTCCATTCCGGAGGAACTTTTGCGGCGGACATATTGGCATGGACCTTTTCGATCTGGAGGATCGCCAGGAATTTTTTGTCTCGGTATACGCCCACATCCATGCCCGGCTTCATACCGTTATTTTCTCCAAGATTGATCACAACAAAATCAAATTTTTTATTCACCACCAGCACTTCGCCGACCATGTTTACGGATAGGGCCTCGGGGGCTGGCGCTGTTTCCTGCGCGGGCGGCTGATCCTGCAACTGCGCCGGCGCTTCTTCGGTCCCGGCCGCGGGCGGGGCCTCAGGCTTCACCACGATCTTTTCAAGCTCTACCTCGCGCTTTGCCATGAAATCCTTCAATTTCTTTTCCAGAGCGTCTTTTGCGTCCTGCACGCGGGAGAGCTGCAGCTTTATCGTATCAAGTTGGGCGGCCGCGCCGGCAAGGCTTGAGGCGATCTTTTCTTTTTCATCTTTTACATTCACGAGCTCATCGACAAGCCGCCTGGATTCCCTCTTCTCCATCTCAAGCTGCGAAAACGCGGTTTCCTTGGCGCGTTTTTCGTCCCCGAGCTGCGTCTCAAAAACTTTTATCTGGCCCTGGATGCCTTCAAGCTTTGATTCCAGGTCTTTCTTAGCGGTGGCCGCGTCTTCAAGCTCCCTGGAAAGACGCGTTGTTTCCGTATTGAGCTCTTCTATCTTTTTTTCCAGCACTGTCCTCTTATCGATCTCCGATTGCCGCATAAAAAAGAGGGCGGCAGTGCTTGCCGCCAGTACAACGCTAAGGATCAGGAGAAGGACTACCGTGGACCTAAGGTTCTTTTCCATTTTATTTTATAGATTATACCACAAGGCTACAATATTGCAAGCTTCTTTTCTAATATCTGCATATCCGCGGGCAGTTCGGCGCTGAATTCAAGAAATTTGCCGGTAGCAGGATGCCTGAACCCCAGTCTGAACGCGTGCAGCGCCTGCCTGCTGATGAGTGAGCTCTTTGCCCCGTAAACGGAGTCCCCTAAAATCGGGTGCCCGATATACGCCAGGTGCACCCTGAGCTGGTGCATCCTCCCTGTCCTGGGCGTAAGCTCTACCATCGCGGCGTTGCTTCCCGGAAAACGCTTGACCACTTTGTATTCCGTAACCGCCTCCCTTGATTCGCCGAAACGCACTGCCTGCTTTTGCCGCTGGGTCGGGTGCCTGCCTATCGGAAGCTCAATCTTGCCCTCGTCAAGTTCTACAAGTCCTTTTACAAAAGCGATATATTTCTTTGCGACCTGCCTTTCCTTGAATTGTTCCGCGAGCTTGCGGTGGGTTTCATCATCCTTTGCCACGACCATAAGGCCGGAGGTGTCTTTGTCAAGCCTGTGGACTATGCCCGGCCTGTCTTTCGGCCCTTCCGCTGAAAGGGTTTTGCAATGATATAAAAGCGCGCTGACCAGCGTGCCGGTACTTATGCCTGCGGCAGGATGAGACGCCATGCCGGCAGGCTTGTTCACCACCAGAAGGTGCTCATCTTCATAAAGCACTTCAAGCGGGATATTCTCCGGTTTTAGATCGCCTATAACGGTTTCGCCGGAGGGGTTGACCGTTATTATTTCGCCTTCTTTTAATTTATGGTTCGGTTTTGCGGGGGCCCCGTTTATAAGGACACACCCTTCATCAATAAGTTTTTTTATATGCGAGCGGGATGTCTGCTTCGGGTATGCCTCGGCAAGAAAAACATCCAGCCGCTTGCCCGCGCCCTCGCCGTGAACCCTTATCTCAATATTTTCGTTTTCCATTCAGCCCATACCCTGCAATGCCGGTAATAAATACCGCTATGCTTATGACCTGCGCAACCGTGAGTCCTGGTAAAAATAACGTATTATCGCCCCGCAGAAATTCCACAAAAAACCTTGCCGCGGAATAAAGCATCAGGTATAAAAAAAACACCTGGCCCTTAAACCGCCTGCGCTGGAGGAAAAAGCGTAGAATACAGTATAGCAGGATGAGCAGCAGCGCGGAATAGATCTGCGTGGGATAACGCGCTGTACCGTCACCGAAAACAACGGCGGTAATGCCTGTGTAAGGCTTGCCGTAACAGCAGCCGTTAAGAAAACAGCCGATACGGCCGATCGCATGGCCCAGGACAATGTACGGAGAGAGCAGGTCCAGCGTATCCCATAGAGGAAGCCTTGCGCGCTTTACGTAGATCAGGCCGAAAATAAACGCGGCAAATGCGCCGCCGTGGAACGCAAGCCCCCCATGCGACAGCTTAAGCGCCTCTAAGGGATCCGGTATAAAATCTTTTATATTTAAAAGGACGTACAAGAGCCTGGCGCCGAATATACCGGACAGGAGTATGACCAAAGAAAGGGTTGTGATCTTTTCGGGAGGTATCCCGAATCTCGGCGCAAGCCGGGAGGCAAGGAGAGCCCCTACTATAAATCCGAGCGCAACCATTAGCCCGTATGAGTAAAGCGTCAGCGGGCCGATCTTAGCAAGTATGGGATGCATTTTTACGTTTTAAAAATAAATGCAGGACCAGGATCAATACGCCCACGGTTATGGCGGAGTCGCCCAGGTTAAATACGGGCCAGACCCTGAAATCCAGGAAATCTATCACGCAGCCGACGCGGAACCTGTCTATCAGGTTGCTGATAGACCCGGCCAGTATAAGGACAAGGGCCAGCGTAAGGAATAATTTCGCCTTATCCACTACCTTCAGGAAATAAATCAGGTACGTGATAGCGACTGCGGAGACCCCTATAAAGAACAGCAGCGGCTGGTCCTTAAAAAGGCCGAACGCCGCCCCGGTATTGTAGACAAGCGTGATATGAAAAATGTCTTTTATAACGGGTATTGAGCTATTGGGCTGGAGAGCGCCGGAAAGGTAAAATTTAACGACCTGGTCCAGGGTTATTACGAACAACCCGGCCAGGATAATTATTATGCGGCTTATCCTTTTATGCACTTAGGTTTTTATATCTTGCTTATCCAGCAGTTCTTCTTTCTGCTGGCAGCTTACGCAATACTTTGCGTGCGGCACTGCTATAAGCCTTTTCTTGGTGATCGGCTTGTCGCAGGTAAAGCAGATGCCGTAGGAGTCGTCGTCTATCCGTTTCAGCGCTTCGTCTATGGCGTATACTACCCCCTGCTCGGTGCTTGCGATCCCGAGAGCGAATTCCCTGTCGTAGTGGTCGGTGGCCATATCGGCAAGATGCAGGGTGTATCCTGAAAGGTCGCCGGAGGCGTCTTTCTGCGATTGCTTAAGGGTATCGTCTGTAAGGTGCGTTACCTCGCCCATAAGTTTTTCCCTTAACTTAAGCAGGGCTGCTTTAAATTTTTTAAGGGCGGCCTTGGAAAAAATACTTTTTACTTTCTTGGGCTTGGGTTGCGCCCCTGTCTTCATCTTCTTTACTTTTTTTACCTTTTTCCTTTTTAATTTCATTAATCTATTCTCCCTTCAGTATGGTGACGCACCTGTCGCATAAAGCCGGATGCGCTGTATCTTTTCCCACGTACTCGCTATAATTCCAGCACCGTTGGCATTTGGCGCCGCCGGCCTTGCTTACTACGACTTCCAGCGTAAGCGCGGCTGATTCATATGCGCTGTCCGCCTTTTTATCCGATATGGATGTTTTCGAAACGATAAACACCGAATTTAAAACAGGCAGCGCTTTTTTAAGCAGCTCCTGCAGCCCGGCATCCCGGCTGTACAGCCGGACAGCCGCCTCAAGGCTGGACCCTATAAGGCCCGCCTCTCTCTTGAGTTCAAGGGCCTTAAGCACATCCTCGCGCACTTTGATAAGCGTTGCCCATTTCTCCTCGAGCGCCTTATCGTAAAATTTCTTAAGCCTTTCCGGATCCGG
>JAPLLL010000151.1:7469-8744 GCA_026387595.1 Candidatus Omnitrophota bacterium
GATGGATACTCTCCGCCTTGCCTTCGGGCAGGCTCATCCACGCCTCATCAGCGGTAAATATAAGGATGGGCGCCATTGTCTTTGTCACGGCATCTAAGATCTCAAAGAGCGCTGTTTGGCCCGAACGCCGCTGGAGGGATTTGGTTCCAAAAATATACAGCCTGTCCTTCAAAATGTCAAGATAAAACGAAGAGAGCTGTATTACGCAGAAATTATATACGGAATGAAAAACATCGTGAAAAGAGAATTCATCGTAAAACCGCGTGACCTCTTCGAGCATCTTGTAAGTCTGCGAAAGGGCCCAGCGATCTATCTCAAGCATCTCCTCCGGCGGAACAGCGTCTTTTTTGGGGTCGAAATCCGCAAGGTTGCCGAGCAGGAATTTATATGTATTCCTTATTTTTCTGTACGCGTCAATGAGCCGTGTCAGGATCTGGCCGGAAAGCCTTATGTCCTCACTGTAATCGCTTGACGCGACCCAGAGCCTCAGTATGTCGGCGCCGTAATCCTTGATGATGTCCTGGGGCGATATCACGTTCCCCATTGACTTTGACATCTTCTTGCCTTCGCCGTCCACCACAAACCCGTGCGTGAGGACTTCTTTGAACGGGCTTACGCTGTCAATGGCCATGCCCGTTATAAGCGCCGATTGGAACCAGCCCCTGTGCTGGTCACTGCCCTCAAGATACAGCTCGGCCGGATAAGACAGTTGTTCCCTTTTTTTCAAAACGGCCTGGTGGCTCACGCCTGAATCAAACCACACGTCTATAATATCCTTCTCTTTAATAAATTCTTTTTTGCCGCAGGCCTTGCACACGGTTCCCTTGGGAAGGAGCTCTTCTTCTTTCCTGATGAACCATGCGTCAGCCCCTTCTTTTTCGACTATGCCGGCTATATGTTCGATAACAGCCGCGTCCAGCAATTCCTTGCCGCAGGCCTTGCAGTAAAACACGGTTATCGGCACGCCCCAGTATCTCTGGCGCGACAGGCACCAGTCAGGCCTGTTCTGGACCATGCTTGATATGCGCTCCCTGCCTGAGGCAGGCACCCATTTTACGCCGGAATTAATCACGCCCGACATGCGCTTCCTAAGCTCATTGTGGTCCACGGCCATGAACCACTGTTCGGTCGCCCTGAATATAATAGGATTTTTGCAGCGCCAGCAGTGAGGATATGAGTGCGACGTATTTTCGTCAAATACAAGCGAGCCGTTTGCCCTTAACTTTTCGATGATCGCCTTGTTCGCCTTGTGGACATTCTGGCCCGCGAACTCGC
>JAPLLL010000151.1:8798-10835 GCA_026387595.1 Candidatus Omnitrophota bacterium
TGAGATAATCCTCCTGGCCGTGGCCGGGCGCAGTGTGCACGCAGCCTGTGCCGTCCAGGTTCGAGACATAATTGGCAAGCACCACCTTTGATCCGCGTTCGATAAAAGGATGTTTGCAGGCCGATCCTTCCAGTTCCCTGCCGCGGGCGGTTTTCAATATTTCGTAGATTTTTTCACCGGCCTTTTCCATTACGGCACCAACCAGGTCCTTCATTATTACCCAGGTCTCGTTCTTGATCTTTACAAACGCGTATTCAAAATCCGGATGCACGGCGATAGCAACGTTCGCGATAAGCGTCCAGGGGGTTGTTGTCCAAATTATGAAATAGCAGTCACCAGTCTCCAGTTTCCAGTCCCCAGTCAATTTTTTACTGGTGACTGACGACTGGCAACTGGCAACCCTGAACTTCACGTAGATCGACGGGGACGTATGGTCTTCGTATTCAACCTCTGCCTCGGCAAGCGCTGTCTCGCAGACATAACACCAGTTCACTGGTTTCAGGCCCTTGTAGATATACCCGCCTTTTACAAGTTTCGCAAACGCCCTTAATATCTCGGCTTCGTAGTCTTTGCTCAGCGTAAGATACGGGTTATCCCAGTCCCCGAAAACGCCCAGCCGTTTGAATTGTTCCCGCTGTATCCCGACGTAGCGCATGGCGTAGTCATGCGCCTTCTTGCGGAAAACAACCTGGTCTATCTGGCCCTTTGTAAGCTTCAGTTCCTTGAACAGCTGGTGCTCGACCGGAAGGCCGTGGCAGTCCCAGCCGGGCACATAACGGCTCAGGGATCCCCGCATGGTCTTATATTTTACAATGATATCCTTCAGGATCTTATTCAGGGCATGGCCTATATGTATATCGCCGTTGGCGTAAGGCGGGCCGTCATGAAGCGTATATTTGGGGCTGCCCTTGCGCTTTTGGAGGATCTTGGCGTAAAGGTCCTGCTCCTGCCACTTTTTTAAGAACAGCGGCTCCTTCTGGGGCAGGTTCGCCTTCATTGAAAAATCAGTATTGGGCAGATTAAGCGTGCTTTTATAATCCATAACTATTCTTTTATATACTTGCCTATTATGATCCGCAGGTCTTCCTTGACCTTGGCAGGCACAAGTTTTCCGTCAGTAATGATCGCGTGCCTTAAGGCATTCTGACACTCGCAGGTTCTTTCCTCGGGCAGTTTTTTTATCACCTTCACGAGTATCTGTTTTGCATTCTCAATGTTCCGCCTGAGGTTGCGCAGCACCATCTCTATCGTGATGGTCTCGTGGTCAGGATGCCAGCAGTCAAAATCAGTCACTGCGGCCAGCGTGGAATAACAGATCTCCGCTTCCCTGGCGAGTTTTGCCTCGGCCATGTTGGTCATGCCGATTATATCCATGCCCCAGCTGCGATAAAGATTTGATTCGGCCAGGGTTGAAAACGCGGGGCCCTCCATGTTAAGGTACGTGCAACCCTTATGCACCTTAAGATTCAGGTCCTTGCTTATTCCGTATCCGACTTCATAAATAGTGCCGCTTAGTTCTTTGCAGACCGGATGGGCAAATGATATATGGGCAACGATGCCCCTGTCGAAAAACGTCATCTTCCTGGCCTGGTTTGTCCTGTCCACAAACTGGTCCACGACAACAAAATCCATCGGCACGATATCCGCCTTCAGGCTGCCGCAGGCGGTAACAGAGATGATCCTGTCCACGCCGAGTTTCTTCATAGCGTAAATGTTGGCCCTGTAATTTATGTCACTGGGCGAGATCCTGTGGCCCCTGCCGTGGCGCGGAAGAAATATTATTTCGTGGCGCTCCAGCTTTCCTATAAGGCAATCATCGGATGTCTCGCCGAAAGGCGTTGCCACCTTGACCCATTTCTGGTCTTTGAGGCCCTCGATCTCGTAAAGCCCGCTTCCTCCTATCACACCTATCTTTGCCATTTTTTTCTCCTATGACCCTAGGAACCTAAGACCCTATTTTTATTTTATTAATCGTGCCAGTTCTATGATACTGCCCACCAGAAAATATCTTAAAAACACAAGCGCAAGTATCGCAAA
>JAPLLL010000137.1 GCA_026387595.1 Candidatus Omnitrophota bacterium
ACTAAGGGAGGGTCTATTTCGGGCGCTACGCTTGTCGAGATATACCGGGATCGTGTGAAGTTTTCTTTTGACGGGAAAGAATTCGAGCTTAAACCTGCGAATTGAGATCCAGGACGAATTTATGTATAAAAAACCCGCCCAGGTCTATTTTTTCCGCTTCCCTGAAACCCTTCTTCTTGCATAGTTCGATCGCCCGCACCATCTTGCTTGTGGTCCGGAAAACCAGTTCCTTATAACCGTTGCTCTTTGCAAATCTTATGGCCTCGTCCAAAAGCTGTGAGCCGTAGCCCTTTCCTCTTTCCTCGGGTTTGACGAAAACTCTTCTTAAAAGCGCGGTTTCTTTTGAATCCTCTTTTATGCCGGCGGTGGCAACTATCGCGTTATCCTGTTCGGTTATAAAAAATGTTTCGTTAGGACCGCCGTAGGTTTCGTTTATGTTGTCCAGGTCCGTGTCTGGATAAGCCTTTCTGTCAAAAGGGTATTCTTTTTCAAGTATCGACAATATGAGCTCTTTTATTTTAGGCCCGTCGTTTTCAGTAAATCTTCTAATGCCCATCTATTCGCCCCCCGCATATTAAATTTATGGCTTTTCGTATTGTTTTTTCAGGAATTCCTTCCACCACTTTTACCTTCCCTATTTTTATAGGTAGCACGAACCGGTTTTTACCGTGTATAAATTTCTTATCCCGTAAATGCGCAGCATAAATTCCGGCCGCGCTTAACCTTTTTGCAAATACCGGCAGGCCCGCGCCTGACAGCAGTTTTATTATCCTCGTGTTTTGGGGCCCGGATAGAAGCCCTGATTCGACGGCAATATGATTCGCGGCTGCCATGCCTATGCTTATTGCCTCGCCATGGCTGTATGTCCCGCTGTATCCGGTCGCGGTTTCAACGGCGTGCCCGATCGTGTGCCCGTAATTTAAAACGGCCCGGATGCCCAGCGTATCGCGTTCATCCTTTGCCACGACGGAAGCCTTTATGCGGCTCGAGCGCTCAACAACGAATTCAAGCGCTTTTTTATCCAGCCGCAGCAGCTTTTGGATATTTTTTTCAATGAACCCGAACAGGCCGGCATCGCCGATAACGCCGTATTTGATTATTTCTGCGATCCCTGCGCGCACCTGCCGCCCGGGAAGCGTGGACAGAAAATCGATTTCCGAAATAACCAGTCCCGGCTGGTAGAATGCGCCGACGAGGTTCTTGCCGATTTTCAGGTCAACAGCTACCTTGCCGCCGATAGCGGAATCTGCCTGGGCAAGCAGTGTCGTGGGGAGCTGAACATACGGGACCCCCCTCTTGTATACCGCGGCTACGAATCCGGCCAGGTCCCCTACCACTCCCCCGCCAAAGGCTATAACGCAAACCCGCTTCATTTTATCGTATTTGGCGATACGGTTGATAAGATCAATGCATAGATTTACTTTTTTCAGTATCTGCAACTACCAGGAAGGTCGTTGTAAACCCTCCGCGGTTAAGGAGATCTGATAATTGTTTCCCCCAGGTTTTTCGGATCAACGGATTGGTTATAACGATTGTGTTGTTGCCGGCTCCGATCTTTTTTAATTGGGAGGCAAGCGATGCCAGGGTGCCGGAACCTATTACGATGTCATAACTGTTTTGCTTGAGGGCTACATGTATGCGCTTCATTAGGTCTGGATCATGCTTTTTGTTTGGTTTTTTGTTCCTTTGCCCCTGGTTTTGCGGTTGCCTGTGCTGCCTGCGCCTGTCCTGCCGCTGCCGGCGCTGCGCCTTCAGGGCCTGCTTCTTTTTCGGCGGCCTTTTCCTTCTTTACCTTGAATCTAATGGACTTGATCTTCGGGAGTTTGTAAATCGAATTTTTTTCTTCCTCCCATTTATCTTTTTCCACAAGCTGTTTAAGCTTTTCGTACCGCTTTATAACCGAGCGATGCTGTTTACCCTTCTGGCTTCCCAGAAGGCTTGGATGCTGTGACATCTCCTCACCTCTTTCTTATTTGACAACCTTTATGTGTTTTTGAAACTATTGCCAGCCCCCGGGATGCCTCTTTGTAATCTGAAAATTCGCCTGCATATACCTCGTAGAGGCCGTTTATTCCTATAATAACAGTGGGGAATCCCTTGGCCCTTAACCCGGCTGCTGCGTCCTGCGCATATTGCTTTGATTTAAAAGTCGCAGCGAGTATGGTGTAAGGCCTTTGTTTTGCCTGTATGGCTGCCGGTTGCGTCTTTACGGCTTGTTTTATCGTTACTGTCTTAACAGCAACAGCCTTCGGCAACCCGGACCGTTTGCCCCTTTCAGACCCAAATGCAAATGCGGTGGCAATGACGATTATAATGCCGAGGAGCCATAATACCAGCTTGTCGCGCGTAAGCACAAGCGTTATGGTTTTTTCCGGCATAAGGCCGGCTAAGGGCAGCTTCTTTTTGGACGCATCCGGTTTAAATTCCGGAAAAAGTTCTTTCTGGTCTTCCATCCTTATTTAAGGTTAGGCTCTTGGGGAACCGCTGCGGCTTTTTTCTGCTGCGCTGCCGCTTGTTCCAGGCCCTTTACTTTTTCTTCAAGCGATGCATTTGCGCTTTCAAGCTGCTGGTTTGCGGCTTTAAGATTTTCAATTTCCTGATTCATGGTTGCGATCCTGCTGTTCAGGTCCTGAATAATCGTGTCCTTTTCCTCCAGGTCTTTTTTAGGGGTTGTTGCGCACCCTGAAAATACCGAAATGCAGAATACAGCAGCCAGTACAAAAACAAAAATTTTCCACTTGCCCATCCTATTTCTCCTCCTTTTTCAATTTCCTGAGAATCGAATCTATGCCTTTTATCAGTTTTGGGTCCCTTGTGTAGCTATACCCGGTAGTCGATGAAACTTTGTGAGCCGTAAGAACCTTATGCTTTGCCAGCTGCGAAAGCGCCTTCTTGACATTTTGCTTAGTTTCACCCGTCCATGTTGCTATGCCCCTCGGCGTATCGATGCTAATAGGGTTTTCATGGAAAAAAGATATGATCTTAAACTGTATTCGGTCTTTTAGGAGCCTGTTCAGGTCCATGGTCATATTCCTCTTCGCGCTGTAGCGTTTTATTTCTTCAATTGCCTCGGATACGGTTTTTGTCACGCGATACGCCCGCGGGGTTATCATGGCTATGAAAGCGCTGCCCACCGCCATTATCCGTGCGCCCAGAGGTATCTGTTCCTCCTTAAGCTGGTTGGGATACCCTGTCCCGTCGTAATTTTCGTGATGGTGCAGTATTATAGGTATTACGGGCTGAAGATATTTTGTGGGTTTGAGTATTTCCGCGCCCTGGACAGGATGCGATTTTACAACCTGGTATTCTTCGCCGGTCAGCTTCGTGGGTTTTGACATTATTTCATCAGGTACGAATATCTGCCCGGCATCGTGCAGAAGGGCCGCATAGTGGATGCTTCGAAGCCCGGCCTGGTCCATTCCGATTTCCCTGCCGATGGCAAGGACGATCTTTACGAATGCGGAGCGCGGTATAAAACCCACCTGGCCCCTGGCGTCCAAAACCGTTGCCAGGGACTTGATGCTGTTTATGGCAAGGTCTTCCTGCTCTTTATAAAGCTGCGCGTTTTTAACGGCGATAACCGCCTGTTCCGCGATCGTCATCATTATTTCCTGGTCAAACTGGGTAAACGGTTTTTTATTTATCTTATCATATATGGTTATGACGCCGACCGCTTCATCATCCACAAGCGGGACCGCCAGAAAATTATTCCCCCGCAAAACCTTCTCCATTTTTATGGCGCGGCCGGGAACGCCTTTGCCCACCCTCAATTCTTTCGGGTGCAGCTTGCGTTTTGCCCGCAGGTCGATCGTAATGACAGGCACAAGGATCCCGCGGTTTCTATCCAGCAGTTTTATCGAACAACGGTGCGCCTGCACGACCTGCATGCTTAGCCGGGCGATCCTGGGAAGAAGCTCGTCGATATCAAGGGTTGAGCTTATAAGCCTGTGTATTGTATGGACGGTGGATAACGCTATTGCCCTCGGCCGTATTGTTTCGTAAAGTTTTGAAAGCTCGAGGTCCTTTTGTACGTCTTTTACAAGCGCGCTCACAAAATTCTCAAAAAGCTGTAACGGCGGTTTCGGCATATCCGTATCCAGGTGGCAAAGTCCTATATAACCGTATAGCTTATTCCCCTGCGCAACCGGCAGGCAGAAGCCGCTTAGATCGTTCGGGCATACAAAGCGCTGCAGTTTTTTTGTCCGTTGGGCTTTTTTAAGTACCCTGAAAATATATGAAGAGCATCTGCGCTTGCCCCCGCCGCACCCGGATAACCCGGTTTTTTTGAAATCCGGACGGCCCTTTCTTAAAGGCCTTACGAACCACCAGACGGGTTTCTTAAAACAATCCCCGATGACCTGGGTCTGCTTTTTAAGGTCTTCGTTGCGGATGAGCCGGTTAAAAAGCTCCTCAGCGTACTGGCCTTCTTCGATTTTTTTCATTGCGCTTATTATATAATCATCATAAAGAATTTGCAATAAAAAAGATTTTGTGCTAATATAGCTCAAAGCAAAATTTAACCTGAAAAAATGCGGTTGCCGGGAGGGCCCATGGACGAAAAACGTATATTTGAGCGGATAGAGGCGCCAATGAAGATAAAGTACGAGATCCTGGAAAAGGCGCCTTTAACAAGGAAAGCCGACTCTGAAGATGTAAGCGGCGGAGGTATGCGGCTGACCTT
>JAPLLL010000011.1 GCA_026387595.1 Candidatus Omnitrophota bacterium
CTCGAATATGGCGGCCCGGCCCTTATAGCCGCTGGATTTACAATCCTTGCATCCCTTTCCTCTATATAGCCTGGTCTTGTCGGTTTCAGGCGCGCCGAGTGACTTAAACATGGCTGCGCTGACAGGATATTCCTCCTTGCAGTTTTTACATATCGTGCGCACAAGCCGCTGCGCTATAACGCCTGCGATCGAACCTGCAACCAGAAACGGCTCAATGCCCATATCCACTAGCCGGGTCAGCGCGCCTACGGCGTCATTGGTATGCAGCGTGGACAGGACCAGGTGCCCTGTCAGCGCGGCCTGTATGGCTATCTCAGCGGTTTCTTTGTCTCGTATTTCGCCGACCATTATGATATCCGGGTCTTGCCGCAATATGCTCCTTAAGCCCGTAGCGAACGTAAGGCCCGCCTTCGGGTTTACCTGCGTCTGGCGTATCATGGGTATCTGGTATTCAACCGGATCTTCTATTGTAATAATGTTCTTGTCCGCTGAATTTATCGTGGAAAGCGCCGCATACAACGTGGTTGTCTTCCCGCTGCCTGTCGGGCCGGTGACCAGGACGATCCCATAAGGCCGCTTTATGATCTTTTCAAATGCCTTCAGGTCCTCAGCCTCGAAACCGAGATCGCCCATGCCCAGCAATACGCTTGTCTTGTCCAGTATCCTTATTACGATATTTTCGCCGTATATGGTGGGAAACGACGAAACCCTTAGGTCGATATTCTTGTTCTCGAGCTTAAGCTGGATCCTGCCGTCCTGCGGTTTTCTTTTTTCTGATATATCCATGTGCGCCATGACTTTTATGCGCGAAATGATCGCGCTTGAAAGATTCTTGGGCGGGGATGATGTCTCGTGCAGGATCCCGTCCACCCGGTAGCGCACGCGCAACGCGTCTTCTTCAGGTTCAACATGTATATCGCTTGCCCCATCCTTAAGCGCCTGCGTGATGATAATGTTCACAAGTTTTATTATCGGGGCATCCTGAACCATCTCGTTTACGACCTTTTCATCAAGCCCTTCGCCGGCCTTGTCGTATTTTGCCTTGTCTATCTGTTTTATGACGTCCTCGAAATTGCCCTTTACGTCGTAATACTGGTCTATCGCCGCCTCTATCGCGGACTTGGTGGCAAGCACTGTCTCTACAACGGCGCACTTTGACTTCGCGCGTACCTCGTCTATCGCGAATATATCCTGCGGGTTCGCCATTGCAACGGTCAGTGTATCCTGTATCTTGAAAAGCGGGATAACGCTGTATTTTTTTGCAAGTGCCTCAGGCACGAATTTTATAACGGCGGGATCTATCAGGTAATTCTTTATGTCCATGAACGGAACGCCCATGCCCTGGGCCACTACGGCGGCTATGTCTTCCTCGCTAAGCATTCCGAGTTTTATGATCACCCGTTCAAGCGAGAGGCCGGTGCGGGAAGCTTCCTGTTTCGCCTTTGTCAATTGTTCCTGGGCCAGCAGGCCCAGGGTAACCAGCTTATCTTCCAGTAAAGCCCTTTTATCCGCCATTTTTATATTCTCCTGAAACTATTTTTTTAATATCGTCCAGCGCTATCGGCTTCGGCAGGTATATATCTATGCCCGAGGCCTTGGCGAAATCCTCGTCTATCGGCCCGTATCCGGTCATCATAATGATCTTTGGCCTCGGTTTTTTAGACTTAAGGTATTTTGCAACTTCAAGGCCCGTCAATTCGGGCATATTAAAATCCAGGAAGACAAAATCGTATCTCTTAGAGTCAAGGTATTCAAGCGCGCGCTTGCCGTCCCTTGCGATGTCGGCCTTGCCGCCCAATAAGCCGATATACTCTTTTAGCAGCTGGCAGACCGGGGCTTCGTCATCGGCTATGAGGACCTGTATACAGCCTTTACGCGGATCATCGCTCATCGGATAGTATCCGTTTTACAGCGCTCAAAAGTTCTTCGTCTTCAAACGGTTTCGTAAAAAAATAATCGACGCCGAGCTTCTTAAAAAGCGGGCGCATCGCCTCTTTTATCGTCACAACTACAAGCGGGATACTGGTAGTCGTGTCATCTTCCTTTAATCTTTGCGCCATGCTGTAGCCGTCCAGCCTGGGCATCATCACGTCAAGCAGGATCACGTCAGGGTGCAGTTCCTTCGCTTTTTGTATGCCCTCGATGCCGTCTTTAGCGCTGTATACCCTATAGCCCCGCGATTCAAGGCGCGCCTTAAGCAGCATGACCATGCCGGGCTCGTCTTCCACCACAAGTATTTTTTTCTTCATTATGCCTTCGCGCCTGCGCTAAAATTCAGCACAGATTCAACCGCGGCATTCTCTATATCTTTGTAGCGAAGGCCCGCCTTGTAGCCAAAACCGCTTAATTTACTTATCTTCTTTACCCACATCACTTCCGCCGTGGCGTTCAATACCGGCCTATCCGGAAGCTTGATCGCTAATTTAAGGATGTGGCCGACCGGCATTTTGGAATTTGAAAATATGCAGATACCGCCCCTTGATATGTTTATGGATTGGGTGCGCTGTTTCCCCTTGTCCGCATTTGCGCCGGTTGGTAAAAACTCGATATTCAATTTGCTGTATTTCCGTTCATGTTTCCGGCGGTCCTTACCTATATATAGCCCTTCGAAGAACGCGCGCGCGGTTGCGATCATTTCGATATTGTCTTTCGCGTCCTCCGGATACGTTGAGTTCCCGAAACTAAGGCCCACATCTCTTTGAAGCCGTTCCGATACAAGATATTTCGCAATAGCTTCTCTTATCCGCTGTTCGACTGAAACGACCCCGTCTTTATTGGTGCCGCCCAGCATTACGGCGCACTCCCCGCTGTCCTTAATGGTCACGTCAGTGACCCTGCGCAATGTTTTCTTTATGATTTGGACGATCTCTTCGAGCAGCCGGTACGATTTGACCATGCCGTATTTTTTCTTGAATTCTTCGAAATTATCCACCCTTGACACGAGTATCGAAAACGGCGATTCCCTGTCCTGCGAATCCCTTATGCCGTTCTTTACATACTCCCGGAATACTTCCTCAAACCCGGCCTTGGGTATTGTAAATGAAAAAACGGAGCCTTTCCCCACCCGGGACTCTACCCAGATCTTCCCGCCATGGAGCTCGACAAGCGCCTTTGATATGGCAAGGCCCAGGCCCGTGCCTTTTTCGCCCGGACCGTAGGAGCGGCCGACCTGCACGAACTTTCCGAAAAGCTTATTTATATTATTCTTTGAAATGCCTATGCCCGTGTCAATTACGTTTACCTGGGCGCCATCCGCATTCTCCCGGACCTCAACGGTTATCCGGCCCCCGGCCTTCGTAAATTTCATCGCGTTACCTATCAGGTTATTAAGTATCTGGGCAAGTTTATCGGGGTCCACAAACATGCTTATTTCCTTCCCGGGAAGTTTAAATTCCACGGAGATCCCCTTGTCTTTGGCAACGCTTTGGAACGGAAATGCGGTATGTTTTATAAACGCCCCGGCGTCAATAAGGGCCTTATGCAGCACGGTCTTTTTAGCCTCAAGCTTTGACATGTCCAAAAGATCGTTGATCAGATTGGAAAGCCGCTCCACGTTCTGCTTGGATATCGAGAGGAATTGCTTTTGCTTGGGGGTGATGCCGCCGGCCACTTCGTCCAATGTAAGGTTTATCCCCTCTTTTATTATTGAAAGCGGGGTCCTGAGCTCATGGCTCACTATAGAGATAAGCTCGTCTTTTATCTTGGTCAGCTTATTATAGTCGCCCTGTATTTTTTCTACCTCTTTTTCTTTGTTTTTTAATTTTTTTTCAAGCTGGGCTAATTTTTCTTTTGCCATATTGTCTCCCCGGGACGCAATGCCCTGACCTTACTTTATTATGATAATTATGCCATATAACACTTCAACGTGCAATTTTATATTAGTGGCCCTCTTGTGATCTTTTGCGTTTCGCGATCTCGTAGCAAAACATGGCGCAGGCGATCGTAACATTAAAAGAAAGCGCTGCCCCTTCCATGGGGATGCGGACCTTCATATCAAGGTGTTTCTCCACGCCATACCTTATGCCTTCGCCCTCTGAACCCAGCACTATGCCCAGCGGGAACGCAAGCTCTGCTCTGTCCAGATTTTCGCCGCCCGGCCCTACGACCGCGCCCGCGATCCAGTAACCCGCCTCTTTCGCTTTTATTATCGCCGTTGAAAGGTTAACTGCCTTTACGACCGGCACATAGTTTTCGCCTCCTGACGCCACGTGCAAAACAGCCTCTGTCACTTCGCAGGCTTTGTGCTTTGGGATCACGATCGCGAATCCGCCAAGACAGGCAGCCGTTCGTATGATGGAGCCGAGATTGTGCGGATCATACACGCTGTCCAGAAATATAAAAGTGGTTTTTTTGGCGGCGTCGATCCGCAAAAGCTCGTCCAGGTCCCCATACTGGAAATCGGCTGCCTGCGCGATTATACCCTGCAGATTATCCGCGTCTTTTATTTTCATGAGTTTTTCAGGCGGCAGGCGTTCCAGGGGAACACTGTTCTTCTGTGCCGATTGTTCTATGGCGGGGTCATTAAAATTATTCTGAAGAAAAATTTTTTTTATGCTGGCCGGGTCGGCCTTAAGGCGTTCTGCGACTGAATTCCTGCCGTATAGGATCATGGCTATCTTATTTTTTTATTTCGATGGTAAGGATAAAGATATCATCTTCGAATTTCTCGCCCCTGAAGGCACGTAGTTGGCCCATGAGCTCGCGGTTAAAGGTATCCGGCGCAAGGCCGTGGTTCTTCTGCATGAATTCTTCCAGGCGCACCCTGCCGTATTCTTCGCCGGACGCATTGGACGCCTCTATCACGCCGTCGGTAAATAATAATATCTTGTCGCCCTTGCCGAAATCTATGCTGCGTTCGCCCGCGTCGGGTTCGGAAACCAAAAGACCAAGCAGCGCGGCCTGCGGGTCAAGCGGTATTATCCTGGATTCGCGTATCCTGTAAAAATATTGCGGTGGATGGCCGTGGTTTGAATATATAAATTTCATTTTTTTAAAATCGAGCAGCCCGCAGAAGGCGCTGATATACATGTTCGTGCCCTTAAAGTCTTCAAGGATTCCCGTATTTAATTTTTTTAACAAAGGCCCGGGCTCGGTGCCTTCCTTTAAAAGCGGCTCGACCTCTGTGTGCAGCCTGTTCACCAAAAGCGCGGCCGACACGCCGTGGCCAGTAACATCCGATATCATCAAAATAAAATTGTCCATATCCCTTTCGGATTCCTTGCGCCGTATAATGACGCACATCACAAAGACCGATACCGTAAATATCATGTATTCGAGGTAATCCCCGACATTAAACGGCTCCGGGAGCTTGCTGATCATCTGGGGGCTGTTAAGGTAGGCGTAAAACATGGAATTTGCGGTTATTACCATAGCGGCTACCGGGAAGATCTCTTTCGGCATCCATGGGATTACCAGAGACGCAAAAAGCAGGACAAACGGATATATAAACATCTCTCCTTCCGCATACTCGTAATAGACCATGTTGATTTTCGTAAGGGCTATCAGCAGGAACGCAATAAAAAAATAGGCGTGGAGTTTCGCGCCTGACAGCGTCTTGACTTTCCTGTTAGAATAAAGTATCGTGGCGCCGCCGATGAGCAACAGTATGGTGGCGGGAATCTCCTGCATCTTAAAATCCTTGGGAAAAAGCACCAGGTCCGACAGGGTAATCAGCAGGTAAAAGCCCAAGGCAAGAATGCACAACAACCGCACCCTCTTTGTGATGAGGCGGGTATATATCTTCCGGAATTCATCCCTGTATTGCTGTGGGATTCTTTTAATCAATAAAACCGGCATGCGGACATTATACCATCATAGTGTTTACTTTTCAAACATTGACTTTAGTAGTGCGTGTGCTATAATTAAAACAAATTTAGGCTTAGGAAATTCTCGGGGCGTAGCGCAGTTGGCTAGCGCGCTTGGTTTGGGACCAAGAAGCCGGTGGTTCAAATCCACCCGCCCCGAAGTTAATGTGTTATGCGCCTGCCCCTCTCCCGCCAAAGGCGGGATCGGGATTGCGCAGTCGCAGGTTTTGGTCGCGCCTGTAGCTCAGTCTGGATAGAGCATCTGCCTTCTAAGCAGAGGGTCGCCCGTTCGAATCGGGCCAGGCGCGCGGTTTAGAATTTTGCAGCGCAAAATTTTAAACCGTCCCGAGCCGCTATAGTTTGCTATTGGCGGCGAGGGATTGACATTAGCGGAATAGTCCCTCGCTTCAGCTTAGGTAAGACAAGGAAAGCTCGGGACGATTTTTACTGGAGTAAAATTTAGAAAAATCGGAGACAAATAAGTGGAATTCGGCAATAAAGTCTTGATAATAGGTTACGGGTCCGTGTCCAAGTGCACTCTCCCGATCTTACTTAAGCACATAAAGATCCCGCTTAAGAACATCACGATAATCGATTTCGCGGACAAGACAAAAGAGCTTAAACCATGGACATCAAAAGGCATACGTTATTTCCAAGAAAAGATAACGCCGATAAACATAAACCGTGTCCTTGCAAAATATGTTTCTCCGGGCGGACTTGTCATAGACCTCGCATGGAACATAGACTGCAGGGATATACTAACCTGGTGCCATGACAACAGGGTCCTTTATGTCAACACCTCCGTCGAGGAATGGGACCCGTACGCGAACATAGACAGGAAAACGCCGTTTGAGAAATCCCTTTACTACAGGCACATGGGCCTGCGTAAGCTGACATCAAAATGGGACAACGATGCAACCGCTGTTGTGGACCACGGCGCGAATCCCGGACTGATCTCGCATTTCACGAAAAAAGGCATCATCGACATCGCGAAGAAAGCGGTCAAGGAAAAGGACCTGCCGAGAAAAAACGCCAGGGCCATGGAAAGGCTGATCGCGGATAAAGAATTTGCCGTCCTGGCCATGAAACTCGGCATCAAGGTAATACACGTAAGCGAGCGCGACACGCAAATAACCGATCGTCCTAAAGAAGTGGACGAATTTGTCGGGACCTGGAGCATTGAGGGGCTGCGCGAAGAAGGCATAGCGCCCGCAGAGATGGGCTGGGGCACGCATGAAAAGGAGCTGCCTCCGCTGGCCAATATCCCGGATTACGGGCCGGGCAACCAGATATTCCTTTCACAGATGGGCATGAACACCTGGGTCCGCTCGTGGATCCCGTACCAGGAGATCATCGGCATGGTAATACGTCACGGCGAGGCGTTCAGTATTTCCGATTATTTGACCGTATGGAAAAAGGGCCGGCCCGTTTATAGGCCCACGGTCCATTACGCCTACATGACATGCAGTGAGACGATCGCCTCGCTGCATGAGCTGCGCTGCAGGAATTACGAGCTTCAGACAAAGTGCAGGATCATGAGCGACGAGATAACAAAAGGCGAGGACATATTGGGCGCGCTTATCATGGGGCACCGCTATAACTCATGGTGGACCGGAAGCGTGCTCAGCATCGGGGAATCAAGGGAACTGGTCCCCCACCAGAACGCTACCACCATGCAGGTCGCTATCGGCGTTGTATCTGCAACGATGTGGATGATAGAAAATCCGAATAAGGGGCTATGCGTGCCCGATGACCTGCCCCACGATTATGTGCTCAAGATATCAAAGCCTTATCTTGGCAAGCTTGTTTCGGAGGCGTCGGATTGGACGCCGTTCAAGAATTACCAGATCTTTTTTAAGGAAAACCCCACTGCGCACCTAGATAAGAAAAATCCGTGGGCATTTAAAAACTTTCTGTTCCGGGACTAAGTCCCTCGCCCTGTATGAAAGATTCAAGGGCTCGGGATCAATTTCCAGAATGTAAACAATAGAAATTGAGGAGACCAAATGGCAATAACGCAGGAAAAAAACGGCGCAACAACGGAAACCAGGATGGATCTCGGCCAATTACAGGAAATAGCGAAAAAACACGGCACGCCGGTATTTGTGCTTGATCATGAAAAGATACGCGCGAATTACCGGGAATTCAAAGAGAACCTGCCGAGGGTCCAGGCCTATTACGCGGTAAAGGCGAATTCAAACCCGGAGATAGTGCGCACGCTTTACAAGATAGGCGCAAGTTTTGACGTGGCCTCACTTCCGGAATTCATGCTTGTCTATGAAAATATAAAGGGCCTTCCTCCCAAGGAGCGGCAGGATTTTATATGGGACAAGGTTATTTACGCGAACACGATAAAGCAGGTCGAGGCGCTTCATGAGCTTGACCAGTATAAACCGCTCGTGACATTCGACAATATCGAAGAATTAAAAAAGATACGAAAGCATTGCCCGCAGGCGGGCCTTGTATTAAGGATACGCGTGCCGAATACCGGGGCAATGGTAGAGCTTTCGTCCAAGTTCGGCGCGGACCCTGGCGAAGCGGTTGACCTTGTCATAGAGGCATTTGATTCGGGCGCCGTGGTTGAAGGCATAAGCTTTCATGTCGGCAGCCAGTGCAATAATTTCGAAAATTACATGCAGGCGCTCCAGCTTTCGGCGTCCATATTCAAGGAATCAGAGTCGCGCGGCCACAAGATAAAAATCATCGACATAGGCGGGGGTTTTCCCGTAAAATACCACAGCAAGGTGAAATCGTTTAAGACGCTCGCGCGTAAGTTGAACACCGAATTTAAAAGACTGTTCCCCGAGGACATAGAGATACTCGCGGAACCCGGCCGTTTTATGGTAGCTAACGCCGCAACGCTTGTCACAAAGATAATCGGGAAGGCCGAACGCGCCGGAAAGACCTGTTATTATCTTGATGACGGCGTATACCATACATTTTCGGGCATTGTATTCGACCATTGCCAGTACCCTTTGAAGTCTTTTAAGGACGGCGAAAAGAAGATTTGCGCCGCGTTCGGCCCGACATGCGACGCGTTTGACACCATATCGGTTGCGGAAGAGCTGCCGGAACTAGAGATCGACGATCTCTTGTACGCGGAAAACATCGGCGCATATAGCATTGCCTCGTCCACATATTTTAATGGCTTTCCGCCTGCAAAAGTGGTACATATTAATAAGTAAAAGCACTGGGCTGTGGTCTATCCTTTTGATTTGACAAAAATGTTTTTGCACTATAAAATATTGGTATGGTCCAAAGAAAGTGCAAAGTTTGCGGGAAAAAAATTTGGATAAAAGCATATCACGCAAAAAAGGGTTGGGGTAAATTCTGCTCCAAAAAATGCCAGGGAAAGGCTCAGGTAAAGGGAAAGTGGCTAAATTGTGACTACTGCGGGGAAAAAGTTTATAGGACACCTAAAGATTTCAAAAGATCAAAGAGTAGAAAGTTTTTCTGTTCTATCAACTGCCATTGTTCCTGGGAAAATAAAAATAAGCGTTGTGGAGAAAATGCGCCAAATTGGATAGCCGGCCAAACTGTTTACCGGGCGTTATTAAAACGATACGGTAAAAAAGAATTATGCCAGAAATGCGGTATCAGAGATAAACGGGTTTTGGTAGTTCACCACATTGATTCAAATAGAAAAAATAATAGTCCTAAAAATCTTGAATGGCTTTGCAGAAATTGTCACTGCATAGTACATTTGCAGTAAGCATATTTACGGTGGCTATAGTGTAGTGGTTAGCACAACAGACTGTGGCTCTGTTTGTACGGGTTCGAATCCCGTTAGCCACCCCAGTATTGTTGGTAACATAGCCCTCTGTAACTACAAAAGTTGCAGAGGGCTTGTTTTTACCCCTAAAGGGATGTTAGAACCTTATTATTTTTGGATTTTGTTTTCAACATTTGGCTTGTATAATATATCGCCAATGTTCGAAAACTATCGTAAGAGTATACCCAAATATCAAAAGCTTACTCTTCAAGAAGAAAGGCGTCTCATCGCCCAGGCAAAAAGACACTATAAGGGGAAAGCCGATGAGCTTATATTACGCCACATAGGCTTTGTAATCTTTCGAATACATAGGATAATATTCCCAATATATCAAGATCGTTTCAGCGAAGATATTCTCTCTCAGATAATATTTATTTTATACGATAAGATTCAAAACTATAACTTAAGATATAAAGACAAACAAGGTAATCTCAAACCCGTCTATTTTAGATCATATATATGGAAAAGAATAGACGGATTCATCATCGATTATCTAAAGAAAGAACTTAAAAGGGAAAGACAAGAACAAAGCCTAGATTACGTAGATCCCGATTATGGAAATGATACACTTATCTATGAAGCGTTCTATAAACATCAACTTCAATACAACCCCAGTGCACGCATCTCGTGAACAATGGTTTGATTTTCCCAAGACTATGTCACCTGAAGAATAAAATCTCTTGACTAATCCTATCAGTCTAATATAATGGACAGGTAGTCTAATATATTAGACTACCTTATATTATGAAAAAACCAAAGACCATAGATATATTCGGTGCCACTAACTCACTCAAAGTGCTCTCTTATCTTGCAGAGAACCTTGGCAAGGAGTTTCTGGGTGGCCAGATACAGAAAGCCACATCTATAAGTAGAGCAGGGTTATATATAGCCCTTGGCGAACTTACCCGGCAGAATCTTGTCTCAAAGGCAAAGAAAGGCAATCTGCTCTTCTACTCTATAATATATGACGACTCCGCTATAAAGCAGTTCAAAGTCTTGAAGAATGTCCTTGCCCTACGTCCCCTTGTATCAAAACTGAAGCCACTATCCAAGAAGATAGTCCTTTATGGTAGCACGAGTCGTGGCGAGAACGACCCATCAAGCGACATAGACCTGTTTATCTTATCCAACGAACCAGAAGTCGTAAAGAAAGCGATCTCCTCTATAAAGACGAAGCAGAAGATACAATCCGTGATTAAAACGCCATCGGAACTAGCCGACTTCAAGGATAAGGAAAAAACCTACTATACCGAGGTTGATAAGGGTATTACCCTCTGGGAGCAGAAAGAATGACTATCGAACACGACGAATGTATAAAGAAAGGCAAAATAAAGCCATTTTCACGAGGCGTAACGCTTGCCCCAAAAGAACTTGAGACGGCACTGGCAGATTTAGAGACAGCCCGAAAGACTTACAAGGCAGGCGACTACAAGTGGGCGACTATACAGATATATTATTCGATGTTCCATAGCGCCAGAGCCTTACTCTACGCAAAGAACTTGCGTGAACATAGTCATTACTGCCTAATAGCCGCTATAAAGACGCTATATGTCGAAACGAAGCAAGTTCCTGTATCTTACCTTGAAGGTCTTCAGGAGGCGAAGAACCTGCGAGAGGAAGCCGATTACTACAACCGATGGTCTCAGACAGGCTGTGAGAAACTACTGAAACTCGCAGAGGAGTTCTTGGTCAAGGCAAAAGATTTATTGCGATAATTGTATCATATTTAAAGCGATTACAACTATTAATCGCTTCATAGCCGTAGGAATTATAAATTTATCATAACAGGGTCGTATTTGCCCAAGAAGGTGCTTCTAACGTGTTTGAGCCAACGACCCCATTTTTTTAACGAAAAATGACGCTAAAGCAAAAGATATTTCATGAAGTAAGGGGTTATTGGATAAATGTCCTGTACCTGATCATTTTGTTCAGTGTTTTCACGACTTATAAAAGGCTGCTTCTGGCCCAATACGACATCAGCTATGGCGAATATGGAATCAGCACAATCGCGGCTTTGATATTGGCGAAGGTTATACTGGTGTTGGAGGCCTTACATTTGGGCCGGGGATTTGAAAACAAGCCTTTAATCATCCCGACTTTTTACAAGTCATTTCTATTCACTGTCTGTGTTGTGATTTTTAAGATTATAGAATCGACAGTCCGCGGCCTTCTGCTTAAGAAAGGCTTAATTGGAATATCTGATGAGTTGATGAAGCTTTTTTCGTACGAGTGGTTAGCCATGATTACGGTGGTATTTTTTGTTTTTATACCATTCTTTGCGATAAGAGAATTAGATCGGGTGCTGGGAAAAGGCAGGATTTTTGAATTATTCTTTCGAAAGAGAACCGAGAAAAATTAAGGGCGCTCGATCGTGAGACGGATATCAACTATCTTCATTTTCATCGTAGCGCTCTCTTTCAATTTTTTACTGTGCGGCCGTGCCTATGCCACAGATCCCTGGTCGTTTGCTGTTATCGGGGATACCAGGGGCGTTGACCAAACTACGACTACAGGCGTAAGCGAATATCTACCCGCAATAGCTTCTGTAATGGCTAACCCTTCCAGTGTTCA
>JAPLLL010000079.1 GCA_026387595.1 Candidatus Omnitrophota bacterium
ATGCGCGGGTGTCACTATAAAACATGCCACGCTCCACAATTTTGACGAGATAGAACGCCTCGGGGTGAAAGTGGGCGACAGGGTCGTGATAGAGAGGGCAGGCGAGGTGATCCCGAAGATAATAAAGGTCGTGGACAGCGTGCGCACAGGCAAAGAAAAGGTATTTAAGATCCCTAAAGAATGCCCGGCTTGCGGCAGCGCGATAACCAAGGAAAAAGAGGAAGAGGTCGCTTACCGCTGTATAAATCCCTCATGTCCTGCGCAGCTTGAACGGGGGCTGATCCATTTCGCCTCCAGGGGCGCCATGGACGGAGAAGGGGTGGGCGAGTCCGTTGTGCAGCAGCTTGTGGCCCATAAAATGGTAAAGGATTTCGCGGATCTTTATTTTCTTACAAAAGAAGACCTGCTGAAATTGGAACTTTTCGCGGATAAAAAGGCCGAGAACCTGCTGTCCGCCGTAAAAAAAAGCAAAGGCCAACCCTTATCAAGACTGCTTTATGCGCTCGGTATCAGGCATGTCGGCGAAAAGGCGGGCTATGTGATAGCCGGTGAATTCGGCACCCTGGATAAGATAATCACCGCTTCAAAAGAGGATTTTGACGCAATACATGAGATCGGCGCAGTAATGGCCGAAAGCGTAGAAGATTTTTTCAGGCAGGAAGGCACAAAGAAATTGGTGGCAAAGCTTAAAAAGGCCGGCGTAAATATGTCGGAACCAAAGCAGAAGGCTGGCGCGAAGCAGCCCCTTGCAGGAAAGACGTTTGTATTCACGGGGGAGCTTACGGGTTTCAGCAGGACCGAGGCTGAAAGGCTTGTACGCGAATTAGGCGGCAACGCAAGTTCGTCAGTCAGCGCGAGTACGGATTTTCTCGTGGCCGGGGGAGCCCCCGGCTCAAAATATGAGAGGGCAAAGAAGCTGGGAGTGAAAATTATCGATGAAAAAGAATTTAAAAAAATGCTTTCATAGTGTGCTTGTTCTTATTTTATGTATCGGCGTATCAGGCTGCGGAGCGCAATGGAAAAAGAAGTTTGTGCGTAAACGGGCCCCGCAGGAGGGGCCGGAACAGGTGTTCGTATACGAGCCGAAAGACTACAGGCCCGAGCCGAATCCGGTATTGTACAAGAGGAGTTTTGTATTCTGGAAGTCGTGGCAGGAGGAGCTTATAAACAGGCTGGGCGAAAATAGGGCAGCTGACGTGAGGGGCTTTGAAGAGGTGCTGAAAAATCTGGACGAGATGAAGGGCTGTCTTAAGGACCAGAAGGCCGCTGAGCTCGAAATGTACCGGAAAAAACTGTATGACTTTTATAAGACCTATAAAGAAGATGACCTTGACAAGCCGGCAGCTATGCATATGCAGCAGGACCTGGACAGGCTCATGCTTAAAATGGATAAACTCTTCAGGTTCAGCCGCGTAGAGAAGGACATAAAGGAGTAAACGTGATATTGCGGAAGTTCACAGGCGGCCCGCTTGAGACCAACACTTATATCTTCGGCGATGAGGCTTCAAAAGAAGTCGTACTTATCGACCCGAACGGTGAATCCGGCTGCATAAAGGATCTC
>JAPLLL010000083.1 GCA_026387595.1 Candidatus Omnitrophota bacterium
AAGAAGAGGGTATCGAGAGCATAATGGTATACTGCAACCCTGAAACGGTTTCTACGTATTGTGACACTTCCGACAAGCTGTATTTCGAGCCGCTTACGGTTGAAGATGTAATGAATATCGTGGATCTGGAAAAGCCTATAGGCGCCATAGTTCAGTTCGGTGGCCAGACACCGCTTAACATATCCGGCGCCCTGTCAAAGGCTGGCCTGCATATCCTGGGTACGAGCCCGGATTCTATAGATATCGCGGAAGACAGAAAAAGATTTCAGCAAATGATCAAGAAGCTGAAGCTTATACAACCGGAAAACGGGACCGCGACATCATTTGAAGAAGCAAAAGAGGTTGCGCACAAGATAAGTTATCCCGTTGTCGTAAGGCCGTCGTATGTGCTGGGCGGCAGGGCCATGGAAATAGTTTATGACGAAAAGGCCCTTATGGATTATATGGAAAAGGCGGTTGAGGCCTCGCCAGAGCGGCCGATACTGATAGACAAGTTCCTGGAAGACGCGATCGAAGTCGATGTAGACGCCATAGCGGATGGGGAGAGCTGTGTAATAGGCGGCATCATGGAGCATATAGAAGAGGCAGGCATACATTCAGGCGACAGCGCCATGGTGCTTCCTCCGCACACGCTGGGCAAAGATATCATGGAGACCATAAGAAAAAATACCTATGCAATGGCAAAGGAGCTCAAGGTAAAAGGGCTTATGAACGTCCAGTACGCCGTCAAAAATAACATCGTATACATCCTTGAAGTAAACCCGAGGGCATCAAGGACGATCCCATTTGTAAGCAAGGCGATAGGCGTGCCGCTTGCAAAGCTTGCCACAAAGATAATGATGGGCAAGACATTAAAAGAACTCGGATTCACGAAAGAAAAAACCATTTCGTTCGTAACGGTAAAAGAATCGGTGTTCCCGTTCATAAGGTTCCCGGGGTCGGACGCGATACTCGGGCCCGAGATGAGGTCTACCGGAGAAGTAATGGGCATAGATGCGACCTTCAGCATGGCTTACGCAAAAAGCCAGATAGCCGCGGGCCAGAAACTTCCCAAAAAAGGGAATGTATTCATCAGCGTGAAAAACCAGGATAAGCGGAACGTAGTGTTCATCGCAAAAAAACTGGCAGACCTGGGCTTTAAGATACTTGCAACCTCAGGTACAGCTGCCGCGCTTAAAAGCAACGACATAAGCGTAGAGGCGCTCCCGAAACTTAGCGAGGGCAGACCTAACGTTATAGACCTGATCAAAGACAACAAGGTGAGCCTGATCATCAATACGCCGTCCGGCCGGGCGACCAAAGGGGACGAACTCAAGATCAGGTCGCATGCGATCCTATACAATGTCCCGCTTGTGACTACGATCTCAGGCGCCCAGGCGACGGTGAACGGGATCGAGAACCTGATAAAGAAACCCAAGATCACGGTAAAGGCATTGCAGGAATATCATAAAGAGGTAAAATAGCCCCTCGTCCTACAGTTTTGGTCGCTAATGGGACTCGGGGTGGTTCGAATGGTGAAAAACGAAGCGAACCATAAATGATAAAAAAGAAAATAGTAAAAATAACGGAAAATAAAAATATAGCCGGCGGGTATTTTAAGCTTTCATTTAAGGATAGCTGGCTGGCCACGAATTCCAAGCCGGGCCAGTTCCTGGAAGTCAGGGTCAACGACGGCTTGAAGCCGTTTCTTAGAAAACCGCTCGGTATACACAGGATAGAAAATAATTCTGTGGAGGTTCTTTACGAAGTCATAGGAGAAGGCACAAAGGCGCTGTCTGAACGAAAGCGAGAAGAAGCGCTTGATATAATTGGCCCGTTAGGTAATGGTTTCAACCTAACACCTAACACTTATAACCTAACACCGCTTTTGATCGCAGGCGGCATAGGCGTTGCGCCGCTGGTTTTCCTTGCGCAAAAACTCGCGCGTTCAAAGCCGATCGTGCTGCTTGGCGCAAAAACAAAAGCGGATGTTCTATGCGAGAAAGGTCTGAGAAGATTAGGCTGCGATGTAAGAATTGCGACCGACGATGGCTCTAAGGGCCACAAAGGCTTTGTGACCGAACTGCTGAAAGAAATATTACCTAAGACCCTAATTTACGCCTGCGGCCCCAAACCGATGATGAAAGAAATAGCCAGGATCGCGGCAATGCGCAAGATCCCATGCCAGGTATTGCTTGAAGAATATATGGCTTGCGGCATAGGCGCATGCCTTGGCTGTGCTGTCATGACGCGTAAGGGGTACAAAATGGTATGTAAGGACGGGCCGGTGTTTAAAGCGGGAGATATAATATGGGAGTAAATACCAGCGTAAATATCGGGAAATTGAAACTTAAAAATCCGGTAATGGCTGCGTCAGGCACATTCGGCACGGGCGAGGAATACGCCGATTTTATCGATGTAAATAAACTTGGCGCGATCGTTACAAAAACGATCACACTTAAGGCAAGGTCCGGCAACCCTGTACCGCGTATCGTTGAAACTGCCGCAGGCATGCTGAATTCTATCGGGCTTGAAAATCAAGGCGCAGGTCACTTTATCAAAAATAAGCTGCCGCTTCTAAGGAAATTAAACGTGCCTGCCGTTATAAGCATAGGCGGGGAATCCGCAAACGAAATTATTGAGCTTGCGAAAGTATTAAATAAAGCAAAGGTGGAAGCAATTGAAATCAATATCTCCT
>JAPLLL010000046.1:0-7981 GCA_026387595.1 Candidatus Omnitrophota bacterium
AAAGGGCCTCATAGAATTGCACCAGGGCCACATCAGGGTGGAGAGCGAGCTTGGCAAAGGAACAAAATTTATCTTTATACTGCCAAAACGTACCTATAAAGAGATATTCAGCGAACATGTAAACAATGGCATAATGGAGGCCTCAAAAAACGGATCGCAGGTTTCGGCCATCATTGTTTACATGGAAGAGTTAAGCAAGGTTAAGGAGAAAGTGCCGCAAGAGAAGCTGGATGCCTTGTGCCTGGGCATAGAAAAGATCGTAGAAAGAGTCCTGCGCCGCACCGGAGACGTTGCTTTGAAAGACGCCTGCGAGATTATGGTTGTCTTGCCTGAATGCGATAAACAAGGCGCCGTACGCGTATCTAGCAGGCTTAATGAGGCGCTTGCAAGTTATCTGAAGGAAACTGATCTTGGCAATAT
Source organism: Candidatus Omnitrophota bacterium (assembly GCA_026387595.1). Lineage (GTDB taxonomy): Bacteria > Omnitrophota > Gorgyraeia > JABMQH01 > JABMQH01 > JAPLLL01. The sequence continues at coordinate 421 of JAPLLL010000046.1, forward strand.
AATACGGTTGCGCGTGGGGTATGCGACATATCCCGTATCCTGACCGCGTATGACGGCCAGGAGGCGCTGGATAAAGCGCGCAAAGAAAAACCTGACCTGATAATTCTGGACCTTATGTTGCCGAAGATAGACGGATACAAGGTTTGCGCGATGCTTAAACGCGACCAGAAATATTCAAAAATACCGATACTGATGTTTACCGCCCGCGCGCAGGAGTCGGATGAAAAACTCGGCAAGGAGGTCGGCGCGGACGGATATATAACGAAACCGTTCGAGTCGAAGGCGCTGCTGGGGAAAATAGAGGAACTGTTAAAGTAAAGGATCATAGGGCCTTAGGATCATAGGGAGGGCACGATGGAAAAGAAGAAGATACTGATAATAGACGATGAAGTGAACCTCGCCGACCTTGTCAAGGCAAGGCTTGAGTTTAATAATTTTTACGTAATACCATGTTATACGAGCAGCCGTGCTTTGGAAATCGCGCTAAGAGAAAACCCGGACCTTATCCTGCTGGATGTAATGATGCCTGACCCGGATGGGTATGAGGTCTGCAAATCCTTAAAGGCCGATAAGGCCACATCCACTATACCTATAATCCTGTTTACCGCTAAGGAACAACAGACGCAGGATCTACGTGACAAATGCCTGGAAGTTGGCGCAGACGATTATATCCTGAAACCATATGGGCAAGCAAAACTTTTAGCCAAGATAAACAAGCTGATAGGTACTCCGAAGAAAGGGGCCGGTAAAAAATGAAAGAGATGAAGGCTATTTTAGCCCAGCATTCTTTTTTCAGGGGCCTGAAAGGGGGGTACCTGGACAATATAGCGGATTGCGCCTCCTACGCCGAATTTAACGAAGAAGATATTATATTAAAAGAAGGCGGCCCTGCGGATTATTTCTACCTTATAAGGGAAGGCCTTGTGGCGATCGAGACGCTTGTAGGCGAAAGCAGGTCCATTACTATACAGACAATAGGCAAAAACGATATCCTGGGCTGGTCCTGGCTCATCCCGCCGCACCGCTCCCGGTTTAACTGCCGGGCGGTCAAGCATACCACCGCGATAAAGTTTGACGGTAAGGGCCTTAGGGAAAAATGCGAAAAAGACTGCGGCCTGGGCTATGAGATATTGGCGAACGGCTGGAGGAGACGCGGAAGCTGCTTTTGGATATGTACGGCAAGGGCACCCGGGAGTAGCGAATATTAAGTGGAAGAGAATTATGCAACGGGCCAATACAAGCTTTACGCTTGTTGAGCTTCTTATCGTGATCGTAATAATAGGCATACTTGCCACGATAGGCATACGTGCCATGCAGGATGTAAAGGCGAAAGTCATTGCTGATGAAGCCGTGCTCGGCATGAGAGCCCTTGTTAATGCCGTCAATCAATATCACAACATAAACGGTAGTTACCCTCCATTCAACGGCGTGTGGTGGATTGATTCCTATGAGCTTTCAACGAAACCGTACTTCCCAGACGTAGTATTCAGATGGGCGTTTATACCTTGGGGGTCTCCCGGGTTTAACGGCCCGCGTGCAACGCTTGATACGCAACACTTCTGCCAGGATTCTTATCAGTATGGGTACTTTAGAGACAAGCAAACCGGTGAGTGGAATCATCCCGGAATAGTCGTGTATGTAAACTGCTACGAAAATTATTCCCGCAACAACTCTCCGGGTGCCAGAGAGGCATATGCCACAACCGACGGATATCCAAATCAAGACAACCAGTTTCCGTGTCTCATATATTTTGTAGAAACAAATCAGATCTACCATCAAGGCTGGTCTAAATCTGGGTATCCTCGCTGGAAAACCTGTCCGGACGCGCCGTAAAGCTCTGGAGGGACACTTTCAAGCATAAAAAGTGGGCAAGTAGCAATAGAAAAGTCCTGATGTGTTATTACTGGACCTGCCGTCTCCGGCTTAGAGATTTTACTTGGGTTTTTATTTGCCCGAGAGTATAATCAAGATATAGTAACGTGAAAGGAAATCTTTACTAAATGTATAGGGCAAGAATAATTTCTACCGGCTATTATCTGCCTGAGCGAGTCGTTACCAACAAAGAGCTTGAAAAACTTGTTGATACGACCGACGAATGGATAACGACCCGCACGGGCATAAAGGAAAGGCATATCGCGGCGGCAGGCGAGTCTTCTTCAGACATGGGCATAAGGGCGGCGCGGTGGGCGCTTGAAAAGGCGCATATGAAGCCCGAAGAGATAGACGCGCTGATATGCGCGACAGCGACACCGGACCACTCGTTTCCCGCGACGTCGTGCCTTATCCAGAAAGCGCTTAAATTCACGAACGCCTTTGCGTTTGACGTATCTGCCGCATGCTCCGGCTTTTTATACGCGCTGACTGTAGCGGAAACAATGCTTTTAGCAGACAAGGCAAAGACAGTCCTTGTTGTTGCGACCGAGAAACTGTCCAGCGTGACCGACTGGACTGACCGCTCGACCTGCGTTTTGTTCGGGGATGGCGCAGGGGCCGCGATATTAAAGAAAGAAAACGGCGAGCGCGGTATACTATCTACATATCTTAAGAGCGATGGCACGCTTTCTGATTTATTAATGGTTCCGGCGGGCGGTTCGCGAAAGCCGGCCTCGGAAGAAACGATCAAGAACAGGGAGCATTACCTGAGGATGGACGGCAACGAGGTCTTCAGAATGGCCGTGCATAAAATGATAGAGGCGGTAGAGGAAGCCATAAAGCGCGCCGGCATAAAGACTGAAGATGTCAAATTTTTTGTGCCCCACCAGGCAAACCTGAGAATAATAGACGCGATAGCCAAACGGCTCAAGATAAAACCCGAGCAGATGTTCGTTAACCTTTATAAGACCGGGAACACCAGTGCCGCGAGTATAGCTATAGCGATCTCAGAGGCCGAAGAGCAGGGCCTGATAAAATCGGGCGATATTATAGTGCTTGTCAGTTTCGGTGCCGGGTTTACGTGGGGCGGGATAGCTTTACGGTGGTAAAGAAACAAGCTAAGAAGGTCCATATATATGAGGATTTTTGCAAAGGCTGCGGCCTGTGCGTCTTTTTTTGTCCTGATAAGGCACTCTCCCACCAGAAAAAATTCAACATAAAAGGTTTTCATCCGGCTAAATGGAAAGGCTCCTGCAGTCTGTGCGGGAAGTGTTTTATCGTTTGCCCTGATTTCGCGATAGAGGTGAAATAAGTGAAAGGCCTTTGGAAAGGGAATCTCGCGGTCGTCGAAGGCGCCATAGCAGGCGGCCTTGACGCATATTTCGGCTATCCCATAACCCCGCAGAATGAAATACCTGAATACATGTCCGCCCGCATGCGCGAGATAGGCCGCACATTCCTCCAGGCCGAGTCAGAGCTTGCCGCGATAAACATGGTTTTCGGCGCCGCCTTGACCGGCAAAAAAGCCATGACCACCTCTTCTTCGCCGGGTATTTCGCTTATGCAGGAAGGCATTTCTTATCTGGTCGGCTCTGAGACGCCCGCAGTGATAGTAAACGTTCAGCGCGGCGGTCCCGGCCTTGGGAACATATCAGGCAGCCAGGGCGATTATTTCCAGACCGTAAAAGGTGGCGGCCACGGCGATTATAAACTAATAGTGTTTACGCCGGGCAGCGTGCAAGAGATGCATGACATGGCAAAGGTCTCCTTTGATGTTGCGTTTAAATACAGGAACCCGGTCATTATATTGACCGACGGTGTTCTGGGCCAGATGTCCGAACCCGCAGAAATAAAAGTCATTAAGACCACTGCCACCCCTGGGGTGGAGGATTTAGGTTGGAACCTTACAGGGGCAAGGGGGAGAAAACCGCGGTTCATTCGGTCGCTTTTTATGGGCGAGGGCGAACTCGAAAAGTATAACTATAAACTCGCAAAAAAGTTTGAAACGATGAAGGAAGAGCTGGACTGGGAAGAAAAAGATGTGGAAGATGCAAAGGTGATACTGGTCGGATATGGCACAAGCGGTCGCATAAATCTTGAGGCATATCAGGAAGCCAGGAAAAAAGGCCTGAAAGTAGGTTTTTTCAGGCTAAAGACTGTCTATCCATTCCCGGAACAAAGGCTTTATGAGCTTTCAAAGCGGGCAAAATTCCTGGCAGTCGAGATGTCAATGGGCCAGATGGTGGAGGATGTTAAGCTCGCCGTACAGGGCCGTTCGGAAGTGCGATTTTACGGAAAACCCGGGGGCGGGCTGCCTGAGGTGGGCGAGATAATTAAAATAGCCAAGGCGATGATGCAATGAAAACAATTCTACCTGAAAGCATACGAAGGATAAGTCATATATACTGCCCGGGCTGTGGCCACGGCATAATACACAGGCTAATGGGCGAGGCTATAGATGAACTGGGCATAGTTGAGAAAACGATTGCAATCGCGCCGGTAGGCTGCGCAGTATTCGGGTATTTTTACTGGCATTTTGATACCACAGAGGCGGCACACGGCAGGCCGCCTGCTGTGGCAACAGGCATAAAACGTGTCCTGCCGGACAGGATCGTCATTACGTATCAGGGGGACGGGGACCTAGCCGCAATAGGCGGCAATGAGATGCTGCATGCCGCCAACAGGGGGGAGAACATAACGGTATTATTTGTTAATAACGCCTGCTACGGCATGACCGGCGGGCAGATGGCGCCCACAACGCTTTTAAAACAGGTGACCACGACCACACCAAAAGGCAGGACAAACGAGGACGGCTATCCCTTGAGGGTGTGCGAATTATTATCCACGTTGGGCGGAGTCGCGTATGCGGAAAGAGTGGCAGTCAACACCCCGGCTAATATAATGAAAGCAAGGGCAGCCGTAAAAAAGGCGCTGCAGTATCAGATTGATAAAAAAGGATTTACCATAGTGGAATTTCTTTCCATGTGTCCGGTGGGCTGGGGATTGGCCCCTGTTGAATCCGCTGAGTGGATAAATAAAGAGATGATAAAATATTTCCCGCTTGGCGTCTTTAAGGATACTAAATGAAGCAGGAAATAATAATAAGCGGCTTTGGCGGCCAGGGCGTTATGTTCGCGGGTACGCTTTTGTGTCATGCCGCGATGAAAGAGGGCAAATTCGTTACCTCTTTCCCGTCTTATGGCGCCGAGATACGCGGCGGCATAGCAAACTGCCAGGTCATCATATCGGATGAGCCGATAGGTGCTCCGGTAGTCTATAGCCCTGGTGTCCTGATAGCGCTTAATGAACCGTCATTTGAAAAGTTTTCCTCCCGCGTTAAGAAAGGTGGATTTATCTTGGCGAATACGAGCCTTTATAAGCCGGCTAAATTAAGCGGCATTAAGATATTTGAAATCCCCGCCAACGAAATAGCCGAAAAAAGCGGCTCGATATTGTCTGTTAACATAGTCATGCTCGGTTCACTTATCGCCAAAACCAAGCTTTTAAAATTAGAAAGCGTAATAAATTCCATCCCGGAAGTCCTCACCGACAAGAAAAAACCCCTCTGGGAACCCAACAAGAAGGCCCTCAAGGCCGGCTTTTCGTATAAACCCGCCTAATTTCCGCAACGGTCTTTCTGCCAAGAAAAAGTCCCGCTCGCTCAGGAGAAAATTTTTCACGCCTTTTCTTTCGCATTTTGTCGGGGGCGGTGAACTCGCCGACACGTAAAGTGTCGGCTCGGACATCCACCGCCCTTTTAGAAACCGCCAAAATGCTCATAAAAGGCTAAATTTTCTATTCGCTCGCCGGGACTTTTTCCTGGCAAGATCAGCAACGGGTATCACCGAATGGGCTGTTCGGTGATAGGACCCATTGCGGGCATATAACAAATATTGTTGACATGCAAGTAAAGCTGTGCTACGATTATTAAAATCGTAGCACTATAAGGAGATCTATATGGCGCAATTGGTCAGATTTGGAATTTCACTTGAAAAAGAGTTGCTTTGGAAGTTCGATGTCTTACTAAAGGAGAAGAAATACAACAACCGCTCGGAGGCCATACGGGATCTTATCAGGGAAGACCTGGTAAAGAAACAATGGCAAGAGGGTAAGGAGATAGCCGGTACCATCACGATGATTTATAACCACCACCAGCGTGAATTAGTAAATAAACTAATGGATATTCAACACGATTTTGGGAATATAATTATTTCAACCCAGCATGTGCATCTGGATCATCACAATTGCCTTGAGATAATAGCGGTAAAAGGCAGGCCCCAACAGGCCCAGGAACTTACGGATAGCCTTAAGGCCGTGAAGTGGGTGAAACATGCGACTTTAAGCATGTCGAGTACGGGCAAAAATATCTAGGAAGATAAGGCATGCAAAAAGTTTTATTAGTTTTGGCAATATCGATTTTTTTGAGTTTTCAGCATTGCTTTGCGTACGAAGAGACAGCCGAGAAATGGGCTCCTCCTTCTGCGGGGCCGATAACAACATGGACAGCGCCTTTATGCGGCAAGGGCAAATTTGTGATCCAGCCGTTTTTATTTTACAATCGGGCAAGGGGGACCTTTGACGAGGATAGACATTATAATTCTCTACCCAAGGGGGATAAAAAATACCAGTTTCAGGAGCAGTTTTTCGCGCAATACGGTATTACTGACAGGCTTGAGCTTGATGCCCAAACAGTTTATCAGGAAAATTATGTCAAACAGAACGGTTCCAGTGCCCATGCGAATGGTTTCGGCGACAGTTATATTTTTATGCGCTACTGCGCTTTTGAAGAGAAGAACTGGCTGCCTCATGCAGCCGCCTTCTTGCAGCTAAAAATACCCACAGGTAAATATGAAAACGCGGATCCGGATAAGTTAGGCGCGGATTTGATGGGCGCAACATCAGGAGGAGGCTCCTGGGACCAGGGGATAGGGCTTAATCTCACAAAGAAACTAAAGCCGTTTATTTTTCATGCCGACGCCATTTATAGTTTTCCCCAGCAGGTGCGTGTTGACGGCGTAAAAACGCATTATGCAAATTATCTTAATTATGATTTCGGTGTTGAGTATTTTTTACTTAAGGGATTAAATCTTATGTTTGAGGCAAACGGTTTCCTGCAGCCAGACAAAAAAGAAGATGGTGCAAAGATCCCCGGTTCGGATGTTAATTATCTTGCCGTTTCTTCGGGGATCGGTTGGTCAAATGATAAGATCCAGACACTGATCGCGTACCAAAGAGTGGTTGCAGGGACAAATACCGATGCGAACGACTCAGCAATTTTTACTTTCGTTTATACGTTTTAAATGATAGAATTGAAAAAGGAGATAACATGTCTAACGAGATAATGATTTTAGCAGGGACAGCGGCAAGTATTGGTTTTATACATACCCTGACCGGGCCGGACCATTACCTTCCTTTTATAGTCCTGTCCAAGGCGCGCACCTGGAGCATGCCTAAAACGTTCATGGTCACTTTCTTGTGCGGGCTGGGCCATGTGTTAAGCTCGGTTATTCTGGGTTTTGCAGGCGTTTTTCTGGGCGTGGCAGTTTTTAAGCTCCAGGGCATTGAATCATCAAGAGGGGAAATGGCCGCGTGGTTCTTGCTTATATTCGGGTTTTTATATTTTATCTGGGGCCTTCACAGGGCGTTCCGGCTTAAATCCCACGACCATCCGCATATTCATGAAGGAGGC
>JAPLLL010000046.1:8019-12649 GCA_026387595.1 Candidatus Omnitrophota bacterium
AAGGAGGCAAGGCCCATGAACACGCGCATGCGCACATAACAGCGCATTCCCACGTCCACATCTCGGAGCCGGTTAATATGACGCCCTGGGTGCTGTTTATCATATTCGTGTTCGGGCCGTGCGAGCCGCTGATACCGCTTATAATGTACCCGGCGGCAAGACATAATATGCCGGCCGTTGCAATGGTCACCTTTATTTTCGGGATCGTGACGATATCAACGATGCTTGTTCTTGTGCTGGCCTCTTCTTACGGGTTGGCAAGGCTGCCGCTTCGCAGGATGGAACGGTATTCGCACGCTATGGCGGGATTTGCGATATTTATTTGCGGGGCCGCGATAAAATTTTTGGGGCTTTGACGGATTTTTTTATAGCCTTGTTCAGAGTTTTTTCTGACTTTTTTATTTCCTGCCAGCGTTCATATGCCTCTTTGGCGTTTTTTGCCTTGCGCTTTCCGAATACATGAGCGTGCCTACGCACCATCTTTTTGTAGCATGTATCTAATATATTGTTAATGTCAAAGGCGCCACGCTCTTTCGCTATCTGGGCGTGGAATATCACCTGAAAAAGAAAATCGCCCAGTTCTTCTTTTAACTTCTCGGGGTCTTTTGAATCAATGGCTTCACAGACCTCATATGCCTCTTCGATCAGGTATTTTTTAAGCGAGGCATGTGTCTGCACCTTGTCCCAAGGGCAGCCGTTTTTGGCGCGCAGCCGCGCCATTAATTTGACCAGTTTTTCCAATTGATTTTGGCTCATTTTTACGTTATACTCAATACGCCAATTATAGCATAAGCGATGAGTACCTTATATAAAAAAGTAGCGATCGAGGCGGCCCTGAAGAGCGGCAGATTCATAAAGAATTCTGTCGGCAAGATAAAAAAGATATCCTACAAGGGCAGGATAAACCTTGTTACTGACGTTGATAAAAAGTCAGAAGATATAATAATCAAAAAGATCAGATCCGCATTCCCGGATCATTCCATCCTTTCGGAAGAAAGCTCCCCCAGGTACGGCAATTCGGAATTTAAGTGGATCATAGACCCGCTTGACGGCACTACCAATTTCGCCCATTCATTCCCGTTCTTTTGCGTTTCCATAGCGCTGGAGAAAGACGGGAAAGTAATCCTCGGGGTGATCTATGACCCCATGCGTAAAGAATTGTTCTTTGCGGAACATAAAAAAGCCGCGTACCGTAACAATAAAAAAATCCATGTATCCGCCAAGCCGAATTTATCAAACGCGCTCCTGGCTACAGGATTTGCGTACGGTATAAAAGAGGCAAAGAATAACAATATAGAACATTTCCGTAAGTTACTGATGCGTGTCCTAGCAATACGCAGGGCAGGCTCGGCAGCGCTTGATTTTTGCTATGTGGCATGCGGCAGGTTTGACGGTTTCTGGGAGCTGGACCTGTGCCCCTGGGATTGCGCCGCAGGCGCGCTTATTGTCAGAGAGGCGGGCGGCATGGTGACAAAACTGGACGGCTCAGCCTATTCGCATTACGATAAAGAAGTACTGGCATCGAACGGGATCATACACAAGCAGATGGTAAAGGTGTTTAAAGGATGAAACATCACACGCAATACCTATGGTTCAATACGAAAAACCGCCATGATATCGTAAACATAACGCCGCAGGTCGAAGAAGCGCTTGTAAAAAGCGAGATAAAAGAAGGCCTGTGCCTGGTTAACGCAATGCACATAACAAGTTCGGTTTTTATAAACGACAACGAAAACGGCCTGCACCAGGATTTCCTTGCCTGGCTTGAGAAACTGGCACCTTACGGGAAAGATAAGTATAAGCACAATCTAACCGGCGAAGACAATGGCGACGCCCACCTGAAACGCACCGTCATGGGCAGAGAGGTAGTAGTTGCGGTCACTGCCGGTAAACTTGATTTCGGTCCGTGGGAGCAGATCTTTTACGGCGAATTTGACGGTCAACGCCGTAAGCGGGTGCTGGTAAAGATAATAGGCGAATAAAAGGTCCCTCGCTCTACATGAGAAATTCAAGGGCTCGGGACGATTTGCCGATAGTAAAACGGTAGCAAATCGGAGGTACAATATGAAGCCATGTGAGATAAAGAAAGACATTTACTGGGTAGGCGCCGTGGACTGGAATGTCAGGAATTTCCACGGCCACACATACAGCACACAGCGTGGGACCACTTATAATGCATATCTTATCGTGGATGAGAAAATCACATTGGTTGATACGGTATACGGCCCTTTCTCAAATGAGATGATTGCCAGAATACGGGAGATAGTCTCTCCCGAAAAGATAGATTATATAATCGTAAATCATGTCGAAACAGATCATTCCGGCGCGCTGCCCGATATTGTCAAGGCCTGCAAAAAAGCGAAACTATACGGGACCACCAAGTGCAGAGAAGGCCTTTATAAGCATTATTACGGCGAATGGCATTTCCAGCCGGTAAAGACGGGCGATACACTTAAACTAGGGAAACGCACGTTAAGTTTTTTGGAGGCGCCAATGATCCACTGGCCGGACAGTATGTTTACCTACTGCCCCGAAGAGGAGCTGCTTCTTCCGAACGACGCATTCGGCCAGCACTACGCCACCTCCGAGAGATTTGACGATGAAGTAGGCCAGGCAGAACTAATGGATGAGGCGGCGAAATATTACGGCAACATACTGTGGCCGCTCAGCTCACTGATATTAAAAAAGATAGAAGAAGTCCAGAATAGCAAACTCTCTATAAGGATGATCGCGCCGAGCCACGGCATCATATGGCGCAAAGACCCGGCCAAGATCCTGAATTCATATGTATCCTGGGCGAAAAACGAAACCAAACCCAAAGTTGTTGTTGCGTATGAGACGATGTGGGGCGCGACGCAGACGATGGCAAGAATGATAGTTGACGGGATAACGGATACCGGCACCAGCGTTAAACTTTTTGATCTTGCGCAATCCGACAGGACCGAAGTCATAAAGGAGATGCTCGACGCTAAGGGTTTTATCATAGGCTCATCCACGCATAATAACGGTATGCTTGTTGCGGTCGCCGGATTCCTGGATTTTCTTAAGGGGCTCAAACCCAAGAACAGGATCGGCGCCGCATTCGGCTCATATGGCTGGGCAGGCGGTGCGATAAAAAGCATAGAAGGGACCCTTAAAGAAGCGGGTGTTGAAATTATTCAGCCCGGTTTAGGTATCCAGTATGTGCCGGATGATGTCGAGCTTAAAAAATGCTATGAATACGGTGTTAATTTTGCGAAGCAGATAGGAAAGGAGTAGCGTCTATGGACAAATATCGCTGTACGGTATGCGGTTATATATATGATCCTGCCGCGGGCGATCCCGAGAACGGTATCAAGCCGGGTACGGCGTTCAACGCCCTGCCCGATACCTGGGTATGTCCGGAATGCGGCGTAGGCAAAGAAATGTTTGAGAAATTAAAAGACTAAAACCGTAATCCCTAAAAAGATGAGATACAAAAAAATAAAAATAGGAAGCCGCGCAATTGAAGCAGTAGAAATGAAGCTGCTCAGTAAAGCTCTTATATTACTAAGAGGAACCCGCGGCTACGTTATGTGCGGGTATCTTAACTTGAGGGCCGCCGAGAAATGCAAGGACGCGGCAGTTAAGATAACCGGCGTGTCAAACATAGAAGAGGCGCTGAAGGCGCAGGTGCATTCCTGCACTTCAGCCGCAAGGCGTTTGGGCGTGAAAAAAGGCCAACCCGTAAAAGCGGTCTTAAGGCTCATCGCGTAATTTTTTTTCTTGACAAAATGATACTAATATGGTATCATTACAGCTATGAAACTTATAACCAGGGATACGGATTATGCGATGCGCGCGTTGATATACGCAGCCAAAGAAAAGAACAAGCGGGTAAATGTCAGGGATATAGTGAAAGAAGTGAAGATACCAAGGCCTTTTTTAAGAAAAATAGTCCAGTTGTTGAACAAAAAAGGAATGATCAAATCTTATAAAGGAAAAGGCGGAGGGTTTACGCTGGCCCGCAAGCCTAATGAAATATATCTTATGGATCTAATAGAGATATTCCAAGGGCCGTTCAGTCTTAATGAGTGTTTTTTTAAAAGGCATATCTGCCCTAATAGCGGCACCTGTTTTTTAAATAAAAAAATAACCCGTATAGAAAAACACGTGCTGCGGGAACTGAGGCCTATAACAATAGCGAGTCTTTTGGGAAAGGAAAAGAATTAAAATGGCAAAGAGGAGCATCATAAAAATCAACGAGGAAAAATGCAACGGCTGCGGCCTTTGTATACCTAACTGCAAGGAAGGCGCGTTGCAGATAATAGGTGGAAAGGCCAGATTGGTAAGCGATGTTTTCTGCGATGGCCTTGGTGCCTGCCTGGGGCATTGTCCCGAAGGGGCCATAGCCATAGGTAAAACAAGGCAAAAATGTAATAAAAGCGCATTTAGATCATTTGAGGGAGCACGGAGAGCATAAATATCTTAAGGACGCAGTGGATTTTCTTAAGGAGAAAGGAATGGCAGTACCTGAGGGTGTAAAGCCTGGCCACGGGACACTGCCTTGCGGTTGCCCGGGCACCAATGTAGTGGACTTTAGAGAGAAAAAACCTGCAGCCAAGAAGCAGCAGCCAGCCGCTAGATCAGAATCTCAACTCAGGCAATGGCC
>JAPLLL010000046.1:12664-13176 GCA_026387595.1 Candidatus Omnitrophota bacterium
CGTATCTGAACGGTTCGGATATTTTAATAGCGGCCGACTGCGTGCCATTTGCGTATGCATCTTTTCATGGTGATTTCCTTACCGGAAAGACACTGCTCGTGGGATGCCCCAAACTTGACGATATTGGTGTATACAAGAGTAAATTTACAGAGATCCTGAAGAATAACGATATAAAGTCCATAAATTATGTACGCATGGAAGTGCCGTGCTGCGGCGGGATGACGGGCGCGATAAAAGCAGCCATAGCCGGATCAGGCAAAGATGTCCCGTTTGAAGAACACATAATAAGCATAAAGGGAGAAAGATTAACGTGATTTTTGAATGTCCCGGTGCTAAAATATTCAAGCAGCCGAAGCCGGAGGGTATAATATGCCCTTGCTGCGGCCGGGAGGCCGAGATCTGGACGGACGAGGTCCGTATCGCATGCCCCGGCTGTAAGAAACCCATTATAAGGCAGCAGGGCCAGAGTTGTCTTGACTGGTGCAAATTTGCTAAAGACTGCGTTGGGGAAA
>JAPLLL010000039.1 GCA_026387595.1 Candidatus Omnitrophota bacterium
CTCCGTCCTGTATAACAATTTTCTTTAGATGAGTCTGCATTTTTGTTTTTTTCGCGGTGCCGGCAACGGACGGAGGTGTTTTCTTGAATACTAAAGGGGCGTTTGATCTGGATATGCCATTTATTTCGATATTCAGCCTCGGTCGATATAATACAATTTCTTCGACATCTACTTTTTTAGACAAAAGCGCAAACAGGCTTATATCAACAAAGCCGTTCTCAACGGTTAAAAAATATTTTTCATTAAATCCCGGCGGGTTCTTTATCCTGACCCCTGAAAAGGATATAATCCCTCTCCACAGAGAAACCTTTAAATCATCGATCTCGGCTTCCGTATTTAAGATCTCGTCCAACTCCTTAACAGCAAGATTCTTCATAATGCCCGGCAGGGTCCTTTGCGCAAAAAAAACAGCTGCGGCCAGGATAAGCATAATAATGCCGATTAAAATCTTTTTCATTATATCTTTTTTATGTTTGTACCCAGAAGCTTCAAGTCCATTTCTTCGCTCGGGTCCTGGACCCAGCCGTTTACCAGGCCGTATTTCAGAAAAAGGCCGGTGGCTTCTTCGTATTCCCCCTGTGTGATGCGCCTGTTGATCTGCGGAAAATCCTTCGCGTTATAAGCAGGGTAATACTGGCTCATCAGGCTTATGTAAACCTTTTTTGAAATATGCCCTGAGATGAATTTAAAAATCTCATCGGTAGCAGCGACCCCATTTGGCAAAACAAGGTGCCGGATTACCAGACCTTTCTTGGCTATGCCATCAGCATCCAGGACAAGATTTCCGGCCTGCCGGAACATTTCCTTGAGCGCCTTTTTACATGTGTTAAAATAACCGGGCGCGTTCGAAAACCTTATTGCGTTTTCATCGTTCCCATAACGCATATCCGGTAAATATACATCTACTATGCCGTCCAAAAAACCCAGCGTTTCAACAGTATCGTATCCGCTTGTATTATAAACGATCGGCAGATCCATGCCTTTACGGCCGGCCAAATAAAGCGCTTTTAATATCTGCGGCACAAAATGCGCGGGGGTAACAAGATTTATATTATGGCACCCTTTGTCTTTTAATTCAAGCATTATGCCGGCCAGAGATTCGGCGGATGTTTCCTTTTCATCGGATTGTTGGCTAAAGACGTGGTTCTGGCAATAAACGCAATGCATTGTGCAGTGCGTAAAAAATATAGCGCCGGACCCGCGCGTTCCGGAGATCGGCGGTTCCTCGCCGAAGTGCGCAAAATAGCTATAAACAACAGGGTTAAGGCCTGCCCTGCAAAACCCTTTCTGGCCCCTTAGCCTGTTCACTCCGCATTTACGCGGGCAAAGGCTGCAATTCTTCAATGATTCAAATGCGGCCTCGGATCTTTCTTCCAGGATAGCTGATTTAGGCTGTCCAGTTGTAGGCTTCATAATCGACAGTGGGACAAATTAACCTGATGGGTCCGGATTCGGGTTGGCTCTCCAAGGTAATACCTTTTTCTTCAATAAAAAACGCAAACCGGAATTCTTCGCCTGCGCGTATGTTTAGATCCGCGAATGGAACCGCAACCTCAAGAACTTTTTTATAAGCGACCTCTGTGATTTCTTTTGCCAGCTTCCATTCTCCCTGCTCCGGCCGCGCATAGATATACGCCTTCAATCCTGCGTCACCCGCAAAAATAGGGATCTCTATCCGGCTTTCGTTAGGAGGGAGTTTTGAGATCACCAGCTTCACAGTTTCCTTGTTCTGGTTTATTATATCCGAAAATTTAAGGTTAACTTTTATATAAATGTTTTTCAGATCAAAACCGCAGCATATCTTTTGTATTAGGCTCTCTGCCCTGTGCATTGTCCCGCCTGTAGTGCCGACATCAAAACAGGCGGATTCAAGCCATTCATAATAAGTGGTCTCCAGGCCGTCTATTACCGGCTTTATGAATCCCGCGCCTCGCCTTACGGGTTTTAAGGTCCTGGTACTTATCGGCACTTTCAGTATGTCGGGAGGCGGCTGGCCTATTAATTCATAGATATTCGACAGGTGTTTGCGGTATAAGCGGTCAAACTCTTCGTCGCAGGATGAGGAATTCTGCGGCCCGTACCACCAGTTCCAATCGCTTCCTTCCGCTATGTGTATCTGGCGCCAGGCATCGTTTATCTTTTTATCTAACCCCGGATCGGTATGTTTTTTCTGGAAACACGCAAGGTCATTGCGCACCGTAGAGAGGTAATCCCATGAGGAATTTTTTTCTTCACAGCCTATCCAGGTTGAGAAATCCGAATTGATCCAGGACCCCGGGAACAGGCTTTTTATCTCTTCCTGCGGCGGATTTTGGCTCAAGAAATCCGATACGGTTGTTGTCTTAAGCAGTTCGGATTCCTCGCTAAGGCGCAGGTATAAAAGGCTTAAAAAGTCCCGGCCGTTGTCCGGGTAATATTCCCACGCATTCTCCCCGTCCAGTATGATCGATACAAGGAAGTTCCCCTCCTTTGTTTTAAGCGCCTCGCGTATCCTGTGCAGGTGCGATATAAAGTCATTTACCGCCCTTGGGGCAGGAACGCTCTGGTATAGGAAGCCCACCGCATCGGAAAGGTTATGGTCCCTGAAGATAATGTTTAGATCACTTTTGCCCCGCTTCAAAAGGTACGGTTTGTAAAGGGTTTCCGCGGTCCTGGGCCTGTTGATAGATTTAAGCAGTATCCCCTCATCTGTTGCTATCCATCTGATGCCGCATTCCGTAAGTAAGGGCAATATGTCCTCCCCTACCGACCCCTCTGACGGCCACATCCCGTTAGGCTTTTTGCCGAACAGGCCCGTATATCTTTTTACCGCCGCTTCTATGTGCCATTTCGCGTCTTGCGGCTGGCTGAACCTTTTTTGCGGCATCGGGCAATCAGGCATGCCCGGCCTGGCATTATCCGTATCGCATAAAAGCGGAAGTATGGGGTGATAATAGGGCGCGGGATCACTTTTTTTATCAGTTCGATCTGTTTTTGGATCACTGCTGTTTTATCCTCTTCGCTGAACTTGGAACCTTTTTTTACAAGCTCTTTAAGGACAGCGTCTCTATTCCTGTGGGCAGGGTCAAACCAGGCAAGATTGAAAAGAACCTGAAGATCCAGATAATCCTGTGTCTTGAAGTTATTTATTACCCTGTCGGCATAGGCCGCGCTTATGAACCTGCCCCTTTTTATCAAAAGGTCGTAAAATCTCGGCAGGGGCGCTATCATATTGTCCCAGTTCGCCATGAAAAAATTAAGCACTATGAATTTTTTATCTTCCGGGGTCAGGTCTTTTGCGGGTTTTAACGAAATATTCAGGAATTTTTCATCGGGTAATTTCCCGGATGTGTAATCCTCAAGCTGGTCCATAAGGGACGGTACCACATTGAATGTCTGGCGGATATCCGGGAAATCCTTAAGCAGGTCCGCCATATTAAAGTAGTCCTTAATAGCGTGCAGCCTTACCCATGGCAGGGAGATCTCGCCTGTAAGCGAGTCTTTATAAAACGGCTGGTGCATGTGCCAGAGAAATGCTATATAGAGAGGTTTTTCCATATTAAACTTTATCAATTATAGCATAAAAAACCCCGCCCCTCTGAAAAAACAAAGGGGCGGGGGATAAAACACAAAACTCTCAGCAGATGTTAGAAAGCAACCTTTACGGTTCCAACAACATCCGTTGCAACCTGGTCAAAGTCGCTTACCCAATACTTGCCAGGGAAGAACCATGCGCCAAGAAGGCCAAAAGAAACATCCTCGGTATACGTATAGTTGAGCGTCAGGTCTAATTCCTGTCCGAGATCCTTGTTTCTTCCGTTGTAGAGCGTGCCGCCGTCTGGGGCTTCCGCTGCTTGCGACTTGTCGTTACGGAACCAGATGAAACGGCCGTCAATGCCGATATTATTAGTAGGCTTTATGTTGGCCTTAATAATAAACTGCATTTCGTTCGTTGCGCCGCTATCCTGGGCATTTGTTATGCCCTCATAGCCAGTCTGTCTCTGCGCGGTTGCATAATAGAGGTTCTGGAATTCGCGAATAGCAGAGTCAAACTTGCCTCTGTACATCATATCCCATCCGTGATATGTGCCTTCTGAGGATGACGAAGGTGAAGCTTCGCCGCTGTATAAAATATACTCTAAGCCCAGTTTCGGCGTCCACTTCATATCTTTGAACGCGTAATCACCGGACAGATCAAGCGCGCCTGCGTGCCTGGACCTTGAAATATCCGAAGCAGTGGAATAGCGGCCGAACTGCATGGCGCCTTCTGCTGCCAATGTCGCATTCGCGATAGGCTCAAAGCTACCCCTGATGCCATAAGTGTCTATCCAGTTTGTCCGATCTGCGACTATTGCGGAGCTACCAGTATAGGCAACACCTGAATTATCGTGCTTTTTCCAGTAGTACGCTTCGGCTTCGCCATTGTAGCTGTCGAACTTGTAGCCTATGTTCGTGCCAAGCAGCCAGACATGATCGTTCCTGTTTGTTGTGTTCTCTTCCAGCAATGAATATACGCCGTCAATTTTCCACGGATCAAAATCCAGTGTTGCCTTGATCGCGTCGAATGAATTGATAACTGTGTATTCGTTGGCTGAAATCGAAGCCAGCGGGTCTCTCTGCTTTGCGCCAATGATGAAACCTTTTCCGAACCAAAGGTCCTGGCGGCCGATCGTAACCGTAAGAGGCGAATAAACCATCTCTTTGAAGGTTACGTTCGCAAGGTCCACGATCACGTCATACGTGTCTGTGGCTGTCCCGATTTTCTGCGATATCGGTTCGCCCCAGTCTCTCTGGTTTGCGAGTCTTACTACCGTGGAAACGTTGTCTGTCAGATCGGCATCAACCTGCACCTCTGCGGTGCTCATCAGGAAATCATAACCTGAGCCTACGCCCTTATTCGGCGCCAGGTCATAGTTCCATCTCAAGAGCCATCTGGCGGACAAATCTCCGCTTACTTTCACATTCTGCACTTCCGCGTATGCAGGTACTGCTATCAGTACCACAAGCGCTAAAAGGCAAAACAATGTAGCTTTCTTCATTAATTTTCTCCTTTTGGATTTGTACATCACCATTTATTTTCAATAAAGGACTTGCAGACTTGAATCTACCCGCATCGTCCTTCTTCTCTATCTATTTTCACATCACCATAGTTTGATAACTCCCGACGCAATGGTTTCACTCCCCTTTCTCGTCCGATTAAAGTTATCTATGGTGGTATAGCCTTTCTTTTACGTTAAGTATACCACAAAAGCCAGCTTTGTCAAATAAAAACTACCCTTATTTTCCACCACGACTCATTTGATCCTGAGGAGCCCTTGCTAAAGACCATGCGACGAATGGATCAAGTTGAAATCAGAACTTACCCTTGCCCAGGCCAAGGCCGGTGCTAAAGGTGCCGGCCTTCGGGGATACAGCAACGTTTATTATTGTTTTTGTGGTCAGGGGCTCTATCGCAATAATACAGGTTTCGTCCGCCTTGCTGAAATACATCTCGCTTATTACATGCTCAACGACATTCTGGAGTTCCCAGTTATAAATGGCCATCTGTGTCTTAAAGAACACCATTACCTGTTCAGCGGTCGCCCTGCCCGCATACCGCATCATGCCTACCCGTAAAGAGGCATTTTGGAACACAAAGGACTGGTCCCGCAATATGCTAAACCCGTCAGGGATCGGGACATCTTCGAATTTAAGGTTTGCGGAAACGTTAAGCGGTTTTTCAACCTGCGCTATCCCGCTTGAACCGGATGACCTGCGGCTTGGCGCGGAAACACAGCCACTTAATGCCACGGCTGCGATTGAAATAAGCGCTATATAGATACTAAACTTGCATGGCTTCATTATTTTTTACAATATACCGCAGGCATAATAAAAAGTCAAGTCTTTTTACCTCTGCCCTGCCCTTTCAACCAGATCTTTTGAGTTCTGGAAGATATTATTTACCTGGGCATCGGTAAGCCGCAGCTTTTTCAAAAAGGAACGCGCCTTTTTATCATTAATAATATCTTCCGGCCTGTGTGTGTCAGTATTAAGCACCAGGCGCGCGCCTGTTTTTTTTGCGGCCTTGATCACTTCTTTATTGGGAAGCCTGTGATTTTTGCGCGTAGTCAGTTCAAGGTATACGTTTTTTTTTGCGGCAAGCTTTGCATCGGCAATGCTGATATGTCCCGGATGCGCCAAAACATCGGCCCCGCACTTAATAGCCATTCTGTTTGTTCCGGGGATCACCGGTTCCGTAATTGTTTCACCATGTACGACCACGATCTTTGCCCCGTTTTTGCGCGCAAATTTGATCAGCCTTTCCATGTCCTGCAGCGGCACATGCGAAAGTTCAACGCCCGGAATAACTTTTATTTTCCAGAATTTATTCAATTCTTTCGCGGCTTTTGCTACGCGCGGCAGGACAAAATCAATGTTGGAGGCATCCACGTGGTCTGTGAGCGCAATCGCCTCGTAGCCATTTACCAATGCGCGCCTCACAAGCTCGCTTGGCAGGAGTTCGCCGTCACTCAAAATCGTATGCGTATGCAGGTCTATCATAGTTTCCCTTTTAAAACGCCCCCGGCCAGATTCGAACTGGCGACCCCAGGTTTAGGAAACCTGTGCTCTATCCATCTGAGCTACAGGGGCATGAATTTCTCACCTACGACTACGTCCCGAGTCCCTCAGTGCATATTTGTTTAAACCTCTGCCCTTTCGGGACGAGGGACATGGGCACGTATCACAAAACTAAATAATACCACATTTCACTAACAGTGTAAAGGAAGCTTTAACCGGATATAGCCTAAAAAAGGACAATTAGCTCGATCCTGTCATCAACACTGACCATGTCCCTGATCATATTGTCACGGATCACGTTAAGTTCCCTTATGTTCACGTTTTGGTCGGCCTTAAACAGAATGTAGGCGAATATCTTGCGGCCGGCCTGGCGTATCTTCATCTTGTCAACGCCTAAAAGGTTGTATTTTTTTGCGCTAGCCTCCGCGAAATCCTTTATTTTTGCGTCCAGTTTCTTTCCGGGACTCGCATCAACGAGGTCCAGAAAACTGTCCCTAAGTATCAGCAGCGGTTCCCGCAAAAGAAAAAGTGAGATCAATATACACAGGACAGGGTCTGTATAGCTGGTATTAATTTTGCCCAACATGGTTTTCGGAAAAGCATAGCTGACACCAAAAGCTATGAAGACAACGGCGCTTAAAAACCCTTCTATTATCCAAAGCTTGCTGTCAACAGATAGGATTTTTGATTTTAATTTCCTTCCGTTTACCTGCATGTACAATCCAAACCCCAGGCATATAAAAATGCTTACGAAAGAATACCAGAGCGCAACCGGCACGTTTTTTATAGGGTCGGCGTGTATTATGTCCTGAATGCTCGCAATAATGCTTCCGGCGCATATCGTCATTATAAGCGTCCCATCTACGCCGGTCATAAGCGGCTCAAATTTCGCGTAGCCAAAATGATATCTTTCGTTCGGGGGTTCATTTATTTTTTTAGTGACAAAAATGGCCAGCAAAGATACGATCACATCCGCAACGCCGTATAACCCGTCCAGCATAAGCGTCTGCGAATCGCACATGATCGCTATCAACACCCCCACAAGCGCAAACCCTATCGTGAGCCAAAGAGACAGGCTCAGGATCCTGATTTCTTTATTGCGCTCATGTTCATTTGCCATGGGCGATCTCCTCCTCAAGTTTCTTTATCAGGCTCGAGGCTTCCTTTATAATGGAAGCCGGAGCAAGTTTTGACAGCTCTATTTCCTGTTTCAGGGCCTTCAAGATCCCTAAAAACCTTCTGAGGGTTGAAACCCTTTTTTTGTCCCTGGCCTCCTGGGGATTCAGTTCCTCCCTTTGGCGTATCATGGCTGTGAGCTCTTTCCGCACCTCGCGGCTGTCTTTACCGTGTTCAAAGACCTCTTTTCTAAGGGTATTGTATTCATTCTCGCCGATACCCTTCTTGGCCTTTGCCCTTCTAAGAACATCAACTGCCTCATAAGTAGGCATTGCTGCCGGCCGAGTGCCTTCCATATAACTTTGCTTAAGGAATACCGGCTCTTCTTTTTCCAGAAAATAGTAGGACCTTAGGAGCTTTAATACGGTGTCTTTTTTTAATCCTATTTCTTTTGCAGCGTAAACAAAGCCTTAAAGTTCTTGGCGCTCTCAAGAACATGATACCTGTACGAACCTTCTTCCACCCCCTCCATCTTTTTCTCTATTCCTTTGATCGCTTTTGTTTTCAGCTCTTCCATTTTTATCTCCCCGTTTCTTCGTTTATTTCTTTCAATATTTTCTTAAGTTTTGTAATGGGCAGGCCCACGACGTTATCGAAACAACCATCAATGCGTTTTATAAATTTCGCTCCTCTGCCCTGGATATCAAAGCTACCAGCCTTATCGAGAGGCGAGGTCCTTTTAAAATAATCGCTTATGTCACTATCCGTCATTTTAACCATGTAAATTTTTGTTTTTTCATAATCGGTAAATATCTTATTCCTGTCAATATCAATTACTGCAATACCGGTGTAGACCCTTTGCGGTTTGCGCGAAAGCAGTTTAAGTGTCTTCCGCGCATCGTTCATGCTTTTGGGCTTGCCTATGATCCTGCCTGAGGCAAGTACAACCGTATCTGCCGCAACGACTATCCCTTTCTTGTATCTTTTGGCGACATCCCTTGCCTTTGACAGGGCGTTTTCAATTACAAGACGGCTGCAAGTTGTTTTAAGGATATGTTGTTCTTTTACGCGCGAAGCCGAAACCCGGAACTTAATACCTACCTGCCTTAAGCATTTCTGCCTGGCTTTTGACCTGGATGCTAATATCACCTCACGCATTTGCCGCAGCCTCACCTGCAAGGAAACCGGTTGAAAATGCCTGCTGCAGGTTATATCCGCCGCTGGGCGCCGCGCCGTCTATTATTTCCCCGGCGAAATAAAGGCCAGATATAATCTTTGATCCCATTGTCCTGGGATTTATTTCTTTGGTAGAAATACCGCCGTTAGTAACCATCCCTTTTTCTATTGATAAGGCGCCCTCTATGGTAAGGGGCAGCGCCTTAAGCAACTTCAATATCAGCTGCCGCTCGGCCTGCGTGATCTGGCTTGCCTTCCGGACAGGGTTAAGGCCTGCAACGCGTATGAATACCGGCACCATCTTTTTCGGCAGCAGCCCTTCCATTATCGTTGACAGCTGGGAGCTTCCCTTTTCAGACAGGTCGTTTAAAAGCCGCGTTTCTAATTTTGCGGCATCAAGGCCCGGTTTTAAATCTATAAAAAGCTTAACTTCTTTATGCGCCGAAGTAAGCGCCACTATATTGCCGCTCAGGTCCAGCACAAGCGGCCCGGAAACACCGAAGTGCGTGAACATGAGTTCGCCTATGCCGGAGATTATTTTTTTCCCTTCGCTTAAAAACGTAATGCGTATATTATCCAGCGAAACTCCCTGCAGCTGTTTTACCCATGTCTCTTTTGTCCTCAGCGGGACAAGCGCCGCCTTTAGGGGTATGACCGTATGGCCCAGTTTTTTTGCAATATAGAGCCCTTCGCCCTTAGAGCCTGTTGCCGGATACGAGACCCCGCCTGTCGCAAGTATGATTCTCTTTGCTGATATCTTACCGCCGCCGTTCAGCAGGGCCTCAAAAAGGCCGTCTTTTTTTTTGACGCCTGCAAGTTCCATTTTATACAAAATGCCTGCGCCGGATTCCTTTATGCATTTTTTAAGCGTTTCTACTACAGAGGAAGCCTTGTCCGTGGAGGGGAATACGCGGCCCTGCCTCTCGCTTTTAAGCTTAAGCCCGTTTGACTCAAAAAAATCTATAAGCGCCGTGTTTGAAAATTTGTAAAATGCCGACCGTAAAAATTCGCCCTGCCTGCCGAATTTTTCTACAAACACGTCGATCGGCGCGATATTCGTAATATTGCATCTTCCGGCGCCTGTCATGAGTATCTTTACGCCTATTGACGCGTTTCTTTCTATCAGGATAGTATTCTTATTCAATTGGCCGGCGCGTATCGCGGCCATTGTCCCGGCTGCGCCGCCTCCTATAACCGCTATATCATAAATATCCATATGCTAATTCGAGCCTGTAAGCCCTGCTACAAATCCCGATGCCCATGCCCACGCAAGATTGTGCCCGCCGCGCTTGCCCTGTACATCGAGTATTTCCCCGGCAAAATAGACGCCTTTTTCCATATCGGACTCAAGCGTATGGGCATTAATCTCGGCAGCGCTTACGCCGCCGCTTGTGAATTCGGCCTCGTTCCAGCCCCTTGTGCCGGTAACTTTAAACCGCTTATCCTTAAGAATAGCCGCCATCTGGGCCGTATCATATCTAAGTAAATCTGACAATGCCGCGCTGAATTTATTAGGCAGAAGCCCGGCGAGAAAATCCCCGGGGGCAAAGCCTGCCTTTATCCTGCGCTCCAGCTCGTTTTCAAGCTCTTTAGCGTCCATAAACGGCACCATATCCGCCGAGATCACCACGTCATTGCTGTGATGCCTGTTGACCGCTATTGATATGTCTTCGCTGACATCCAGTATGGCTGTGCCTGATAAACCGTATTTCGTAAATAAAAGCTCACCTGATGCCTTGCCGGCCGCTTTTCCGTCTATCAGGCTTGTTACATCCGCAAATATCTTCTGGCCCTGCAATAAATGGCAGAGCGGGTCCTTCAGCACGAGCGGGACCGCGCTCGGGACAGGTGCTATAACGCTATGACCCACTTTCTTTGCAAGCTCGTACGCGTTGCCGTCAGAGCCAAGGGCAGGATACGTCTTGCCCCCGCCGGTTATTATGATATTTTCGGATACCATTTCAGCGCCGTTCTTTGACTTGAGTATAAAAGCTCCCTTTGAACCTGAAATGGCCTTTACATCAAAATTAAGTTCTACAGGGATAGACAAACGCTTGAGCTCGATCTCGAGAGCTTTTAAAACAGACGACGCCTGGTTCGTCATCGGAAATACGCGGCCCTCTTTGCAATATATCTCAAGGCCCAGGCCGTTAAAAAAATCCACGATATCGGCTTTGCCGAACCTGGAAAATACGGAACTTACAAGGTTTCTTGAGGCTGGATTATAATGCGCGCTTGAGGTGTCATCATTAAGCAGGTTGCATCTGCCGTTGCCGGTGATCAGTATCTTTTTGCCGAGCTGCGGCATTTTTTCGCAGATTGCAACCGGTTTACCGCTGCGCCTTGCGCTTATCGCGGCTGTTATGCCGGCAGCGCCGCCGCCTATTATCGCTACGGAGAACTTTTCCAATCTTAATCAGGCTCCGGGGCTTTGAGGCTTTCGTAA
>JAPLLL010000134.1 GCA_026387595.1 Candidatus Omnitrophota bacterium
ATAATGTGCTTTCTTCAACATCTTCTTTAAATAGATCAATATCCCCGTCATTGTCTATATCTACGAATAATGCCCCCATCGAATTGATCTTTCGTCCTACTTTTGCTTCATCGGTTACCTTACGAAAAGTGCCGTCTTTAAGATTTTTGTACAGGTCCGAACCTCCCCAGCCGGTAAAAAATATGTCCGTATAGCCGTCATTGTCATAGTCCCGCATATTGATCTGTTCCGGCAGCATATCGCGAAGCGGAAGATTACTCGCTGCGCCCGTGTCTGAAAAACCGGTCAACGTTTTGCCGACTCTTACTGTTTTTGTATAACCGCCCCGGCATTGCAAGAATAAGGTAAGCTCTAATGTTTGCCCATAAACCATGCCGGGGTTCAACGAAATAATAAAAGGCTCTGCGCTATTTGAAGTTGTTTGGCCGGATGCTATATCGCCCAATAATACCGTGTCATTTTTTATAATTGCGCCCGGGTTATCGGTTGACAGGGTGGCTGTCAGGCCAAACGCATCCTGCCACATGTTTTGGAGAAAAATCACAAGACAGGCGTCGTTGCCTGCGCGGAAGTTATTTATAATTGTTCCTGTCAATTTAAATAACGGCTGAGGCCCGGCTGTAAGCGACCTATGCGCATTTATCCTGCCTTCTCCCAATGAGCTTTCAAAACCCGGGTTTAAAGCGCCAATATTATCAGCCCCCGCCATCATACGGGCGCGTATCGCATCCGGCGGATCGGAAGGATATTCAGCCTTAAGAAGCGCCGCAAGGGCCGCTACATGCGGGCAAGCCATAGAGGTGCCGCTCCAATTCTTGTAAAATCCCAATTCTATCGGCAGCAGGGTTACGGTCGTTATGCCGGTTGCAATTTGCGCCTTAAGATATTCGCCGTCTTCCTGTGAAACAGATACGACAGGTATAGTAAAAGGCCGTTCAAGCGTTCCTAAAAAATTTCCGCTTTGGTTGTTGTAAATAATTACGCCGGATGCGCCTGCATTTTGGGCATTCTGAGCTTTTTCACTGAAATACAGTTCGCCGCGTCCTATCAGGGCGATCTTACCCGTAAAGTCTTGTCCGTTAAAATCCTCGGGATAGCCCAAGCCGGCATACAATATTTGTTTATTTAATCCGTCTCCCGGGATATTTGCCGAATACGTAAAAATATTCGCTACAAGTTTTTTATTACTATCGCTATTTACCGTTACAATGGCACCTGAAGGCACGGGCTGGAGGCTTGTCCGAAAAGTCGACAGGATATCAACACCGGGCGCTGATACATCGACCTTTAAGCCATAGTTTGAAAAATATGCCCTTTTATTCTGGTAATCTATCGCGGCAACCGCCATAACCGTATCTATATTCGCGGGCGTGGAACCTGAGGCATCCGCATTTTCATTCCCTGCCGCCGCCACTGCCACGCATCCTTTTGAATACGCGTAGTGGAATGCATCCGCAAGGACCTGGCTCGTACCACTCCCGCCCCACGAATTGCTTAAAACGTTTGCGCCATTATCGACCGCATACCTGACGCAATCCGCCAAGCTTGAAATAGAACCAGAACCGTCATCGCTCAGCCCTTTTACAGGCATAATTTTTGCCGATGGTGCCACGCCGATGACGCCCAGGCTGTTATTGCCGACAGCCGCTATAGTACCGGAGCAATGCGTGCCATGGCCGTGGCCATCCATGGGATCGTTATCGCCGTTCGCAAAGTCCCATCCGTTCACATCGTCAATATAGTCGTTATTGTCATCATCGATGCCGTTACCCGGTATTTCGTTCGGATTCGTCCAGATATTCGCCGCCAAATCCGGATGGTTATAATCAACCCCCGTATCTATGACCGCGACGACTATTCCTTCGCCCTGCGACAGATCCCATGCCTGTTCGCATTGTATCTTCTTTATGCCCCACAGGTCATCATACGGCTGGCCCCAGGTTCCGGTTGAAAGATAGTACGGGTCGTTAGGGATCGTGTTTATTTTAACGATGCGGTTCAATTCAACATATTCCACATCAGGGTTATTTTGCAGCCTGGACATCGCCTCTCTTACATCCATTCCTTCAGGTAGTGTTATTTTATAGCTCCTATACAACGTCTTTTCGGTTTCGGGCATATTCTTATACGCCTCGTTAAACATTTCTTCATCAGATATTTCGTTCACATCCTTATATTGTTTGCCAAAGAATGAATACCAACCTTCGGAGTCCTTTTCTAATTTGTAGTCTTTTTTGAATTTGGCTACTGCGGGTTTTATTGAGTGGACGCGGTCAACCGATCTTACTTCCAGGCCTGCGCCTTGAAGAACTGAATTGGGATCTACTCCGTCCTTGAATTTGACCAGAACTTCTCCGGGGACATATTGGGATTCCATGGCATGGATCCCGCCTTCCGGCTGATTAGGCTTTTCATCCGTCACCATACTAGAGCTGCTATTAGCATATAATATGGTGCTGACAATAATGAATAAAGCGCTGAGGAATTTGGTAATTTTGCTCATACTACCCCTGTTTCATTCTAAAATTTTTTAGTATGTGGTCAAAAAATATACGCTTTACACTGTCTTCAGTTGCCTTGCCCGCATCAGCCTGCGCTCCAACTCGCTGATACGCTTGTCAATCATATGCACCATTCTTTTTGCCTTAATGTACCGCAGTGTAAACTTCATCATATACACCCCCTCAAT
>JAPLLL010000108.1 GCA_026387595.1 Candidatus Omnitrophota bacterium
TATATAAAGAGAACTTGGACTTCCTGCCCACGGTTGCGCATTTGCCCGGCTCAAGTTTTATTCTTATTGTGCCGGTCACTGTCTTCTGCGTCTCATCAATGAACTTATCAAGCGCCTTTTTAAGCGGGGTATACCATAAGCCGTAATAGATCAAGTCCGCGTATTTAAGAGCGACTGCCTCTTTAAAATGCGTTGTCTCCCTGTCCAAGGTAAGCGCCTCCAGGTCCTTATGCGCGTTGACAAGGATCGTTGCGGCCGGCGCTTCATATATCTCTCTTGACTTAATTCCTACCAGCCTATTCTCAACCATATCTGACCTGCCGATACCGTATTCGGCACCTACTTTGTTCAACTCCTCAAGCATTTCCATCGGCTCCATATAGGCGCCGTTCAATTCTATAGGGACTCCGGAATCAAATTGTATCTCAAGGTATCTGGGTTTTTTATTTTTTAGCCAGCCCTTTGTAAGCTGATACGCGTCTTCAGGCGGCTCTGTCCACGGATCCTCAAGCACGCCGCATTCAATGCTTACGCCCCATAAATTCTTATCTATCGAATACGGGCTTTTTTTTGTGACATCTATCGGAATTTTATTTTTCTTAGCATATTGAATCTCAGCCTCTCTTGATGTGAATTCCCACTCCCTTACCGGCGCGATGGTCTTTATCTTTGGATCAAGTATCGCGCAAGAGACCTCAAATCTTACCTGGTCATTGCCCTTTCCCGTGCAGCCGTGCGCAACAAAATCCGCGTGTTCTTTTTTCGCTGCTTCAACAAGGCCCTTTGCTATTATCGGTCTGCTTAGCGCTGTCGCAAGAAAATATTTCCCCTCGTATACAGCATTCGCTTTCAAGGCCGGGAAGACGAAATCCTCGACGAATTCCTCTCTCAGATCATCAATAATGACCTTTGAGGCGCCGCCTATCAGCGCTCTTTTCTTTATTGCTCCGAAATCGCCGCCCTGGCCCACATCGCCCATATACGCGACCACTTCATAGCCCTTGTCCTTTAGCCATTTTATCGCTACGGACGTATCCAGCCCGCCCGAATATGCTAAAACTATTTTTTTCATGTTGTCCTCCCAATTTCTATCGTCTACATTCTGGAAATTGATCCCGAGTTTCCATTATTTACTACTCTAAACAAGGAACCAGCAGATCAATTAAAATCGCCTTTTGCACATGCAGCCTGTTCTCGGCCTGGTCCAGAACTATCGAATTAGGCCCGTCCATGACCTCATCTGTTATTTCTTCCCCCCTGTGAGCGGGAAGACAATGCATGATCAGACAATTTTTCTTTGCCAGAGAAACGAGCTTTTTATTCACCTGAAATCCCCTGAATGCCTTGAGCCTTTCTTTATGTTCCTTTTCCTGGCCCATGCTTGTCCAGACATCCGTGTAAATGACATCAGCGCCTTTTACCGCTTCTTCTACCTTATTGCTTAATTCAATAATGCTGCCGTTTTGCTTCGCCTCATTCATTGCCTCTTTTACAATTTCTTTTTTGGGCTCATAGCCTTCGGGCGTCGCTATACTTATGCTCATCCCGACTTTACTGCAACACTGAAGCAGCGAATGCAGTACATTGTTCCCGTCCCCTACAAACGCGACCTTTATGCTATTCGATTTTCCGCCTATACCCGACTTTACGCTATCCATGGCGGATCCGCCTCCGGCGGACAGTTTTTCCTTTATGGTATACACATCCGCCATTGCCTGGCACGGATGCACAAGGTCGCTTAATCCGTTTATAACAGGGACCGTTGAATTTTTCGCCAATTCTATAATATCCTTATGGGAATACGTCCTTGCAACTATCCCGTCAACGTATCTTGACAATACGCTTGCAACGTCCTTTGTGGCTTCTCTTACGCCCAACTTTATATCGTCCGGCCCAAGATATATCGTGTGCCCGCCGAGCTGGGTCATACCGACCTCGAACGAGACCCTGGTCCTGTTGGACGGCTTCTGGAATATAAGCGCAAGCGACTTGCCCCTCAGGGCTGTGTGAAATTCGGCCGGCATTGCCTTGAGCCTGTCTGTAAGGCAAAAACTTGTCCCTTTTTAACGGTCAGCGGCGGCATGATCCTGAGCACGTTCTTCTGCGTGCAATTTATCAGGAGGCCCTTCTCCCTGCATTTCTTGACTATTTCATCGCCTTCTGCATGCAACTCAACGCCTATCATAATACCTATGCCCCGCGTCCCTTTTATAATAGCCGGATATCTCTTTTTAAGTTTTTCAAGCCTTGCAAATAAAAACTTGCTCATTGCATTAACATTCGCCAGGAGCCTGTCTGATTGTATGGCCTCAAACGTAGCTATTGCCGCCGCGCAGACAAGCGGGCTTCCCCCGAACGTCGTAGCGTGGCTGCCAGGCCCGAGTATATCGCAGATCCGTCTTGAGGCCACAACAGCGGCGATCGGGACACCGCTTCCCAGAGATTTGGCAAGCGTCATCACATCCGGCTGCACGCCGTAATTCTTAAAACAGAACTATTCGCCTGTCCTGCCCATGCCTGTCTGGATCTCATCAAATATAAGAAGCAGGTCCTTTTGGTCGCATAATTTTCTAAGCCCCAGGATATAATCCCTGTCAGCGACATTTATGCCGCCTTCGCCCTGTATCGGTTCAAGCATCACAGCAACCGTTTTATTGGTTATCGCAGCCTCTACCGCGGCCAGGTCATTGAACGGGATCGTCTTAAAGCCTTCCAGGAGCGGTTCAAACCCTATCTTTACCTTGTCCTGTCCCGTGGCAGTAATGCAGGCCATTGTCCTTCCGTGGAACGACTTCTCCATCGTGATGATCTCGTACCTTTTTGTTGGGTTGCCGTATCTTCTGGCTAATTTTATCGCGCCCTCATTCGCCTCTGCGCCTGAATTGGCGAAGAAAACCTTTCCGTCAAATGAATTTTTTATAATAATCTGCGCCAGTTCCCCCTGCTGCCCGCTTAAAAAATTGTTCGACACATGCATTAATATGCCGACCTGTTTTTTTATCGCCTTTACCACCTTGGGATGGCAGTGGCCAAGGCCGCTGACTGCCCAGCCGGGAAAGAAATCAAGATACTTTTTCCCTTCGCAGTCCCAAATTATCGCGCCTCTTCCCTTGGCAAGCGCTAAAGGCGTGCGTGAATACGTAGGCATTACATAATTCGCGTATAGATCCACTATCTCCTGTGTTTTCACCCAGCTCCTCCTGCTTTCCCAGTTGCCCTCCATAGGAGGGGCTGGGTTCATCTTGCTATTTCCGTCCCTATCCCTTCTTTTGTAAATATTTCCAGTAAAAGCGCGTGAGGCAGTGCGGCGCTTACAATATGCGCCTTCTTAACGCCTCCTTTTAACGCAAGCAGGCACGCTGATACCTTCGGTATCATGCCGCCTGCGATTATACCTTTTTTAATGAGCCTTTTTACGTCTTTAGGCCTCAAGGTGTTAAAGAGCGATTGCGGGTCTTTCGCATTTTTAAGTACGCCCCGTACATTTGTCAGCGTAAATATTTTTTCGGCCTTCAGGGCGGCAGCTATCTTCGCGGCTGAGGAATCGGCGTTTATATTATAAAGTTCGCCGTCTGTACCCCTGCCTACAGGCGAAACAACCGGAATTATATTTGCATCCAGCAGCCTGTCCAAAAGCGTTGTGTCTACTTTCGCTACCTCGCCCACGAAACCAAGATCTATATCGGAGCGTATCTTCCTGGCAATGATAAGGCCACTGTCCCTTCCGCTTAATCCGTATGTCCTGCCGCCCAGCTTCTTTATGCCCTGAGCAAGCTCCCTGTTGACCTCGGAAAGCGCCTTGTCCACTATGTGAACGGTTTCCCTATCGGTTATTCTCTGGCCGTTCACAAACTTCACTTTTTTGCCGGCCTTCTTCATCGCCCTGTTTATATTGGGGCCGCCGCCATGGATAAGCACCGGCCTCATCCCTGCATAGGACATGAACACGATATCCTCAAGGATCCCCTTTGTGATCTTTTTATCCGCAAGCGTGCTGCCGCCGTGTTTTATTACGACCACCTTCCCGAAGAATCTTTTAATATACGGCAGGGCCTCTATTAAAACCTCTGATTTTTTTATGGCCTTTTCCATTTTATGTTTCATATTCCGCGTTTATCTTTATGTATTCTTCTGTCATGTCGCAGGTCCAGACCGTCGCTGTCTCTCTGCCCAGTTTAAGGTCCACGGTTATACTGATATCTTTCCCCTTAAACGCACCTTTTAGTTTTTCTTTTTTCACGTTCAGGCTAACGCCGTTTTTCACAACCTGTGTTTTGCCAAGGTATATGTCAAATGTATTTTCTTTTATCCGTATCCCGCAGGTGCCCAGGGCAGCGGCGACCCTGCCCCAGTTCGGGTCCCCGCCGTAGATACATGTCTTTAAAAGCGGGGAAATTGCCAGCCTTCTTCCTGCTTTAATGCCTTGCCGCAGGCTCGGGCAATTCTTCATTACTATTTCAACGAATTTTGCAGCGCCCTCGCCGTCTCTGGCGATCATCCTGGCAAGCTCGACAGTGACAAGCCCAAGCGCCTGTGAAAATAATTTAAATTCCCTGTCAACCTTATCAATGAGCCTGTTTCCCGCGGCACCATTCGCCATTATGATAACGCTGTCATTTGTGCTTGTGTCCCCGTCAACGCTTATCGCGTTAAAGGATTTATTGACCGCTTCTTCCAGCGCAAGCTTAAGCGCCCTGCGCGTAATGGAAATATCTGTCGTGATAAAGCAGAGCATTGTCGCCATATTCGGATGTATCATGCCTGCGCCTTTTGCAATGGCGCCTATTGCAACATCTTTGCCGGCGATATTTATTTTCACGGTAAATTCTTTAGGCCTGGTATCCGTGGTCATTATCGCTTTGGCTGCGGCTGCGGAATTATTGGTCTTTAGGTTCCTGACCAGCACCGGAACGGCCCGCTCTATCTTTTTCATATCAAGAAAAGTGCCTATCATCCCGGTTGAGGCGACCAGCACGTCTTCTTTTTTAATAGCCAGCGCTTTTGCCGTGAGTTCGGCCGTTCTTTCGGCGTCTTTCAGGCCTTTGGGCCCTGTGCAGCAATTAGCGCAGCCGCTGTTCACTATAACGGCCTGCGACATAAGGTCCTGTTTAAGATGCTGCCTTGAAATGATAACGGGCGCTGCCTGCACCTGGTTCTGCGTAAAGACACCGTCACAAACCGCGGGCGCCTTTGAATAAATAAGCGCCATGTCATCGCCTTTTTTCTTAAAACCGGCCCTTGTTGAACTGCACTGGAAACCCTTGGCCGCTGTTATGCCGCCTTTTATAACCTTGACGCTCATAACAAGCCTTCCGTTTCCTTGAATCCGCACATTATGTTCATGTTCTGGACCGCCTGGCCTGCCGCGCCTTTTGTAAGATTATCTATGGCTGATACTATTATTGCCAGGCCCTTCTCTGTATCCACTTTTATACCTATATAACAGAAATTGGTTGTCCTTACATCCTTTATCTGGGGAAGCTGGCCCTCGGCCAGGACCTTGACGAACGGCTCGCTCTTGTAAAAATTCTTGTATAATCCCACTGCCTCTTTTGTATCAATGCCTCTTTTTAGTTTGATGTATATCGTTGAAAGTATGCCCCTGTTCATCGGTATAAGGTGCGGCACAAATACAAGGCCGACCTCAGAACCCGCCAGCTTCGAAAGCTCCTGGGATATCTCGGGTGAGTGCTGGTGCTCGTTTATCTTGTATGCCTTAAGGCTCTCGTTCACCTCGCCGAAACTGAGCGCCATGTCCGCCCTTCTGCCTGCACCGGTCACGCCGCTTTTGGAGTCCGCAATGACAAGGCTTGGATCGGCTATTTTTTCCTTAAATAACGGCGCAAGGCCCAGTATTATACTCGTCGGATAACAGCCCGGATTCGCTATAAGGCTGGCTGTTTTTATCTTTTCCCTGTTCAGCTCGGGAAGGCCGTATACCGCGTGCTTAAGACCATCTACGTCTTTATGCGCTGCGCCGTACCACTTGGTATATATATCAGCCGGAAGCCTGTAATCAGCGCTCAGGTCCACGACCTTTTTCTTTGCCTTTAACAGCCTTGGTGCGGCTTCCATTGATATCTTATGCGGCAGCGCGAGAAACACGAAATCGCTCGCCTTAGCCACCATATCCTCATCGGGCAATTCGCACATCATGTCGATCTTACCCTCAAGGCTCGGAAAGATCGACTGTATCTTTTCGGCCTTGTCTATCTTTGCGGTAAGCGACGTTACCTGTATCCCCTTGTGGGACGCTAAAATTTTAACCAGCTCCTCGCCGGTGTATCCTGTTGCTCCTATAACCCCTACCTTTAACATAGCAGCCCTCCGTTGGTAAATTTCATTCTAAATAAAAAAACCTATCTTGTCAACAAAATTATCGTCGGGCAACAAGATAGGTTCCGTCGAGAAAATTTTAATTATTTATTTGCTTATTACCTCTTAGTATACTGGAATTTCTTGCGCGCCCTCTTCTGGCCGTATTTTTTGCGCTCTTTGGCGCGCGGGTCGCGTGTTAAGAATCCGTATGTTCTTAATATCTTTCTAAGGCTCTCGTCTATTTTCACAAGAG
>JAPLLL010000032.1 GCA_026387595.1 Candidatus Omnitrophota bacterium
TAATGTACGAGCCCGATGACGACACTAATTATCGCGCCGTAATAATAATGTTTCATAAGGATCATTTGCCCTATACTCCTAACGGCAACTGGGGGATACTTATACATATTCGGTCATGTCAAATCAGAACAAATCCGCTGCCCAGATATTATCCGTAAAGTTTGCTAAACGAGAGAAGTTATGAACACAAAACAACTGATATCCATCGTCGTAATAATCAGTACTCTAATACTATCCTTCCCCGCAATCTCTATTTGCGCCGATTATGAAATTTCCGGCATACCTGACCCACGTCAAAAGGCTTCATTGTACTCCTATGACGATACGCCGGAGGTCTGGTTTTTCCCCGTGGACCAGGCGCGCTGGGACGGCAACAATATCAACAACTGGACATGGCTGCAGCTGAATGACGAGCAAAGGGCCAAGTTCGTGTCCGAAGGCATAGCCGAGATAGAGAGGACACAGAACGTAAAGATCGCCGTAGATAACGAGAGGCGCATCCTAGTTTCCATTAGTGCCGCGGCTGGCAAGATGTATGACGACCTGCCCTATGCAAAGATCCCCATGCTCAGCATGCTCTCGGATGCCTTAAGCGACGCCGGCTACCTGAAGCGCAAGACCACCCTGGAATAGGCTCCAAAGGAAACTCTAAAGGAGGTGAATTATGGTAAAGATATTAAGTATTTGTGTAGTTGCATTATTCCTGGCTTCAGCGGTATATGCGGCTGTCGAGGCTCCCGCTAAAGCCGCAGCCCCAGCTAAAGCGGATACCGTCCAATACGTCGGCCTGAAATGCCCCGTATGCGGTTATATCATGAAGGCGACGGCAGAGGACCTAAAGAACAATCCGGATTGGAAGATCAAGTGCCCGAAGTGCAAAAAAGTTTCCCTGGCAAGCGTTATGGCGAAGAACTATGCGGCGCAGAAGACCAAGGCCGATCTTAAATCAGCGCCTGTAATGACTCCTTCCAGATAAATACCTTATTGCTTATCCGGCTTGTGAAAGCCTATCACCCGCCGCTCCTTCCGGGGCGGCGGTTCCATGAGCTGCCTTATTGCCTCAAATATAGCCTGTATCTCTGTGTCATGTTTTTCGATCTTGTGCTCCAACTCGCTTAGCTTATGAGCAAGTTCCTTGTGAGTAGACAGGATCTGCCGCAGCTTCACAAACGCGCGCATAATGGCTATATTTACCTGTATTGCCCGCTTACTTCGTAATACACTTGAAAGCATTGCCACGCCCTGTTCTGTGAAAGCATAAGGCAGATACTTAATATTTTGTCCTTTCTTCAAGGTCACAAATTGTGACCTTGAATACTCTGCCTCTTCCCAACTTACCTGAAACATGAAATCTTCCGGAAACCTATCTATATTGCGCCTAACGGCTTGTAGCAGCGCTTTAACCTTGACCCCATAAAGCTTTGCTAAATGCGTACTCAACATCACCTTATGCCCCCTGATCATAAATATCTTCTGCTCAACAACCTCACTTGGTATTAATGCCTTCATAACTCCCCCTTTCCGGACCTATCACAAATTGTGATAGGTTCCCCTACTATATAGACGCAAGGAGGGGCGGTTTTGTTTTAATTATTTTTAAATATTTATAAACCGGTAAAAAGTCCCGCTCGCTCAGGAGAAAATTCTTCACGCCTTTTCTTTCGCATTTTGTCGGGGGCGGTGAACTCGCCGACACGTAAAGTGTCGGCTCGGACATCCACCGCCCTTTTATAAACCGCCAAAATGCTCATAAAAGGCTAAATTTTCTATTCGCTCGCTGGGACTTTTTCCCGGCGTATATGCTTCGGCGTTTTGTGAGCGGCGAATCAATTTTTTCGCCTTATATATCGGCCGCTACCTGGTGCGCAAGGAATTACGGCGAAGTTCGTGCAGGAACTGACCGGAGAAGACCGCAATTATGAGAATTCCTGCTAAGAACGAGCCGTAAACCGAAACGCACGGCGGAAAAATTCTGAGCCGCGAGCAAAACCCGAAGCAACGCAATCAGATTGATTTTCCGCTGTTAAAGTAGTACCATATAATCATAATATATAAGCACTGGAGGATAAATGGCCGCATCAAATTTTTCTTTCGATATTGTCTCCGAAGTAGACCTGCAGGAAATGGACAACGCGGTAAACCAGGCCAAAAAAGAGCTTGCCCAGCGTTTCGATTTCAAGCACAGCAAGGCCTCGATCGAGTATAACCGGGACGAGAAGAAGCTCATCCTGATCGCGGACGACGATTTTAAGCTGCGCAGCCTTACCGATATCCTGGTCACGCGCATGTCCAAAAGGGGCATCTCGCAAAAATCCCTTAAATTCAAGGACGCCGAGAATGCCTTTGAGGGTTACCTGCGCCAGGAAGTGGAGATATATACGGGTATCGACAAGGACAAGGCAAGGGAGCTGGTCGCTATTATAAAAGGCCTCGGGCTCAAGGTGCAGTCGCAGATCGCGGGGGAAAAGGTGAAGGTGAGTTCCGCGAAGAAAGACGAACTCCAAACCGTCATCGCTCATCTGAGAGCGCTCGATTTCTCGATACCGCTCAATTTTGTCAATTATAGGTAGGCGGATGATAGGCGGATGATCCGGGAGAAAAAGTCATTAATACAACTTATGAGTTGTAAAAGGCTTGACAATACAACTTTTATATTGTATACTTTAATACAGAGAGTTGTATAGATTAATACAATTAATTGTATGGAATATCGTATAGATAGAAAAAGCCTTTTGGATACGCTCAGCGGGTGGGATGCCTTTCTTAAGCGAAAGGTCTGCCTGATCGCCTGCGGCGGTACGGCGCTTACGCTTCTGGGCGTAAAGGATTCGACCAAAGATATCGACCTTCTTGTCCCGCAGCCGGGTGAATACGAATACCTGGTAGGGATTTTAAAAGATATAGGCTATCGGCAGGCAACCGGCTCCGGCTGGATGCGCGGCGAAGGTTTTGTATTTGATCTTTTTAAAGGCAATATGGTGCATACGACGGAACTTATAGAATCGCCGCTTGAAAAAGGGAACAATACGCCGGTAAAGGAACTGAACCATATTTATCTGGGCGTCCTTAATTATTATGACCTGCTTATCAGCAAGCTATTCAGGTCGTCTTCAGTCGACATTGAGGACTGTTTAGGCCTGGTAAGAGCAAAAAGGACGGATATAGATATTCAAAAACTGAAAGGACGGTTTTCAAGAACCGCTTCTTTCGATGTTTTGGGGCAACAGGCGCTTAAGAATCTTGAGTTTTTCATAAAGAGGCTTAATAAAGAAGGGCTATATCATGGTCTCTAAAGATTTGGCAAGAAAATTAAATCTGTTGGGGTTCCCGCTTTTTGAGGCAAAAAGCGATGAAGACCTTAACAAAACACTTGCGGAGGTAGTGGAGAGCCGCGATCCTCGTTTACTGGAAGCCTTTCCGGTATTATTGGCAAACGGCCTTAAAAACGGGACATTTGAATACAAAACAGCTGCTGCATATCTAAAAAACCGGACCGACAGGGATGACTTTTCAAGCCTCCTTGTCATGTCTGCCGCGCTTTATAAGGTAATGGGCCTGAAATTTTCCTGGGCGGAGGAATTTTACAAATCGCTGCCTCCCGGTAAAAACAGGGAATATAACAGCCTGCTGTCGCGCCTGAAAGCGGGCGGCAATTTCAAAGTGGGCCGTTATACAATGTCCGGGGAGCGGTTAAAGTCCGCCTTTGCCAATTATTTTAACCCGCCGCAGTCCGGGCTTGACGGCCTGCTCGCCCTCAAGACGGAATACGGCCTTGAATACGCGTTATCGCAGGTCTTTTCTCCGAAGCAGAAGGAGTTATTTTTGAAAAAACTTAAAGGCGAAAAACTGAGCAAGACCGAAAAAGAGTATTTTTCAAGGACCGTAAAAAAGAAGGTATCAGCTTTGGCAAACGCAGAACTGCACAGCCTGGCGCAAAAGGCAATGTTGCTTTGAAAACTTCGCGCCCTCGATTTCCCGATACCGCTTAGTTTTGTCAATTATCGGTAAGCGAAAAAAGGAAAGCCGAGTTTACAACTAGTTGACAACTTTTAATTTTTAGTATATACTATAGTTGTCAACAAGAAGGAGTAGGGTCATGGATGTACGGGCTTTAATTCTGCGTATGCTCGTGGGTAAGAATAAAGAGCTGAAAGTTTCAGATGTTATAAAAGCCACAGGATTCTCAAGGGCGTACATAAACAGGTTTCTGCAGACATTGCGTAATGAAAACAAGATAATACTTATCGGCAAAGCAAACAAGGCCAGATACGTACTTGCGGCGTCTCATACAAGGGAACGTGCTATAAAATCCATAACCTCATTTCACCGTATTCTAAGCAATAAAAACCTTTCGGAAGATATCGTGTTGGGCGAGATCAAAAAAAACACCGGTATTTTTTTGGCTATTTCCGGCAACGTTTCTCATGTTATAGACTATGCCTTTACGGAAATGCTTAACAACGCCATAGAACATTCCAGGTCTAAAACCTGCGAGGTTATTATGGTAAGAGAGCGGGATGAAGTGTATTTTCACGTTATAGACAAAGGGATAGGTATATTTAACAATATAAGGCAAAAAAAACATCTTAATACCGATATGGAAGCGATCCAGGATCTGCTTAAAGGTAAGCTGTCAACGGATCCTAAGGCTCATACGGGAGAAGGTATTTTCTTCACATCAAGAGTGGCTGACATGCTTATTATCCAAAGCGGCCGTAAAAAATTGATCTTCAATAATCTTTTAAATGATGTTTTTATTAAAGATGTTAAAAATTATACAGGTACTAAGGTGGATTTTAAGATCAGGCTTGATTCGCATATCAATATAAGCAATGTCTTTAAGCAATACACGGGGGATTCTTTTGAATTTAGCAAGACAAAGGTAGTTGTAAAGTTGTATAGAATGGGGAATGAGTATATATCCAGATCCCAGGCCAGAAGGATCCTGAGCAGCCTTGAAAAATTTAAAGTTATTATTTTGGATTTTAAAGATGTTGATACTGTGGGGCAGGGCTTCGTGGATGAGGTCTTTCGCGTTTGGAAAGACCGATATCCTGCCATTGAGATCATCCCGCACAATTCAAACGAAAACATAAATTTCATGATTAACCGTGCAAAGGCAGGATGATTTTTCCATCCCACTCAGTTTCGGCAATTATCGTTAAAGGTGCCACTGTCCAGTTTGGAAGCATAAACGGCACTAATGATTCAGTCATCGCGCACCTGCGGGCGCTTGATTTCTCGATCCCGCTCAGTTTTGTCAATTACCAATAAGGGCCTATTGCGAAATCCTATATCTATCCTAGTATGACAGAATGCGGTAATTTTAAGAAAAATACGGCGATGTGCAACTGCACCTATGCCGGGTGCCCGAGGCACGGGGTATGCTGCGAGTGCCTGACGTATCACCGCTCAAGCGGAGAACTGCCGGCATGTTACTTCGACAAGAAGGCTGAGCGGACCTATGACCGCTCATTCGAGAGCTACTTAAAAAATAAGGGTTTGTGATCAAGAGCCAAGGGTGTAAATGGTGAAAAAAATACTGATCGTTTCGGGAAGTCATAAAAAAAACGGCAATACCGCTGCGCTGGTAAAGTGGTTCAGCGAAGGCGCGAAGGAAAAAGGCGCGCATGTAGAGGTTGTTCACGCCGCGTATTTAAAATATAAGACAAACGGATGCAGGTCCTGCAGGGCATGCCAGAGGTCCTCTAAATACGAATGTGTGGTCAAGGATGATGCGGCCGCCGCGCTCGCAAAATTCCCGGCAGCGGATGTGATCGTCATGGCGACGCCGCTTTATTTTTTCTCGGCAAGCGCGCAGCTAAAGCTCATAATGGACAGGATGTTCTCTCTTTATAAATGGGACAATAAAACCGATACGATGACAACGCCCCTGAAAGGCAAGACCCTTGTCCTGCTTGCCAGCGCTTACGAGGACACGGGACTTGACGCCCTTGCGCAGCCGTTCAAGATAACGGCCGATTATACCGGCATGCGTTTTAAATCGCTGCTCGTAGCTAACGCGGGTGAATCAGGGGATATCGGGAAACTGAAAGGCATTTCCGAAAGAACCCGGGCATTCGGCAGAAAGATAGGTTAGGAAAGCGATTTTGGGGGACGTTTCCAAAAGAACCGCTTCTCAATTTGACAACTATTGAATAGGTGCTATACTTTATTCTACAATCAGGCAAGTCCCGAGTTGGAAGGATTAAATCCCGGACTATAATAAAGTAAAACCTTCGTGGGTGTGGGTGTAACCTGCGAAGGTTTTCGTATTTTTGGGGTAGTTAGAAAAAGGAGGGGGCAATGGAAAGCGGCGGGTTTTTGAAGAATTCCCAGATCATCGTGCTGGGCGTGTGTATCGCGGTGGCGACGATAGTTTCGAGCGTTATTTTGTCGGGAGGGTTTTTAAAAGTAATGAAGTTTACCAGGGAAAATATTAACGTTACCGGCTCGGCCACGAAAGAGATAAAAAGCGACTACATAGTCTGGAAGGCGACTTTTTCAAGGCGCGAACCGGACATGGCAGCGGCCTATAAGAAGATAAAGGAGGACCTTGAAAAGGCCAAACAGTATCTGGTATCAAAGGGCGTGAATGAGAAAGAGGTGATCATTTCCCAGATCACGACTACGACAATATACAAAAAGAACGAAAAAGGCAACGACACAAACGATATCCAGGGATACAGGCTGTTCCAGGGTATCGAGATACGCTCAAACGACGTGGACAAGATCGACCGTGTATCGCGCGAGTCGACAGAACTCATAGACCAAGGCGTAGAGTTCGAGTCCGATGCGCCGCAGTATTTTTATACCAAGATAGACCAGCTCAAGATAGAGATGCTGGCCCTGGCTACCGCTAACGCCAAAGAAAGGGCCCAAAGCATGGTAAGGGCCGCAGGCAACAAGATAGGCCTGATGCGCTCGGCAAGGATGGGCGTATTCCAGATCACCCCGGTCACATCGACCGATGTCTCGGACTACGGCGAAAATGATACCACTTCGCTTGATAAAAAAGTAATGGCCGTGGTATCGGTCAGCTTTGCTATTGAGTAAGACGGTAAA